>DASTYO010000082.1:0-50826 GCA_035764875.1 Acidimicrobiales bacterium | reverse complement strand
GCGACCGCCGTCCCGACCAGCTTCTTCATCTCCTCGCCCCCTTGGGAGAAGTCGGTTGTCACTTCGCCTTGTAACACCGGCAGCCCAGGAGTGCAGCAACATGCGGCGCATCCGTCATCGGGTGGCCACGGGCGGTGACCGGCTGCGTAGGGTGCGCGCATGGCAGGGGATCGGCGTGCAGAGCTCGTCGACGTCGGGGTGCGGCTGGCGCTGGGGCAGCGGTTCCAGGACCTGCTGGCGAGCGTCGACACGCGGTCGATCACGCAGCACGCCGGCGTCACGACCGGGTCGTTCTTCCACCACTTCCGGAACCGGGCCGAGTTCACCGAGGCGGTGATCGACCGGCTGGTCGAGCTGTGGGGCGAGTCCAACCGGCGGTCGCTGGCGGTGATCGAGGCGTTCACAGCGGGCAAGCCGTTCAAGGAGTCGACCGAGTCGGAGTGGCGGGCGTTGGAGGCCGAGCGCACCACCGCCGGACTCCAGCACCTGCTGTGGGCGGTGCGGGACCAGCCGGTGGCGGAGGGCTCGTCGCGGACCGGGGCGCAGGTGCTGGCCGAGCGGTACCAGGACCTCAACGCCGGGGTGCTGCCGGCGTACCGGCGGTCTCGGGCCGCCATCGGTCGGGAGATGATGCCGCCGTACACCGAGGTCGACCTCGCCGTGGTGCTCACCGCCCTCGGCAACGGGCTCGAGATGCGGCGCAGCGTCGACCCGGGTGCCGTCCGCGACGACCTCTACAACGACGCGCTCGCCGCCATCGTGCTCGGCATGACCCGGCCGGTGGGGGAGCAGGTCGACCGCCGTGAGCTCGTGGACCTCGGCCGCCAGCCGGCGACGCCCACCGTTCCCTCCCGGCCGCCCGACGGCGACGGCGCCGAGACGTGGCGCCAGATCGCGGAGGCCGCCGAGCCGCTGTTCGTCGACCGACTCGTCAGCGAGGTGAAGGTCTCCGAGATCGCCGATGCGGCCGGCGTCAGCACCAGCACCGTGTACCACCACTTCGGGGCGGTGAGCGCGGTGGCGGCGGCCACGTGGGCGCGCCACTTCGCCGAGCTCGAGGCGATCTCCACCCGTGCTCTCACGACCAGCGAGGGTCCGATGCTGCGCCTCGAGCAGGTGCTCAGCCGCTACGTCGAGCTGGCGAAGGCCAACCGGGGCGCGGCCGAGGGCCTCATCCTCGAGGTGCTCGCCGAGTCGGGCCCCACGCCGCCCCGCAACCGCCCACGCAAGATCCGCTCGTCGATCCCGTTGCCGTCCCTGCTCCTCCCGCACGTCCGCGAGCTGCGGACCCGCGGCCTGCTCCGGCGACGCATCGACACCGAGAGCCTGGCCAGGTCGATGCTGCAGCTGGTGACGATGCGCGTGCTGATGTCGACGGCGGAACCCGTGGAGCGCATCATCGACGACACCCTCGGGATCCTGCTCGAGGGCGCACTGGTGCGAGCCGAGCAGCCCTGAGCGTCCGCCCTTCCCCGCCGGCCGGTCGCGGGGGAAGTGCGACCAGCAGGCGGGGAGCGGAACGCCCGGCGGCGAAGCGATCCTGGGGTGCGCCAGGATCGCTTCGCCGGTTCGGGTGCGTGGAGGCCGCCGCGGCATCCACGTCAGGTTCCCGCTGTCAGTGATCGAACCAGCCCGGCGGCCGCCACGCAACGTGCAATCCGTTGCCGTGGCGATGGGCTGTCATAGCAGGTGCTACGTGCGCCCCGGGCGAGGTGGGGCAACGTGGCAGGTCACCGCGGGTGCGGGCGAGCAACTGTCCTGCCGATCGCAGATGCTGACCGAGCCGATCATCGACGATCTCGGGTCGCTACGGTCAGGCCATGCCGTACGGGCGCCGCCGCCAGCTCGTCGATCAGGGCATCGAGGAGGCCCTGTCGCTGAGCCTCCAGGAGCTCCTCGCCAGCGTCGAGACGCGCACGATCACCGACGCGGTCGGGGTCACCACCGGCTCGTTCTTCCACCACTTCGCCAACCGGGCCAAGTTCGCCGAGGCGGTCGCCCACCGCTTCGAGGAGCTGTGGCAGGAGCGCATCGCCCGTCTCGTCCACGAGACCGGGACCGTGATCGACGACGCTTCCGCGGAGCAGATCCGCCACGCCGCCGCGGACGAGTGGGACCAGCTCGCCCGGGCCGACGCCAGCGCCGGGCTCCAGCACCTGCTCTGGGTGGCGAGGAACGCACCGCTCGGCGAGGGCTCCGAGCTCACGGGTCAGCAGATCCTGCGCGGCGCGTACCAGGCGTTCATCGAAGCGGTGCAGCCGGTCTACGAGGTGTCCCTCGACAACATGGGTCGCGAGATGCTGCCCCCGTTCACCGGCCGCGACATGACGGTGATGACCAACGCGCTGGCCGAAGGGCTCCAGATGATCGGGGTGGTGGCCCCGGACCTCGTGCGACCGGACCTCTACGTCGACGCGATGGCCGCGGCGTTCATCGTCATCACCCGGCCGCGCTCCGAGCGCGCCGATGTGGCCCACGTGGAGCTGGCGTCGCTCGAGGCCGAGCTCATCGTGCGGCAGCCGGTGGCGCGCCCGCGCAAACGGGTGGAGACCTGGCGGCACATCGCCGATGCGGCCGCACCGCTGTTCGCCGAGCGCAGTCCCGCCGACGTGCGGGTGGCCGAGGTCGCCGAGGCCGCCGGGGTCAGCCCGAGCACCGTGTACCACCAGTTCGGCACGGTCAGCGCCGTGGCCGCTGCCGGGTGGGCGCAGCACGTGCCCGAGCTGCGGGCGATCTCCGAGGTGCCGCTCACCGCGGACGAGGGGCCGCTGCTGCGCATCGAGCAGGTGCTCACCCGCTACGTCGAGCTCATCAGGGTCAACTGGGGCCTGGCCCAGGCGCTCGTGTCGGAGATCGTCACCGAGGCCGGCCCGTCGGGGACCCGCGGTCGCCAGCGCCGGCTCCGCGACATCGTGCCGCTGCCCTCGCTCGTGCTCGAGCACGTCCGTGAGCTGCGTGTGCGCGGGCTGCTGCGCCGGCGCATCGACAACGAGCGGCTGGCCCGGTCGCTCATCCACCTGTGCACGCTGCAGGCGCTGCTGTTCCCCGAGGAGTCGGTCGAGCGGGTCGTCGCCGAGACCATGGCCAGGGTCTTCGACGGCTCGCTGGTGGTGCCGTCGGGAGCCTGAGGGCCCTCACCCGGGGATGAGGTTGGCGAGCTCGTACGCCACCCGGTCGGACACCACGCCGGTGCCGCCGTACACCACCGAGTGGTCGATGGCGGACTGGCTGCGCACGTAGTCGACGGTGGCTGCGGGCAGCGGCGCCTCCCGGGCCACGAGCAGCATGGGCCCGTTGCGGATGGCGATGTTGGCCCCGCCGGCGAGGGCGTCGGGGAACGACAGGCCGCTGGCCACGCCGATCGTCCGCGGACCGGAGAAGAAGTGCCGGGCCACGGCGCTCGCCGTGGCGTAGCGGTCTCGACCCGCGAAGGCAGTGGCGGCCGGGTCGGCGGCGCGGGCCGGACCGCCGAGGGCGTACCGGCGCGCCGTGGGGTGCCGGGCGATGTACGCCGCCGTCTCCACCGACTGCGTGGACCCGTCGGTGAGGAGGATGGCGCCCCCCACGGCGGCGGCTGCGGAGCCGCCGGTGAGGGCGTCGGCGAACGTGTGCCCGGTCGCCTCGAAGACGGTGTCCGGTGCGCCCAGGCCATGCTCGGCGATGGCGACGGCGGTGGCGTAGCGGTTCTCGCCGGCGAAGCGGGTGGTGGTGAAGCCGAGCGCCTGGACGCCGCGCGCGACGGCGTCGCCGAGCGCGCCGGTGCCGCCCAGCAGGTACACGGTGGCCCGGGCGGGGAGGACGCGCTGGAGCTCCTGGGCGACGGCCGGGTCGAGGCGGTCCCGCCCGTTGAGCAGCAGCGGGCCGTCCTCGGCGCTGGCGAGCGGCACGCCCGGGAGGGCGTCGGCGAACGAACGGTCGCTGGCGAGGACGGCGGCCGTGGCGGAGTCGGCCGTGGGGAAGGCGTCGCGGCTGGTGCGGATGGCGGTCTCCACCCGCGTCGATCCGGCCAGCCGGGTGAGCTTGTCGGGGGGCGGTGGGGGCACGTCGGAGGACGCCAGCAGGTCGCTGTTCGCGGTGTTCCAGTGGGTGGCCAGGTAGCTGCCTGCCGGTGGCGAGGGGTGGAAGTAGTCGTCGCCGCCGCAGTCGAGCAACGCCTCGCGGGCGACGTCGCACCGGGTCCACTCGGCGTAGCCGGGTGAGCCGTCGGCGTAGCACATGCGGTCGGACTCGTCGTTGCAGTGGCTGTTCGCCGTGGCGTTGGGCGCGGTCGGCTGCACGCCGCCGAGGCCGTGCACCAGCTCGTGGGCCTCCACCGACTGGCCGCGGCTGGCCAGCCCCCAGCACCCGCTGTCCACGCGGGCCACGGTGGGCGGGGCCGTGGTGCTGTTGTTGGCGTTGTCCTTCGTCGGTCGGTCGTCGATGTACAGGCTGGCGATGCCGCACAGCACGGTGCTGTCCATCCAGACCAGGTACTT
This sequence comes from Acidimicrobiales bacterium, assembly GCA_035764875.1. GTDB lineage: Bacteria > Actinomycetota > Acidimicrobiia > Acidimicrobiales > Salinilacustritrichaceae > Salinilacustrithrix. Next base: position 46,351 of record DASTYO010000082.1, on the reverse strand, counting down.
GCGGTCGGTGCGGTCGAAGCCCTGGAGGCGCAGCTCCGCGACGGTGTTGGTGAGGTTGTCGTCGCCCTGGGCCGTGAGGGTCACGACCTTCACGTCGAGGGTGCAGTCGGACCGGGTGACGAACCGCACGTGGCGGGTGGCGCCCCGCTTCTGGGCGCTGATGTTGATGACCGCGTCGGTCTCGGCCGCCCAGGTGCGGATCTGGGGGACGACCTGGGACGCCCGGTTCGGGCGGTCGGCGGGGTGGGCGTAGATGGCCTGGACCCGCTTGCCGCTCACGCCGTCACCGATGCAGGGCACGCTCCCGACTGCCGCGGCTTCGGTCGGCTCGAACTCGGGCTGGCTCGACCGGGCCGGCCAGGGCTGGGAGATGTCGATGCCCGGGGGTGCGGGGTCGGGGCCGTGCGTGCACCCGACGGGTCCATCCACCGTGATCGCCTCGAGCGCACCGCACCCGCCGTTCGGGTGGCCGGCGTGGTCGTGCGCCGCGGCTTCCGCGGGGTCGCCGGCGAGCGACATGGCCGGCGTCCCGGGGAGCGCCAGCGCCGCCAGCGCCGTCGCGGCCACGAGGCCGGTGCGCCACCGAGGTCCGTTCGATCGCCGCTGCATGTCGATGCCCCCGAGATCGTGCGGCGTGCACTCACGCTGCGTGGCCACAACAGTACAAAACGGACAGTGGTCCTGTCACCACGTTCCGTCAGGTGGCTGCGGACGTGTGGAGCCGGGCGCGCCGCTACGGTCGACCGCGTGGACGTCCCCGATCAGCCGATGCGCGACGACATCCGGCGGCTCGGGCACCAGCTCGGGCAGGCGATCGTCCGCCAGGAGGGCGAGCGCATGCTCGACCTGGTGGAGCGGGTCCGCACCCTCGCCCGCCGCATGCGCACCCACGACGACGAGGCGGCCGGCGCCGAGCTCGCCGAGCTGCTCGCCGGCGTGTCCACCATCGACGGCATCCGCCTGGTCCGGGCGTTCACGCTCTACTTCCACCTCGCCAACGCCACCGAGCAGGTGCACCGCGTCGAGGAGCTCAACCTGCGCCGGGCCGACGCCGGGCGCATCACCGACACGGTCGAGCGGCTCGTCGAGGCCGGGCACTCGCCGGACGAGCTGGCGGACGCGCTCGCCCGCACCGAGCTGCGCCCGGTGTTCACCGCGCACCCCACCGAGGCGTCGCGGCGGTCGATCCTCGACAAGCTGACCGAGGTGTCCGTGCGCCTCGAGCAGCGCTCGCACCGGGGTGTCACCGGCCCCGAGCAGCGCCGCATCGACCGGCGGATCGACGAGCTCATCGATGCCATGTGGCAGACCGACGAGCTGCGGCGGGAGCGGCCCAGCCCGTCGGACGAGGCCCGCTCGGCGCTGTACTACCTGGAGCAGGTGGTGCGGCACGCCCTGCCCGAGCTGCTCGACGACGTGGTGCTCACCCTCGAGCGGGCCGGTGCCTCGCTGGCGCCTGACGTCGCGCCCGTGCGGTTCGGGAGCTGGGTGGGCGGCGACCGCGACGGGAACCCCAACGTCACGCCCGCCACCACGGTGGAGGTGCTCGACCTGCACCGGGGCAAGGCGCTGCGCCTGCTGTGGGAGGAGCTGGAGGAGGCGCGCTCCGAGCTCAGCACCTCCGATCGCATCCGCCGACCGAGCGACGAGCTGCGCGCCGCGGTGGAGGCCGACCGGGCGGCCCGGCCCGACGTGTTCGAGCCGCTCGGCCGGCGCCACGAGGGGGAGTGGTACCGGCTGCGGCTGGCGATGGTGGCCGAGCGCCTGCGGGCGACGGCGGCCGGGCCGGACGCGCCGGGGGCGTACCGCCGACCCGCCGAGCTCGACGCCGACCTCGCCGTCCTCGACCGCTCGCTGCGGGCGAACCACGGCGCGCTGCTGGCCGACGGGCGCCTGGCCCGGATGCGGCGGGTCGTGCGCACGGTGGGGTTCCACCTCGCGACCCTCGACATCCGCGAGCACGCCAGCCGCCTGCACGGGTCGCTCGAGCGGCTGGTCACCGCCGGCGGGGCCACGTACCCGGCGGACAAGGCGGCGCGCGAGGCGCTCCTGGTGGCGGAGCTGGACAGCCGCCGGCCGCTGGCGCCGCCAGGCACGCCGGTGCCCGACGACGACCCGCTGGCGCTGTTCCGGTGCCTGCGCGAGGAGATGGACCGGCGGGGGGACGACGTCGTCGAGTCGTTCATCGTCTCGATGACCGAGGGCGTCGACGACGTCCTCGCCCCGGTCCTGCTCGCCCGCGAGGTGGGCCTCGTCGACCTGTCGGCCGGCGTCGCCCGCCTCGGGTTCGTGCCGCTGTTCGAGACCATCGACGACCTGCGGAACCTCGAACCCGTGCTCGACCGGCTGCTCTCGCTGCCCGCCTACCGGCGCCTCGTCGACCTGCGCGGCGGCCAGGAGGTGATGGTCGGCTACTCGGACTCGAACAAGGACGGCGGCATCACCACCAGCCAGTGGGAGATCCACCAGGCCTTGCGGCGCATCCGCGACCTCGCCGCCCGCCACGACATCGCCATCCGGGTCTTCCATGGCCGGGGCGGCACGGTGGGTCGGGGCGGTGGCCCGACGAACGCGTCGATCCTCGCCCAGCCGGCCGGTGTGATCCGGGGCGAGGTGAAGATCACCGAGCAGGGCGAGGTCATCGCCGACAAGTACGGCGTGCCGGAGCTGGCCCAGCGCAACCTCGACCTGGCGCTGTCAGCCGTGCTGGAGGCGACGGTGGCCCGCCGGCGGCCCCGCCACGACGACGCCACCCGGGCTCGCTGGGTCGAGGTGATGGACGTGGTGTCGGGCGCGGCGTACGCGGCCTACCGGCGCTTCGTCGAGGACCCCGACCTGCCCGAGTACTTCCGCACGTCGACGCCGGTGGAGGAGCTCGGACAGCTCAACATCGGCTCCCGGCCGGCCCGGCGGTCGACCGAGGGCGCCGGGCTGTCGGGGCTGCGGGCCATCCCCTGGGTGTTCGGCTGGACCCAGTCCCGCCAGATCATCCCCGGCTGGTTCGGCGTGGGATCGGGCCTCGACGCCGCAGTGGAGGCCGGGCACGGCGACGTGCTGGCGGAGATGCTCGCCGAGTGGACGTTCTTCCGCACGTTCCTGTCGAACGTGGAGATGACGCTCGCCAAGACCGACCTCGGCATCGCCGCCCGCTACGTCGAGACGCTGGTGCCGCCGGGAGTTCGCCGGCTCTTCGACGTCGTGCGGGCCGAGCACGAGCGCACGCTGCGGGCGGTGACGTCGCTGACCGGGCGGGACCTGCTCGGCGACCTGCCGGTGATCGCCCACACGCTGGAGGTCCGGGCCCGCTACCTCGACCCGATCCACCTCCTGCAGGTGGCGCTGCTCGAGCGCAGCCGGCGGGGCGACGCCGAGGGCGCCGACGACCGGCGGCTCCGCCGCGCGCTCCTGCTGAGCGTCAACGGCGTCGCCGCCGGCATGCGCAACACGGGCTAGGCGCCGGCGCCCCGCTGGCGGATGATGTTCAGGGCCGAGCCGGCCTTGAACCACTCGATCTGCTCGGGCGAGAGGGTGTGGGTCACCTGGAACTCGTCGACGCCGCCGCCGGGCTGGTTGACCCGCACGGTCACGGGCACGTCGGGGGTGAGGTCGGCGAGGCCGACGATGTCGATGGTGGAGTCCTCGCCGATCTTGTCGTAGTCGGCCGGGTCGGCGAACGTGAGCGCCAGCACGCCCTGCTTCTTGAGGTTGGTCTCGTGGATGCGGGCGAAGCTGCGGGCGAAGACGGCGACGCAGCCACGGAACCGGGGCTCCATGGCGGCGTGCTCGCGGGAGGAGCCCTCGCCGTAGTTCTCGTCGCCCACGGCGACCCACTGCCGGCCGGCCTGGTGCAGCGACTTGGCCACCTCGGGGAACGGCTTGGTCTGGCGGTCGACCGGGTCCTTGCCGGTGCCGGCCTCGCCGGTGAACGCGTTGACCGCGCCGGCGAAGAGGTTGCCGGAGATGTTCTCGAGGTGGCCGCGGAAGCGCAGCCACGGGCCGGCCATCGAGATGTGGTCGGTGGTGCACTTGCCCTGGGCCTTCATGGCCACGGGCAGGCCCCGGTAGTCCTCGCCGTCCCAGGCCGGGAACGGCTCGAGCAGCTGGAGGCGCTCGCTGTCGGGCGCCACCACGACCTCGACCTTGGCGCGCTCGGCGGCGTCGGCGGGCGGGGGCACGAAGGTGTCCTCGCCCGGGTCGAAGCCCTGCGGCGGCAGGTCGATGCCGACGGGCTCGTCGAGGCGGACCTCCTCGCCGGCGTCGTTGGTGAGCACGTCGGTGCGGGGGTCGAAGTCGAGCCGGCCGGCCAGCGCCATGGCGATGACCGTGTCGGGCGACGTCACGAAGCTGAGCGTGTTGGCCGAGCCGTCGTTCCGCTTGGGGAAGTTGCGGTTGTACGAGTTGACGATGGTGTTGACCTGGTCGATCTCGCTGTCGGGGCGGGACCACTGGCCGATGCACGGCCCGCACGCGTTGGCCAGCACCTCGCCGCCGATGGCCTCGAGGTCCTGGAGCAGGCCGTCGCGCTCGATGGTGGCGCGCACCTGCTCGGAGCCGGGCGTGACCAGCAGCTTCGTCTTGGCCTTGAGGCCCTTGGCCGCGGCCTGGCGGGCGATGGAGGCGGCCCGGGTGATGTCCTCGTAGGAGGAGTTGGTGCACGAGCCGATGAGGGCGGCGCTGATCTCGAGCGGCCAGCCCTCGGCCTCGGCGTGCTCGCCGACCTCGGCCACGGTGTGGGCCCGGTCGGGGGAGTGGGGGCCGTTGATCATCGGGGGCAGGGTCGACAGGTCGATCTCGATGACCTCGTCGAAGAACTGCTCGGGGTTCGCGAGCACCTCGGGGTCGGCCCGCAGGTCGCCGGCCACGGCGTTCGCGGCGTCGGCGATGGCCTCCCGGCCCGTCGACTTCAGGTAGGCGGCGATGTTCTCGTCGAACTGGAACAGCGACGTGGTGGCGCCGATCTCGGCGCCCATGTTGCAGATGGTGCCCTTGCCGGTGGCCGTGATGCGGTCGGCGCCCTCGCCGAAGTACTCGACGATGGCCCCGGTGCCGCCCTTCACGGTGAGGATCTCGGCGACCTTGAGGATGACGTCCTTCGGCGCGGTCCAGCCGGAGAGGCGACCCTTCAGGTGGACGCCGATGAGCTTGGGCCAGCGGACGTTGAACGGGAAGCCGGTCATCACGTCGACCGCGTCGGCGCCGCCCACGCCGATGGCGACCATGCCGAGGCCGCCGGCGTTGGGGGTGTGGCTGTCGGTGCCGATCATCATGCCGCCGGGGAAGGCGTAGTTCTCGAGCACGACCTGGTGGATGATGCCCGAGCCCGGCTTCCAGAAGCCGATGCCGTACTTCTCGGACACGGTGCGGAGGAACTCGTAGACCTCGGCGTTGGTGTCGACGGCGACCTCGAGGTCCTTCAGCGCCCCGACCTTGGCCTGGATGAGGTGGTCGCAGTGCACGGTGGAGGGCACCTGCACCTCGTCGAGGCCGGCGGTCATGAACTGCAGCAGCGCCATCTGGGCGGTGGCGTCCTGCATGGCGACGCGGTCGGGGTCGAAGTCGGCGTAGCTGCGACCCCGCTCCATCTCCTGGCCCTGCCGGTCCCGCAGGTGGTTGATGAGGATCTTCTCGGCGAGGGTGAGCGGCCGGCCGAGCCGCTCGCGCCCGATGGCGGCGGACTCGGGGAGGCGGTCGTAGACGGCCTGGACGAGCTCGAGGGGAGTGGACGAAGTGACAGGCATGATGCAACTCTAATACAAGTGAGGGAGATCCGATACTTGGCGATCGCGGACGACCTGCGTGCGCAGATCCAGTCGGGCGCACGCGCCCCCGGTTCCGTGCTGCCGTCCGAGGCCGACCTCGCCGGATCCTATGGGGTGAGCCGGGTCACGGTCCGCAAGGCGCTGGAGGTGCTGCGGGGCGAGGGGCTGGTCGACGCCCGGCAGGGCTTCGGCTGGTTCGTGCCCGCCGACCGGGTGCGCCAGACGCTGGGCCCGCTGTCCACCATCGAGGCCGAGCTCGAGGGCCAGGGTCGGTCGCCGGTGCGCAAGGTGCTGTCGTTCCGGTTCGCGGACCTCGACGGGGACGAGGTGCTCGAGGTGGTGCGGGTGAACCTCGCCGACGGCCAGCCCTTCGCGCTCGTCACCGTGTGGTGCCCGGCGGAGATCGGCCGCCGGTTGAGCCGGGACGACGTCGAGTCGTCGACCTTCTACGACCTGCTCCCGGTCCCGGTGGCCGGCGCCACCCAGACGATCCGGGCGGCGGCCGCCGACGAGCGGGACAGCGAGGTGCTGGGCGTCCCGGTCGGGTCGCCGCTGTTGGTCGCCGAGCGGGTCAGCCGCGACGCCGACGGCAACCAGCTGCTCCGGTCGGAGCACCGCTTCCCGGCGCACCTGACCGAGTTCGTCTTCGACGGGTCGTAGGGCGAGCCGCAATTTCGTGGATTGGTGACACCTGTGGTCACCAGTCGACGAAATTCCGCTCGGTGCGGTCGTACGCTCGCAAGGCATGGGCCGATGGATCGAGATGGACGAGCGGGTCTACGACTACGTCGTCGGGCACACGACGGTGCCCGACCCGGTGCTGCCGGCGCTGGCGGAGCGGACGAAGGCGGAGGCGGGTGACTTCGCCGGCATGCAGATCGGCGCCGACGAGGGGGCGATGCTCACGGCGCTGGCGCGGATGGTGCAGGCGCGGTTCGCCGTCGAGGTCGGGACGTTCACCGGCTACTCGTCGGTCTGCATCGCGCGGGGGCTGGCGCCGGGTGGGCGGTTGCTGTGCTGCGACGTGAGCGAGGAGTGGACCTCGATCGCCCGCGACGCGTGGCGGGAGGCAGGCGTCGACGACCGCATCGAGCTGCGCATCGCGCCGGCGGCCGAGACGCTGGCCGGTCTCGCGGACGACGTGGTGGTGGACCTGGCCTTCATCGACGCCGACAAGCCCGGCTACCGCACCTACCTCGACCTGCTGCTGCCGAGGCTGGCGGACCACGGCGTGATCGTCGTCGACAACGTCCTGTGGTCGGGCACGGTGGTCGACCCCGACGAGGGGGACGAGAACCGCACGGCCCTGCGCGAGTTCAACGACCACGTCGTGTCGCGGGACGACTGCGACGTGGCGATGCTGCCGGTGGGCGACGGCGTGAGCCTCATCACCCGCCGAGCCTGAACCCTCAGCGCGGGGGCCAGGCGGGCTTGCGGCGCTTGCGCTGGGCCCGGTCGCCGAGGGCCCACGCCCGGCGCCAGCTGGCCACCTCGGGGCCGCCGAGGCCGGGGGTCTTGCCGGCGTGGGCCCGGGTGCGGGCCTGGTACCAGTCGGACGTGTGCTCGTCGGCGAGGGCGGCGACCGCGGCCTCGATGCGGGCGGCGAGGCGGCGGGTGTCCTCGCCCTCCTCGGCCCGGAGCGGATCGCCGAAGGTCACCGTCGTGGGGCCGGGCTTCAGCTTCTTCGCGCCCTTGGGCAGGATGCGGTCGGTGCCGGCGAGGTGGATGGGCACCACGGGCGCGCCGGTGCGGCGGGCCAGGTAGGCGGCACCGCCGCGGAAGTCCTGGCCCCAGCCGTCGGGGGACCGTCCGCCCTCGGGGAAGATCAGCATCGACCAGCCCTCGCCGATGAGCTGGGCGGCCAGGTCGGCGGAGCGGCGGGTGACCGTGGCCCGCTCGATCGGGATGGCGTTCAGCAGCAGGGCGGCGGCGGCGCCGGTGACCCGCGTGCGGAAGAAGTAGTCGGCGGCGGCGCCGACGAACACCTGGTAGCGCCAGGGCTCGGGCAGCGACGTGAGCACCACGGGGGTGTCGACGTGGCTGTGGTGGTTGGCGCAGAAGATCACCGGCTGCGCCCGCTCGCCCTGGCGCAGGTCCTCGAGGCGGTCGAGCCCCTTGCGCTCGGGCCGGGCGACCACGGCGGCCGTCGGCCGCAGCACGGCCTCGAGCAGCACCGTGCGGGCCCAGCGGGCGCGGAAGGTGCGGGCCCACTCGGTGTCGTAGTCGGCGCCGGTCTTCTTCTCGACGGGCAGAGGCTCGACGCCGCGCGGCGTCGTGGGCGCGGTGAGCGGGAACGTCAGCTGGCGGAGCTTGCGCCGCGGGTCGGGCAGCTCCACGCCCAGCCGGTCGAGCACGCTCACGTCACGTCCGCCATGACGAGGGGCGGGTTGTGGAGGTGGGTGATCGTCGGCTGGGGGCCGACCACGTCGGAGGCGATCTCCAGGGCGTCGGCCATCGTCGATGCCGGAGAGAAGCCCAGGCGGCGCACGGCCTTCGGGTCGCCGCCGACGATGACCACCTTGCCGAGGTGCTGGAGGGCGTGGCTGCCCCAGTACCACATGTAGAACGGGTGGACGCCGTGGTAGGCGTAGCTCGTCCGGTACAGGTGGCGGTACCACTCGTCCTCGGCGAAGGACTGCTCGTACTTCTGCTCGATCTCCACCGGGTCGGTGGTGTCGGCCAGCACCTGCTCGAAGAAGTCGATGTAGCTCGGGTGGTGCACCGGGTGGAACTCCCACGGCGTGGGGTGGCGCATGATGAGCACGCCGCCCTGGCGCACCAGCGGCTTGCCCCGGTACATGTTGAAGAAGTACCCGAGGCCCAGGCACATCACCAGGATCGGGTTCATCACCGAGTTCACGTTGTACGGGCAGATGTAGGGCAGGCCCATCGTGAGCACGTCGGTCTGGCCCTCCACCGGCACGAGGTGCTGGGCGAAGGTGTTCTGGAGCGTCTGCTCGTGGACGGCCTCGACCTCGCCGGCCTGCACGGAGGTGACGGCGTAGGGCGCCTTCCACGACTGGAACACGGCCCGCTTGGCCCGGGCCGGCATGCGCTTCAGTCCGGACTGCATCGCGAGGAACGACGCCCGGTCCTTCGCCGTCCACTCCCACTCGCGCTTCTGCAGCATCGACAGCGGCGTGGCGGTGTCGAGGGCGTGGGTGCCGAAGGTGTCGTTGTTGACCGTGGTCTCGATCTGGAAGATCTTCACGCCGCCGTCGCGCAGCACCTTGCCCATGCGCCAGTTGCTGTGGTGGAGCTCGGAGCGGTGGCGGTCCATGAAGCTCGTCGAGTGCTGCATGGTGTGCACGTTGTGGTGGTGGCGCAGCGACCGGTAGCCGGACAGGCCGGTGGCGGTGGACTTCCAGCCGCCGTCCATCGACACGAGGTTGATGTTCACGTAGACGATGAGGTCGGACGTGGCGGCCCGCTTGTTGATCTCGACCAGCTCGCCGTGCTCGGTGGTGCCGATCTCGAGCATCCCGTCGGGGTCCTCGGCGTCGTGGTTGTAGAGCTTGCCGGAGGGGGCGAAGGCGTCGTACACGCGGTCGCCGACGGCGTGGCGCAGCTCGTCCTCGGTCATGCGGCGGTGCAGGGCGAGGGCGGCGATGATCTCGACGTCGTCGACGCCGGCCGCCGCTGCGGTGTCGAGCACGGCCTCGATCACCCGCTGGCGCACGTCGGGCTTCTTCATCGGCGGCAGCGGCAGCGAGATGTCGTCGAAGCAGATCGTCAGCTTCATGCCCGAGAACAGCAGCGTGGAGAGGGGCTGGCTGTCGCCGAGCGGGTGCTCCAGCGCGTGGCGGATCGAGGCGTCGACGTCCTTGAGGCCTTCGAGCGGCTCCGGCGGGTAGATCACCCGGCTGCGGCCGGCCGGCAGCTTCTCGAGGGCGAAGCCCTCGCCGTGGTGGAAGACGATGGGCGGGGTCGACGAGTCGACGTCGAGGACGAGTCCGGGGCGGGGCATCAGCGCGTCTTCCTGAGGTCGAAGGCGATCTTGACGGCGCCGCGGCGACCGGCCTCGGCGGCGTGGGTGATGGCGTCCTCGTAGCGGGACAGGGGGTAGGTGGCGCTCACGAGCCGGCCGAGGTCGGCCTGGCGGACCAGCGAGAGGGCGGTGTCGAAGTCCTCGCGGCGGTAGGCGTACACGCCGCGCAGGGCGACCTCGCGGTGCCAGAGGCCGGTGAGGTCGAGGGTGGTGGTGGCGGGCATGCCGACGACGAGGATCGTGCCGCCGGGGGCGACCACCTCGAGGGCCTGGGTGAGGGAGGCCTCGCTGCCGACGCAGTCGACGACCACCGACGCGCCGCCGGTGAGCTGGCCGACGGCGTGGTCCTTGCCCAGCTTCATCGAGCCGGTGGCGAGGCGGACCGCGCCGTTGAGCTCGTCGGGGGACACGACGGTGGTGGCGCCGAGCTCGCGGGCCAGCCCCTTCTGGTGGGGGTAGCGGGCGGCGGTGACGACGGGCATGCCGGCGGGCAGGGCGGCGATGGTGAGCAGGCCGAGCGTGCCGGCGCCGATGACGACCACCGGGCCATCACCCGTGCCGGCGCCGTGCAGGGCGACGGCCGCCTCGGCGGCGTGCACCGCGCAGGCGGTGGGCTCGACCATGACGGCCGCCTCGTCGGTGAGGTCGTCGGGCACGGCGACGAGCTGCGCCGGGTGGGCCACCATCTGCTCGGACCAGCCGCCGCCGGTGTCCTCGCAGAAGCCGGTCTGCAGCCCCGGCTCCAGGTGGCCGAAGGCGATGCGCTCGCAGCGGTTGACGTCGCCCGCCTGGCACGCCGGGCAGGCCGGGTCGATGCCCCGGATCTCGCAGTGCAGCACGGGGATCAGGACGGCGCGGGTGCCGTCGTCCAGCTCGCCGACGACCTCGTGGCCGGGCACGAACGGGAACGACACGATCGGTTCGAAGTAGCGCGACGAGTGGCCGTCGATGGTGGACAGGTCGGAGCCGCAGATGCCCGACAGGCGGGGCCGCAGCGTGACCCAGCCGTCGGCGGGCAGGACGGGCTCGTCGAGGTCGCGCAGCCGGATCGGTCCGACCGAGGCGCCGGCGCCCGGCTTGAGCGCGCCGGCGATCATCGCCGCCGCGTAGCGGGCCGGCTTGCGGGAGAACTGGAGCGCCTTCATCGGGCGACCCTCGCAGTGGCCTGCGTCCACGCCGGCCCGATGGGCAGCAGCGGGTGGGGGGCGCCCTCGGCCTTGTCGAAGTGCTCGACCAGCCAGCCGCGCTTGCGGGCCAGCGCCGACAGGCGGGCCTCGGGGTTCACGGCCACGGGGAAGCCGGCCGCCTCGAGCAGCGGCAGGTCGCTGGTGGAGTCGGCGTAGGCGACCGACTCGGCCGGGTCGAGGTCGTGGGCGAGGCAGTAGTCGACGAGCGCCTGGGCCCGGGCCTCGCCGGTGGGGGGCACGTCGGTGAGCTCGCCGGTGTAGGTGCCGTCGGGCGCCACGGTCATCTGGGCGCAGATCACGTCGTCGAACAGCGGCATGATCGGCTTGATGGCCACGTCGAGGGCGCCGGTGATGAGCAGCGTCCGGTGGCCGAGGGCCCGGTGCTCGCGCACCCGGCGGATGGCGGCCGGGAACGACTTGGTGAGGATGAGGTGGCTGAACATGTCGACCGTGTCGGCGTCCAGCTGCTCGACCGGGGCGCCCTCGTAGCGCCGGTAGAACTGGCGCAGGAAGTCGCTGCGGTCGCGCCGGTCGAGGGCGAGCAGCGACGGCGCCTCGGCGAGCGTGCGCAGCACGAAGCGCAGCCGCTCCTCCTTCGGGAGCCGGCGGGTGGCCAGCCAGGAGTACGAGGCCACCACGTTGCTGGCGATGATCGTGTTCTCGAGGTCGAAGGCGGCGACGTGGCGGTCGGGGGAGAGCACCTGGCGGCGCAGGCGGCTGCTGCGGGACTCGCGGTCGGTGCTGCCGGGCGTGGTCTTCACGCGGGCGTGCTCGACCACCGACGGCAGGTGGATCTCGCGGATGTAGCGGTCCCAGTCGATGACCCGGGGGTCGAAGCCGAACGCCTCGCGGCTGGCGTCGTCGGCCTCCTCCCACAGCGACAGCAGGTGCTCGACGCCGTACACCGCTTCGCACTCGGCGTACGCGCCGTAGAGCTCGACGTAGGTGAGGGCCCGTTCGGCCTCCTCGCGCTTCGACTCGAGGGTCGCGGCCCACTGGGCCTGCTTGCCGCGCAGCGGGAGCGCCTGCAGCGTCGACTCGGCCTTCTGGATCACGGAGCGGGCCCGCTCGAGCTGGGCCTGCACCCGACCGCGGCCGGGGAAGCTCCACTCGGGCACCACGATCGGCTGGCCGTCGCTGTCGTAGATCGGGTGCTCGGTGAACCACGACCGCACGTTGTCGACGAGGCGCCGGTAGCGGAGCGGGTTCGCCGAGCCGGACGCCGACTGCACGATGCGGGGCTCGGCCAGCGAGCCGTCGTCGTTGCGGGCGGGGCCGGCGGCGGCCACGGCGCAGATGGCGCCGCAGACCAGGTCGACGGGGATGACGTCGATGATGCCCTCGGGGACGCCGGGGAACTCCTTCAGCAGGCCCCGCGCGTAGGAGATGATGACCGGCTCCGCCATCCGGAAGCCGCGGATCCAGCCCGGGCTGGGCTCGGCCAGCGACGACTCGATGATGGCCGGGCGCACGACGGACACCGGCAGCTGGCCCCGCTGCTCGAACAGCGCCTTCTCGCCGAGGGCCTTGGTGTAGGCGTAGGCGTCGGGCCAGCCGAGGGAGGCGGCGCGGGCGCGGCCGGCCTCGACGAGCTGGTCGCTCACCCAGGCGCTGCGGAGCTGCTCGGTCTTCGAGGCCAGGGCGGGCGTGCCGGCGGCGCCCAGCTCGCGGCGGGCGTCCTTGCGGAACCGGGCGAGCATGTCGGGCGTGCGGGACTCGGCCTCGGCGTCGGCGCGCGTGCGCCGGGCGGCGGCGACCTCGTGGCGCCAGTCGACGCCGAACCAGAACGGGCTCTGGTCGACCGGCTCCTCGGGGGCGGCGCCCTTGCGGTTGCCGGCCACGTAGCAGGTGGACACGGCGACGAGGTGGGGGAGCTCGTCGGGGTCGCGGACGATGTCCTGGAGCGTGGTGGCGATGCGGGACGGGCCGAGCAGGTTGACCTCGACGGCTGAGTCGAGCGGCGAGTCGAAGCTCACGGTGGCGGCCGAGTGGATCACCGTGTCGCACGTGGCCAGGACGGTGCGGCCGTGCTCGTCGAGGCCGAGGCCGTCGGTGGCGACGTCGCCGGCGATGACCTGCACCCGGCGGGCGACCATGTCGTCGAAGGACTCGTCGCCGCCGTCGCAGAGGGCGCGGAGCTGGTCGAAGGCGTCGTTCTTGAAGATCTCGCGGCGGGCCCGCTGGGTGACGGTGCGGCGCTGGCTCGGCCGGATCAGCAGCACCAGCTCGCAACCCGGCGCCCGCCGGAGCAGCCGCTCGATGAGCGCCGTCCCGAGGAACCCGGTGCCGCCGGTGATGGCGATGCGCTGGCCGTCGAGCGCGCCTGCGATGGAGAGACCCGGCATCGCCGACCTGTCTACCACCCGCTGTTTACCAATTGGTAGGGAGCCGGCGGTGGCAGACTGCGGCCGTGGAGGCCGAGGGGGCGGGCGTCCTCGAGGGCAGCTCGCTGCTCGGGGGGCTGCCGGACGAGGTGCGGGACGCGCTGGTGGCGCGCCTGGTGCCGCACTCGCTGTCCGGCGGCGAGGTCCTCATGCGCCAGGGCGACGCGGCCGACGGCGTGCACTTCGTGGAGGCCGGGCGCCTGCAGGCCCGCCTCGCCGTCGACGACGACCACGGAGGACGGGTCGTGGTGCTGGGCGAGATCGGTCGGGGCGAGGTGGTGGGCGAGGCGGCGCTGCTCACCGACCAGCCCCGCACCGCCACCGTCGTGGCGCTCCGCGACACCGAGCTGTGGCACCTCCCGGTCGCCGCCTTCGAGGAGCTGGTCGCCGAGCACCCGTCGTTCCTCCGGCCGGTCACCGCCCAGGTGGTGCGGCGCATGCTCGCCGCCGGGCAGCGGTCGGGCGCGTCGCAGCCGGTCGCCACGGTGGCGGTGGTCCCGATGCACGCCTCCGGGCCGGCGTCCGCGGGCGCGGCGGCGGTCGCCGAGGCGCTGGCCGGCGTCGTGGGGCGGGCCACCGTCGTGGGACCCGGTGACCGGCCCGCCGGCGGCAGCGACGCCGCGTGGGTCCAGTCGCTCGAGGCCGACCACGACCTCGTCGTCTTCCGCTGCGACGCCGGCGACGGGGACGCCACCCCCCGCTTCCTCCGCCAGTCCGACGTGGTGGTGCTGGTGGCCGACGCCGAGCAGGGGCCGGCGGCGACGGCCGTCGAGGCGGTCCTCGCCGCCCACCGGGAGCAGGTGGAGGTGCCGGTCGAGCTGGTGCTCGTGCACCCCACGTGGCGCGACGAGCCCCGGGGCACCAGCCGGTGGCTCGAGGGGCGCGAGGTCCGCCGCCACCACCACGTGCGCGTCGGCGACGACGCGCACGCCGGCCGGGTCGCCCGGCTGCTCACCGGCCGGGCCATCGGCGTCGTGCTGTCCGGCGGCGGGGCGCGCAGCACGGCCGAGATCGGCGTGGTCCGGTCGATGGCCCAGCTCGGCATCCCCGTCGACGCGGTCGGCGGCACCAGCGCCGGTGCCCTCGTGGCCGGCGCGTTCGCCCGCGGGTGGTCGGCCGACCAGGTGCGCACCGCCCTCCACGAGGGGATGGTGGCCCAGGGCAGCCCCCTCGACCCCACCGTGCCCCTCACGTCGCTGGCAGCGGGCCGGCGCATGACCGAGCGACTGCAGGCGGCGGCCGGCGAGGTCGACATCGAGGACCTGTGGCTGCCCTTCTACTGCGTGTCGACGAACCTGTCCCGCAACCGGCCCGAGGTGCACCGCCGGGGCCGGGGCTGGCGCGCCGTGCGGGCGAGCATGTCGATCCCCGGGATCTTCCCGCCGGTGGCCGAGGGCGGGGACGTGCTCGTCGACGGCGGCCTCGTCGACAACCTGCCCGTGGCCGAGATGCGCCGGGCCCACGAGGGGATCACGGTGGTCGCGGTCGACGTCGGCGTGCACCGCGGCATGGACGCCGGCGACCTCCCCGACTCCACCGTCGTGCACGGGTGGCGGGTGCTGCTCGACCGCCTGCACCCCCGCCGGCGCTCGCCGCAGATCGCAGGCATCCTGTCGATCCTCACCCGGCTCACCGAGCTGGGCGGGGGCAGCGTGGCGACCGACGTGGGCGACGTGCTCGTCCGACCCGACGTCGGCCGCTTCCCCATGCTCGACTTCTCCCGCATGGACGAGCTCATCGGGGTGGGCGAGCGCGAGGGCCGGGTCGTGCTCGGCGAGTGGTGGGCGAACCGTGAAGCCTGAGCGCAACCTCGCCTGGCTGGCGCGCATCGCCCGCGTGCTCACCTGGCCGTTCGTGCGCTTCGACATCCGAGGCGGCCGCTGCGCCACCGAGCTGCAGGTGGGCGTCATCGCCGTGAACCACCGCAGCATGTTCGACGTGGTCGCCGGGCTCATCTGCCTCCACCACTTCGGGCACCACCCCCGCATCCTCATCGAGCGGAAGTACGTGGAGGGCCGGTGGACGGCGCCGTTCGCCCGGGCCATCGGCGCCATCCCGGTCGACCGCGTCGCGGGCGGCGGCACCTCGGTCGACGCCGCGCTGGCGACGCTGCGCTCCGGGGTCCCGATCGTCGTGATGCCGGAGGGCAAGCTCCACATCGACCCCCACGACCCCCGCACCACCGGCCCCACCCGCACCGGCGTGTCCAGGCTGGCCGTCGGCGCCGGCGTGCCGGTGGTGCCGGCCGCGCTCACCGGGACGGCGCACGTGATGCCCCACGACGCCCGCCTGCCGCGGTTCAACCCGTTCCGCCGCAAGACCGTGGTGTGCAACGTGGCCGACGACCCCCTGTGGCTCTCCGGCGACGACCACCGGGCCAACACCGACGAGGTCATGGCGACGATCCGGTCGCTGGTGGTCGTACCTTCTCCCGCGTGAGGAACGGCCGCACCGCTGATCGCATCCTCGAGGCCGCGCTCCGCTCGTTCGGCACCACGGGCATCGACGGCACGTCGCTCGACGCGCTCGCCCGCGACCTCGGCGTCACCAAGCAGGCGATCCTCTACTGGTACCCGTCGAAGGAGGCCCTGCTCGACGCGGTGATCGACTTCAGCGCCGACGAGCTGCAGCGCCGGTTCGCCAAGGCGATCGAGACGGGGGAGGGCTTCGCCCGCATCGAGGCGGTGGTGCGCGCCGCGTTCCGGCTGGCCGCGCGCCACCCGGCGATGCTCGGGCTGATGCGGGAGGTGAACCGGCTCGGGCCGCCGACGTCCACCCGCCTCACCGGCTCGGTCACCCCGCTGCTCCTCGCCGCGGCAGCGTGGCTGGAGAGCGAGATGGACGCCGGCCGCCTCCGCCGCCACGACCCCAAGCTGCTCGTGCTCATGGCGTACTCGTCGGTCACCGGCCTCGCCACCGAGGTCGAGGTGCTCCGGGCGCTCGGCGAGGAGCCCACCCTCGCCTCGCTGGTCCGCCGCCGCGACCAGCTCCTCGACCTCCTCCGCGACGCCCTCGTCCCCTAGGCAGACCACGAACTGGACGCGGATGCTGCGCACGGGAACCGGACGACGGGTGACGGGCGTCTCACCCACATGCGCCTCCGCCGGATCCTCCCCGCTCTGCTCGCCCTGCTGGTCGTGGTCGCCGGCTGCTCGTCCGGCGGCGACGATGCCGCGAGCGAGGCGGTGTCCGAGGACTCGGGTGCCGACGTCGCCGACGAGGGCGAGGGGTCGGCCACGGCCGGCAGTGGTGGAGGTGGCGGGACCGACGCAGGTGGTGGCGAGGTGGCGGACGTCGAGCCCGTCGACCTCGAGGCCGTGCCGATCGCCGCCGTGGATCGCAAGATCATCTACGTGGGGACCACGTACGCGGTGGTCGGCGACGTCGCCGCCGCGGTGCGCGAAGCCGCCGATGCCGCCGCGGTCGAGGGCGGCTTCGTGTTCGCCCAGGACCTCGCGGGAGACCACGGTCGGGTCATCCTCAAGGTCCCCGTCGACCGCTTCGACGCCGTGTTCGACGCGGTGGTGGGCATCGGCGAGGTGGAGGACCAGCACATCGAAGCCGAGGACGTGAGCGAGCGGTTCCGCGACCTCGAGAGCCGGCAGGCCGCGCTGGCCACCAGCATCGACCGCATCCGCGGCTTCCTCGCCGAGGCGTCGAACGTCGACGAGGTCAGCCGCCTCGAGTCCGAGCTCACCCGGCGGGAGGCCGAGCACGACGTCATCGCCGGCCAGCTGCGGCTCCTGCAGGAGCGCACCACCTACGGGACCATCACCGCCGAGTTCCGCGTCGAGGACCCACGTGAGGCCGCGCTGCTGGAGGAGGACAGCGGCCCGCCCGGCTTCGGCGAGGGCCTCGGCGCCGGCTGGGACGCGGCGGTGACGCTGACGGCCGCTGCGGCCACCGCCCTCGGGTTCGTGCTGCCGTTCGTGCCGCTGCTGGCGCTCGCCGCCGTCGCCGCGTGGTGGCTGCGCCGGCGGTCGCCCCGCCAGGTCAACCGGGCGGCTTGACCCGGCCGACGACGATGCCGCGGATGGCCTCGGTGGGGACCCGGCCGTGGTGGCGGCTGTCGGTGGACAGCTCGCGCTTGTCGCCCACCACCACCCAGCCCGGGCCGGCCGACACGCCGAAGTCGCCCTCGGCCCACGGCTCGCCCGGGCCGGCGACGAGGCGCTTCACGCCGATGAGGTCGTGCTCCCAGGGCAGGGCGATGATGGCGATGGCGCCCGGCCGCGGGCGCAGCAGGCGCCCGAGCAGCGAGTCGGCCCGCACCGAGATCACCGTGTCGCGCGGCCGCAGCGCCGGGACCATCGACTCGCCGCGCACGAGGTGCCGCTCGAGCGACGTGGCCAGCAGCGCGCCCGCCGCGGCCCCGGTTGCGGCGCCGGCCAGCGCCGCTAGGGTCCGGGCACGAGTGTCCACCCTCACCACCACCTCCAAGGAGCTTCCATGAGCCTCGTGTCCAAGCTGCTGTCCGTGGCCGACCTCGACGATGCTGCCACGGCCGATGCGCACTGCGACCTGATGTGCGGCGTGTACAACCCCGCCCAGGCCCGCATCGAGGCCGAGTCGGTCCTCGAGACCATGAAGAAGTACAACGCGTCCGACGACGAGTACTTCCGCACCCGCTGCATCATCATCAAGGAGGAGCGGGCCCAGCTCGCCAAGGAGCACCTGTGGGTGCTGTGGACCGACTACTTCAAGCCGCCGCACGTCGAGCAGTTCCCCCAGCTCCACGACCTGTTCTGGCGGGCCACCAAGGCCGCCGGTGAGGCCAAGAAGACCAGCGACGAGGCCGTCGGCCAGCAGCTGCTCGACCTGATCGACGAGATCGCCGAGATCTTCGCCGAGACCAAGAAGTAGGCACACGTACCGGGGGCTCCGCCCCGCCGCGACGCGACACGAGCCGGGAGGCCCCTGCAGCCTCCCGGCTCGTCCGCGTCCCGGGGTCCGGCCGCTACGGCCGGGCCTCGAGGATGAGGTTCATGGGCGTCTCGGCCACCCTGCGGAACCGGGTGTAGCCGGCCTCCTCGAAGACCTCGCGCAGCCGCGCCTCGCCGGCCTGGGCGCCGAGCCCCAACCCCACGTCCTGCGACAGCGAGTTCGGCACGCAGATGGTCGACGAGGCGTGGTACAGCAGCGGCGCCATCGGGTTGTCCGCCATGTTGTGGTCGGCGTCGTCGAGCGCGAACGGCTCGACGAGCAGGATCGTCCCGTCGTCGGCGAGGTGCTCGCGCGCGTGGCGTGCCGCACCGACCGGATCGCCCATGTCGTGCAGGCAGTCGAAGAAGCAGATGAGCTCGTAGGTGCCGTCGTAGCCCTTCGCGTCCGCGACCTGGAACGCGACCCGGGCGGTCACGCCGGCCTCCGCGACCCGCTCGGCCGCCGTGCGCACCGACGGCTCGTGGGAGTCGATGCCCGTGTACTCGGCCTCCGGGAAGGCCTCCGCCATCGCCACGATCGAGGCGCCGTGGCCGCACCCGACGTCGGCGACCCGAGCGCCGGCGCGCAGCTTGTCGACCACGCCGTCCAGCGCCGGCAGCCACTCGCTGGGCAGGTGCGCCCGGTAGCCGGTGCGGAAGAACCACTCCGTGCCGGAGAACAGGCACGGGTGGTGATCGCCCCATGCGAACGCGCCGTCGCTGCGGTAGGCGTCCTTGATCCGCTCGATGTCGATGAACATCGAGCCGAACGCGTTCATCCCGCGGGCGACGAACACCGGTGAGGTGTCGTCCGCCAGGGCCATGGCCTGCTCGGGCGGCAGCGCGTAGGTGTCGCCGTCGCGGACCACCAGCCCGGCCGCCGCCTGCCCGTCGAGCCACTCGCGCACGAGCCGCGGGTTGCAGCCCGTCCGCTCGGCGACGTCGCCGGCCCGCAGCGGCCCCTGCCCGGCCATGGCGCGGTAGAAGCCGAGCTCGTCGCCGAGCCACACGCCGAAGCAGACGGCTCCGCCGGTCATGTGCCCGACCATCTGGCCCATGAACGCCTCGAGCTTGGCCTCGTCGACGCGCAGGTCGATGGTCCGGTCGGTCTTCACATCGGTCATGGCGAACGCACCCCCTCGTCGTTCGCCGGCGCCCGCGCCTGACGGCCCGAACCCCCGCGGCGCGGGCTCCGGCACACCTTCGCTTCCCCTCCGACGATCGACGGTCGCGCCGAGGGGGCGCGGCGTCAAGCGGCGCGTGCGCTCAGCGCTCGGTGGCGAACTTCGAGCGACGCTCGTGGCGCTCGAGGGCGAGCGCGACGAGCTCGTCGAGCAGCCGGCCGTACGGCAGCCCGCTGGCCTCCCACAGCTTCGGGTACTGGGAGATGGGCGTGAAGCCGGGGATGGTGTTGACCTCGTTCACCAGCGGGCCGCGGCCGTCCTCCTCCCAGAAGAAGTCGACCCGGGCCATGCCCTCGCAGCGGAGGGCGGCGAACGCCCGCAGGGCGATCTCGCGCAGCTCGTCGCTCATCGGCTGGGAGATCGGCGCCGGGATGAGCAGCTCGGCGCCGTCGTCGTACTTGTCGTCGTAGTCGTAGAAGTCGGCGCCGGGCCGCACCTCGCCGACGACGGACGCCCGGGGCGTGAGGTTGCCGAGCACGCCGCACTCGAGCTCGCGGCCCTCGATGCCCTCCTCGAACACCAGCCACTCGTCGAAGCGAGCCGCCTCCTCGACGGCGACGCCGAGGGCGTCGATGTCGTGGACCTTGGACACGCCGATGGACGAGCCCATGTTCGCCGGCTTCACGAACATCGGGAACCCGAGGCGGTCGGCCGCGTGGGCCAGGAAGTCGTCGTCGATCTCGTGGCGGCGGGCCGACACCCACTCGCACTGGGGGATGCCGTGGGCGGCGAGCATCTCCTTGGCCGCCGCCTTGTCCATCGACATCGCCGAGCCGAGCACGCCGGTGCCGACGTAGGGCACGCCGGCGAGCTCGAGCAGACCCTGGACGGTGCCGTCCTCGCCGAAGGGGCCGTGCAGCAGGGGCAGCACGACCACCGGGGTGTCGGCCTCCACGGGCTGCATCGCCGGGACGGGCTCGACCGCGGTGCCGACCGCGTCGAGGCGGCCGGGAAGGGCGGAGGCGCCCTTCTCGAGGGCGGCGATGGCGTCGTCGGCCCGCAGCCACGTGCCGTCGCGGGTGATGCCGACCGGCAGGGCGTCGTAGCGGTCGAGGTCGAGGGCCCGCAGCACGTGGGCCGCCGTGGTGCAGCTCACCTCGTGCTCGGCCGACCTCCCCCCGAAGAGCACGACGAGTCGGATCCGGTCGGGGAGCGGCATCCGGGCGAGTGTAGGGATCGCTCCCGAGGCGGGTAAGACTCCCCGCCGTGGAGCTCCGGATCGAAGAGGTCGCCGCCGCGGTGAAGGGCGAGGTCGTGGGACCGCCCGCCACCGTGTCGGGCGTCGCCATCGACTCGCGCACGGTCGAGGACGGCCAGCTCTTCGTGCCGCTGGTGGCCGAGCGCGACGGGCACGACTTCGTCCCCGCCGCCGTGGAGTCGGGCGCCTCCGCCTACCTGACGGCCCGCGGCCCGCTGATCGACGGCGCCACCGCCGTCCACGTCGACGACACCATGGACGCGCTCACCCGGCTCGGCGCCGCCGCCCGCGACCGGCTGCCCGACGCGGTGGTGGGCATCACCGGCTCCGTGGGCAAGACCTCGGTGAAGGACCTGCTCGCCGAGGTGCTGCGCACCACCTTCCGCACCACCGCCAGCGAGAAGAGCTTCAACAACGAGATCGGCGTGCCGCTCACCCTGGCCAACGCCCCGGCCGACGCCGAGGTGCTGGTGCTCGAGATGGGCGCGCGGGGCATCGGCCACATCCGGGCGCTGTGCGACGTGGCCCGGCCGTCGGTCGCCGTCGTGACGATGGTGGCCGAGGTGCACACCTCCGAGTACGCCGGCGGCATCGACGACGTGGCCCGGGCGAAGGGCGAGCTGGTGGAGTCGATCCCGGTCGACGGGTTCGTGGTGCTCAACGGGAGCGACCGCCGGGTGCGCGACATGGCCCACCTCACCGACGCCCGGGTGCTCACCTACGGCGTGCACGGCGACGTGGTCGCCCAGCGGGTCGACCTCGACGAGCACCTCCGGCCCCGCTTCCGGCTCGCCTCGCCGTGGGGCACGACGGACGTGCAGCTCGGCGTGCACGGCGTCCACCAGGTGGGCAACGCCCTCGCCGCCGCGGCCGCCGGGCTGGTGCAGGGCGTGCCGATCGACGCAGTGGCCGAGGGCCTGTCGCACGCCGCGCTGTCGCCGTGGCGGATGGAGCTGCGCCACACCGACGCGGGCGCCGTCGTGATCAACGACGCCTACAACTCGAACCCCACCGCGCTCGAAGCGGCGCTGCACTCGCTGGCCGCCATCGACGCCGACCGCCACGTGGCCGTGCTGGGCGTCATGGCCGAGCTCGGCCACCACAGCGACCAGCGCCACGCCGAGATGGGGGAGCTCGCCGACGAGCTCGGCATCGAGGTGGTCACCGTCGACTGCCCGGCCTACGGGGTGGGCGTCGACGTGCCGACCGTCGAGGCCGCCGTCGAGGCCGTCGGCCAGCTCGGCCCGGACGACGCCGTGCTCGTCAAGGCGAGCCGGTCAGCCGGTCTGGAACGAGTCGCCGCGCTGCTGCACGGCTGAGGCGATCAGGCGCTGGCGGCGAGCGGGGCGGGGAGGCCCCGGCCCATCAGCTCGACGAAGTTGCGGCGGTAGAAGCGGTCGCGGTCGTCGTCGGACACGCCGGCGGCGTCGAGGCTCTGCTCGAAGCGCTCGACGGGCTTGCGGCCGCCCTCCACGTGGGGGAAGTCGGTGCTGAACAGCACGGTCTCCGGGCCGGCCTGCTCGATGATCCAGCCGACGTCCTCGGTGGGGTACGGCGTGAACCGCATCTGGCGGGACACGTACTCCGACGGGCGCATCGACAGCTGCTGGAGGCGCTCCTCGTGGCGGTGGAAGGCGTCGAAGGCCGACTCCATCTGGCGCATCCAGCCCGGCACCCAGACGGCGCCCTGCTCGATGACGCCGACCATCAGGGACGGGAACCGCTCGAACACGCCGTCGAAGAGCATGGTGGCCAGCGTCTGGGCCGGCGGGCCCGGGATGCCCATGTAGTCGACGCAGCGGAAGTTCTCGTCGCCGCCGTGGAAGTCGGGCGGGATGGGCAGCCCGTTCTGGAAGTACATCGGGTCGATGAGCTCGCCGGTGCCGCCCACGTGGAAGACGATGGGGATGCCGGCCTCCTGGGCCTTCGCCCACACCGGGTCGAGCGAGCGGTGGCTGGGGGAGTGGGTGGCCTGGCAGCCGGACGCGACGAGGAGCGCGGCCGCGCCCATCTCGATGGCCTCGTCGGCCATGGCGGCGGCCCGGTCGAAGTCGGCGAGCGGCACGTACATCGTGGACAGGAGCCGCTCGTCGACCGAGCAGAACTCCTGCATGCCCCGGTTGTGGGCCCGGGCCGTCCCGTAGGCCAGGTCGAGGTCGCCGCTGCGCTCCCACTGGTGCAGACGGGAGTTGTGGAAGGTGTTGAACACCAGCTGGCTCTGCACCCCGATGAGGTCGAGGGCGCGGACCCGGTCCTCGGCGATGAACGACCCGGTCGCGGCGAAGTTCTTGCGCAGCATGATCTCGTGCGCCTCCGCCGCCCGGTACTCGTCGGAGGCGTGCTTGGCCGCGAGGCGGTCGAAGGCGGCGGTGAGGTCGGCGAGCTGCTCGTCGACGTCGCCGGTCTGGCGCAGCTCGTTGCCGCTGGTGAGCGGCAGCGGCTCGATCCGGTCGCGGATGGCCGGGTCGGCGTGGTCGCGCAGCCACGTCGGCGTCTCCATGATGTGGGCGTCGGCGTCGTGGACGGTGCGGTCGGTGATGTACGGCATGGATCCCCCCAGGTCTCCCGTGTCGGTGTCGATCAGCCGGCAGGCCGGCCGTCGACCTTCAGGTCGGCCCACCACGCGAGCAGCACGGCGATGATGGCACCTGGGAACACCACCGTGGTGACCGACGTGGCGTCGATGATCGGGCCGGCCACCAGGTTGCCGATGGGGACCGTGCCGCCGAACGCCATCATCCACAGCGCCATGACCCGGCCCCGCTCGTTCCCGGCGAGGTGCAGCTGCAGCACGGTCGACAGGGCGGTGACGCTCGCGAAGTAGAAGAAGCCGACGATCACGATGACCACGAACGCGGGGAACGGGTCCCGCAACCAGGCGAACACGCCGAGCGAGACGCCGAAGGCCACCAGGCCCCAACGGGTGACGTCCTCCTTCGGTGTGTTGGCGAAGGTGGTGCCCACCGACAGCGCGCCGAGCATGGCGCCGAGCCCGAAGCAGGCGTAGAGCCAGCCGTAGGCCGTCGACTTCGCGGCGATGTCGAGGTTGCGGTCGGCCAGTACCGGCATCTGGCCGATGAACGGCAGCGACAGGAACGAGAACAGCACCATGATCGCCAGCGATCGGCCGACCGGGAACCGGCTGCGGGCGATGCGGAACCCGAGGGCGACGCGCTCGAGGCGCGACTCGTCGGCACCGGAGCCCTCGACGTCGGGGAGCCGCACGGACGCCAGCGCGCCGATGACGAACAGGTAGGTGGCGGCGTTGAGCGAGAACACCCACGAGGCGCCGTACTGGGCGAAGAGCAGGCCGCCGATGGCGGGGCCGATCACCCGGGAGCCGTTCATCTGCGCCGAGTTCAGCGAGATGGCCCCGGCCAGGTTGCCGGGACCGACGAGGTCGGGGAGCACGGCGGAGTAGGTCGGGCCGAACACGGATTGGCCGAGCCCGATGAGGAACACGATGCCGACGATGGCCCACTTGCTCGGGTCGTCCACCCGCACGACGGCGGCGAGGCCGAGCGCCAGCAGCGCCTGGGTGGCCGAGACGACCATCAGGAGGCGTCGCCGGTCGAAGGTGTCGGCCAGCATCCCGCCGATGATCGAGAAGAACAGCATCGGGCCGAGCTGGGCGAACAGCACGATGCCGACGAACGACGAGGAGCCGGTGAGGTCGTAGGCGAGGGCGCCCAGGACCACGTTCTGCATCCACGTGCCGATGTTCGACAGGAAGGCGCCCGTGTAGACGCGCCGGAACGTGTCCAGGCGCAGCGCGTCCATCGCCGTGCCGCTGGTCGGACGCTCGTCGTCCTCCTCGGCGGTGTCGGCGGGGGCGGTCACCCGGCCAGTGTGCCAGCGGACCCCTCCATTGACCAACGGGTCAAGTGACCCGAACGCCTGTTCGGAGTATGGTCGCGGGGTGCCCGCCGCCGGCATCCTGCATGCCGATCTCGACTGCTTCTACGCCGCGGTCGAGCAGCGCGACCAGCCCCGGCTGCGGGGCCGGCCGGTCATCGTGGGCGGGGGCGTGGTGCTCACCGCCAGCTACGAGGCGCGGGTCCACGGCGTGCGCACCGCGATGCCCGTGGGGGAGGCCCGGAGCCTGTGCCCGCAGGCGGTGGTGGTGCCGGCGCGGATGAAGGCGTACAGCGAGGCGAGCCGCCGGGTGTTCGAGATCTTCCGCGACACCACCCCGCTGGTCGAGGGGCTGTCGGTCGACGAGGCGTTCCTCGACGTGAACGGCCTCCGGCGCATCGCCGGCCCGCCGGCCGACATCGCCCGGCGGCTGCGGGCCCGGGTGCGCGACGAGGTCGGCCTGCCCATCAGCGTCGGCGTGGCCCGCACCAAGTTCCTGGCCAAGGTGGCCAGCGGGGTGGCCAAGCCCGACGGCCTGCTGGTGGTCGAGCCCGACGAGGAGCTCGACTTCCTCCACCCCCTCGACGTCACCCGCCTGTGGGGCGTGGGGCCGGTCACGGCGGCGAAGCTGCGCGAGCGGGGCCTGCGCACCGTGGGCGACGTGGCCGCCGTGCCCGAGGCCGCGCTGGTCACCATGCTCGGCCCGGCGTCAGGGCGGCACCTGCACGCGCTGGCCGGCAACCTCGACGCCCGCCGGGTCACGCCGGGGCGGCGTCGCGCGTCTGTGGGGGCGCAGCGGGCGCTCGGCCGGCGACCCCGCACCCGCGCCGAGATCGACGCCACGGTGCTGGCGCTGGTCGAGCGGGTCACCGAGCGGCTGCGCGCCGGTCGGCGGGTGGGGCGCACGGTCACGCTCCGGCTGCGCCACGGCGACCTGTCGCGCGAGACCCGCTCCCGCACGCTGCCCGCCGCCACCGACCGCACCGACCTGTTCCTGGCTGCCGCCCGAGAGCTGCTCGACGCCCGCTGGTCGCACCTGCGGGAGGTCGGCTGCACCCTGGTGGGCATCACGGTCTCCGACCTCGCTCCGGCCGACGCCGTGCAGCTCACCCTCGACCTCGACGGCCACGACCGCCGCACCCTCGACCACACCCTCGACGCCGTGCGCGACCGCTTCGGCAGCACGGCCGTCACCCGGGCGTCGATGCTCGGCCAGCGCCGCGGCCCGGCCGTGCCCCTGCTGCCCGACCCCCTGCCGGAGCCCTGAGGAGCCGACGAGTGGACGGATCGGACGTTGAGGCGTCGGATCCGCCCACGCCTCGCCGCCTGCAACCATGGCTGGATGGCCGAGACCTCGCCCGCCGCCCGCATCCTCGTCGTGCCGGGGCGCCCGTGGCTGCAGGACGCCGTGCGGGCCGGCGGCGCCGAGCCGGTCACCGAGGGGCCGGCCGACGCGGTGGTGTGGACCGACCCGAAGGATCCCGAGGGGCTGCGCCGGCTGCTCGACGAGCGCCCGGAGATCGACTGGGTGCAGCTGCCGTGGGCGGGCATCGAGCCCTACGTCGGCGTGCTCGACCACGACCGGCGCTGGACGTGCGGCAAGGGGGTGTACGCCGAGCCGGTGGCCGAGCAGGCGCTGATGCTCGGCCTCGCGGGGCTGCGCGGGATGGGCACGTACGCCCGGGCCACCACGTGGGAGGGCCCGATCGGGCGGAACCTGCTGGGCGCCCGGGTGGTCGTCGTCGGTGCCGGCGGCATCACCGAATCGCTGGTGCGCCTGCTGGAGCCCTTCGGCTGCGAGGTCGTCGTGGTGCGCCGCACCGAGCGGCCGTTCCCCGGCGCCAGCCGCACCGTCGCCCTGGCCCAGCTCGACGACGAGCTGCCGAGCGCCGACCTCGTCGTGCTCGCCGTGGCGCTCACCCCCGAGACCGACGGCCTGGTGGACGAGCGCAGGTTGCGCCTGCTGCCCGCGCACGCCTGGCTGGTGAACGTCGCCCGCGGCCGCCACGTCGTCACCGACGACCTCGTCCGGGTGCTGGCCGAGGGGGCCATCGGCGGCGCCGGCCTCGACGTCACCGACCCCGAGCCCCTGCCCGACGGGCACCCGCTGTGGACCGAACCCCGGTGCCTCCTGACCCCGCACGTCGGCAACACGCCGGAGATGGCCGTGCCGCTGCTGTCGACCCGGGTGCGCGAGAACGTGCGCCGCTACCTCGCCGGCGAGGAGCTGCTCGGCCCGGTGGACGTCGACGCCGGCTACTGACGCGGGCTACCGGTCGCGATCGCGGTCGGGGTTGAACAGGTGGGTCAGGCGCTGGAATGGCTCCTGCATCGCCCGGAGCTGCTCGGCCGTGGCGACCAGGCGCTCGAGCGTGGCCTCCATGTGCTCGAGCTGGGCGAGCATGGCCTCGACCTGGGCCCGCTGGGCCTCGAGCTCGCGCCGGATGGCGCCGAGCTGGTCCATCGACGGCGAGAACGTGTCGAGCAGGTCGCGCATCAGCCGCAGCTGCTCGGCGGGGAGGGCGGACAGGCGTCCGAGCATCCCCGACAGCGGGTTGGACCCGTGCTCGCCGGTGCCCCGTTCGTCGGCCATGCGATGACCGTACCGTGGCACGCTTCCCCCATGCGCGTGACCGCCTTCGACCACCTCGTCATCAACGTCGCCGACGTCCGCCGGTCGCTCGACTTCTACGTCGGCACCCTCGGCCTCCAGCCCGAGCGGGTGGCGGAGTGGGAGGCGGGGGAGGTGTTCTTCCCGAGCGTCCGGATCGACGAGCGCACGGTGCTCGACCTGATGGAGCTGCCCCGGGACGGCCAGAACACCGACCACTTCTGCCTGGTGGTGGACGACGACGTCGACGCCATCGCCGCCGCAGGCGAGCTCGACATCATCGATGGCCCCGCCGACCGGTGGGGCGCCCGCGGCGTGGCCCGGTCGATCTACCTGAAGGACCCGGACGGCAACACCGTGGAGCTCCGCCGCTACCCGAGCTGACCCGGTGTGGTCGGCCGGGAGGCGGCTGCTACAGTGCTGCGCCCCCGGGCGTATAGCTCAGCTGGCTAGAGCGCACGCTTCACACGCGTGAGGTCACAGGTTCAAGTCCTGTTACGCCCACCAGAACCCGGACCGGAGGCCCCCTCGTCGGGGCCTCTGCCGCGTCCGAGGGTCAATCGGGGACGGACCCGAACGCCGCGGTGGGGTAGAGCTCGGTGGCGGCGATGGCGGCGGGGTCGACGTTGGCGAGCAGCGCGATCTCGGCGGGTGTGGGCACGCCCGGCTCGAGGCGATCGACGAAGGTGTCGTAGCCGCCGATGATGCGACCGTCGGCCGCCTTGTACACGGCGGTGATGCCCACGTCGGTGAGGACCTCGTCGAACCCGGACTGGATCTGGAACCGGGTGCGGACGCCGCTGAACTCGGCCTCGTCGGTCTGCACCTCGCTGATCGTGAAGCCGCCCTCGATGGGGCCGGTCTCCCGCCAGCGGGCGACGTCGATGGCCACCGACATGCCCGAGAGCGGCACGGTGGGGGCGTCGAAGAACAGCGAGGCGACCGCGACGCGCTGGTCGGGCAGCACGACCTCGACGAAGCCGCTGTCCTCGCCGACCGGGGCGCCCGCCTCGTCGAGGAACGTCACCGTGACCTGGACGCCCTGGGCGAGCCAGCGGCTGTGGGGGTTCTGGACGATGACCGCGTAGGTGCCCTCGCGCCGGGACTCGTCGAAGCGGTCGGGGACGACCGTGATGCCCTGGGCCGCCACCTCGAGCGGGCGCTTCGGTCCGGGCGGCAGCGTGACGTCGGAGGTGAGGTCCTCGAGGCTCGGCGCCTCGCCGCCCAGCACCGAGGGGGCGTCGTCCGGGCCGCCGGCCAGGTCGTCGGCGGTCTCCTCGTCGGCGGATCCGCTGATGAGCGCCCGGGCCCCGAAGCCGGCGGCGGCGATGACCGCGAGCACCACCAGCACGGCGACGACCGGGGACCAGTTGCGGCGCGGCTCCCGGGCCTCGTCACGGGCCTCCTCGGCCCAGCGATCGAGGAGCAGCTCGGTCTCGGGGTCGACGGCGACGTCGTGGAACGGGTCGTCACCGGCCTCGGCATCCGGCCCGGGCTCGGGTTCAGGTTCGGTCTCGGGTGCTGGTCCGGCCTCGCGTTCGGCCTCAGGGCCGGCCGCCAGGGGGGCGGGCGGGGGGAGCCGGCGGGCCTGGAGCTGCTCGGCGCGGGACCGGAGGCGGGCGACGACCTCGGCGGACAGCTCACCGGGCGCGTCGGAGCCGGTGGGGGGATCTCCGCCGGTGCCCTCGTCGCCGCTCATGGGCCGCTACGCGAGCGTGGCCTCCAACCGGGCGAGCGCCTCCTCCTCCTCGATGTCGAGGGCGAAGGCGAGCTCGGAGACCAGCACCTGGCGGGCCTTGACGAACATCGACTTCTCACCGGCGGACAGGCCCTTGTCGGCCTCGCGCAGCGCCAGGTTCCGCACGACCTCGGCCACCTGGTACACGTCGCCCGACTTGAGCTTCTCCTGGTGGTTCTTGAACCGCCGGGACCAGTTGGTGGGCTCGCGCACGTCCTTCTTGGCCAGCACCTCGAAGACGTCCTCGACGTCCTCGTCGGAGATGGGGTACCGCATGCCGATCTCCTCGGCGCGGTCGGCCGGCACCTTCAGGGTGAGCTCGCCGTGCGTCATGCGGAGCACGAAGAACTCCTTCTCCTCACCGAAGGTCTCCATGACCTCGGTCTTCTCGATGACGGCGGCCCCGTGGTGGGGGTACACGACCTTGTCGCCGACCTTGAACGTCACGCTGCACTCCTGAATGCCCATCGCCGGGCGGCGGAAACCGGGCTGCAGATCCTATTGGTCGCTCGCCGCGATCCGGCCACCGGGCGGATCAGCCCACGATCTCGACCTCGACAGGCTCCGGCAGCAGGAGCGGCGGTTGGTCGGTGCCGGGTGGGAGGGAGGCAAGGACGGTGAGCCGGCACGGACCATCGACGCAGGCGCTCTCCTCGCCCGGCGAGAACGCTCGGAGCGACACGCGCACACCGCCACCCGGGAGCGGGTCCTGCCGGAACCCGGTGCCGGAGCACTGCTCACCGCTGCAGAGCAGGACCTCTGCGCTGGCTCCGACGGGCAGGTCGGGCAACTCGACGGTGATCACGTCGCCGGGCCGGTACGGGCCGGTGGACGTGACCTCGAGCGTGAGGGGCACGCGGTCGATCGGTCCGCCCAGGAACGAGAGGCCGACCTGCGGGAGGGCCCGGCCGCCGACCGCTTCGCCCCACACCGCCAGGCTGCAGGGCACCACCGCGCAGTCGACGTTGGTGCCTCCGGCGCCCACGCCCGGAGGTGCCGATCCGAAGACCCGCCACACCCTGGTGTCGAAGGTGGCGGCGCCGGTGTCGTCCACGGTCTCCGGCAGGGCCGCCTCGAAGCAGGCACCGCCGTCCGTGGTGCACACCGTCGCGCCGACCTGGGTCCCGGGCACGAGGCCGGTGACCGAGACGGTGACCTCCTGGCCGTCGACGAGACCGGTCGACGGCTCGACCGTGGCCGTCGGCGGGTCGGGGAGGGGCACGGTGGGGTCGAAGTCGACGAGGACGCCGCCGGAGGTGTCGTAGTCCGACAGCATCCCCATGCCGATGAGGCAGCGCTGGGCCTCCGACGCGCAGTCGACCTCCTGGCCGTCGAGCACGACGAGCCGGCGCACGGAGAAGGTGGCCACGGCGACGCCGTCGCTGTTCGTCTCGGCCTGGGCGAAGTGGCCGATGTTGCAGGCGTCGACGCCCCGGGCGCCGTGGTCGCGCCCCGCCTCCTTCGTGCACATGACCACGCCGACGCTCACGCCGGGCGGGAAGCCGGTGCCGGTGACCGTGACCTCCTGCCCGTCGACCAGGCCGGTGGACGGCTCGGCCTTCACCGGCAGCCCGACGGACTCCTTGCCGTCGGTGGGCCCGCCGAGGGCGACGGGCGCCGGGAACGACCCGGGCTCGGGGGTGCGCCGGTCGGCCTCGGTGGTGGTGGTCGCCTGCTCCTGATCGACGGACACCTCGACGTCGCGGTCGTCGGCGACGACCGCCCCGATGACCAGCGCGACGACTGCGCCGAGCACGAGGAGCACCGGCAGCCGCGGTCGGCGGGGCGGTTCGACGGGTCCCCTGCCGCCGACCTCGGGGTCGAGATCGATCGGTTCGCTCGCCCGGATCGCCGCCATGGTGACCTCCGCACCTCGTGCCCAGGACCCAGTGAACCACAGCGACCGGACCTAGTGTCCGTGCATGGTCGATGCCTTGGACGGGCCCCTCAGCCCCGAGCAGCAGCGGGTGCTCGGCTCGCTCGCCGAGAAGGAGGCGACGGTCCCCGACACGTATCCGATGACGCTGCGGGGCCTGCAGACCGCCTGCAACCAGAAGAACAACCGGGAGCCGGTGACCGACCTCGACGAGGCCACGATCCAACGGGTGCTCGACGAGCTGAAGGCCCGCAACCTGGCGCGCTTCGTGTACGCCAGCCACGGCGCCCGCACCACCAAGTTCCGGCACGTGCTGCACGAGCGGCTGCGCCTCGAGCCGGCCGAGCTGGCGCTGCTCACCGTGCTGCTGCTGCGGGGCCCGCAGACCGTGAACGAGCTGCGCACCCGCACCGAGCGCGCCCACGCGTTCGCCGACAACGACGAGGTGGTGGTGACCCTCGAGGCGCTCGCCGGCCGGGACGATCCGATCGTGGTCCACCTGCCCCGCCAGCCGGGGCAGAAGGAGACGCGGTGGATGCACCTGCTCGGCGACGCAGACGTCGAGGCCCTCGCGGCGGAGGGGGAGCGCGTTCCGGAGCCGGCGGCGGCGCCGCCTACGGTCGCCGGCGCAGGACTCGAGGCGCGCGTCGCCGAACTCGAACGACGGGTGGCGGAGCTCGAAGCCCTCCTGACCGCACCCTCCCCTTCCACCCCCGACAGAGAGAGCCCCACGTCATGATCCAGTGGACCGAAGAGCAGCAGATGGTGCGCGACGCCGTCCGCCAGTTCGTCGAGGCCGAGGTCGCGCCCCTCCGGGAGGAGCTCGAGTTCGGCGACACCCCGCCCTACGACGTGCTCCGCAAGCTGTACAGCACCTTCGGCATGGACACCATGGCCCGGGAGCGGTTCAAGCGCCAGATCGAGTTCGAGCGCTCCGTCGAGGACGCCGTCGCCCGGGGCGAGGAGCCCCCGACGAAGGAGTCCGGTGGCGGCGGCGACGGCTCGATCACGCTCATCCCGATCATCGAGCTGTGCCGCTACAGCCCCGGCCTCGTCACCGCCCTCGGGGTGTCGAGCGGCCTCACCGCCTCGGCGATCATGTCGAAGGGCACCATCGCCCAGAAGGAGCGGTGGGCGCTCGACCTGCTCACCCTCGACAAGGTCGGCGCCTGGGCGATCACCGAGCCCAACTCCGGCTCCGACGCGTTCGGCTCGATGAAGTCGACGGCCCGGCGCGACGGCGACGAGTACGTCCTCAACGGCTCGAAGACCTTCATCACCAACGGCCCCTACGCCGACACCACCGTGTTCATCTGCAAGCTCGACGAGGGCAACGCGCCCGAGGAGCGCAAGGTGCTGTCGTTCGTGCTCGACCGGGGAATGCCCGGGTTCGAGCAGACCAAGCCCCTGCGCAAGATGGGAATGCACTCGTCGCCCACCGGCGAGCTCTTCCTCAGTGACGTGCGGGTCGGGAAGGACCGTCTCATCGGCGAGACCGAGGACCAGCCCAAGGGCGGCCGCGAGGGCGCGAAGGCCACCTTCTCGATGGAGCGCTCGGGCGTTGCCGCCATGGCGCTCGGGATGATCGAGAAGTGCCTCGAGCTGTCGGTGCAGTACGCGAAGGACCGCGTGCAGTTCGGCCAGCCCATCGGCAACTTCCAGCTCATCCAGGAGAAGCTGGCCCGCATGGAGGTGGCCCGGCTCAACGTGCAGAACCTCGTGTTCCGGTTCATCGAGTCGCAGCAGGCGGGGGAGGGCATGTCCCTCGCCGAGGCGTCGGCCATGAAGCTGTACTCGGCCCGGGCGGCCGTCGAGGTCACGCTCGAGGCGGTGCAGATCTTCGGCGGCAACGGCTACATGTCCGAGTACCACGTCGAGCAGCTCGCCCGCGACGCCAAGGTGCTGCAGATCTACGCCGGCACCGACGAGATCCAGATCACCCACATCGCCCGCGCCCTGCTGGCGTAGGTCAGGTCTCCGCCGGCCGCAGCCGTGTGGGCGCTGCCCCGTCTCGCACGTCGAGGCGGGGCAGCCACCACGCCACGTTCGGGCCGACGCCGAGCGCGAAGACGAGGGTGCCGAGGCCCACGGTGCCGCCCAGCGCGAAGCCGACGGCGAGGGCGGCGAGCTCGATGCCGGAGCGGACCGGGCCGACGCGCAGGCCGCGCCGGGCGAGGCCGGTCATGAGGCCGTCCCGTGGCCCGGAGCCGAGGCCGACGCCGAGGTAGAGCCCGGACCCCGGTCCCCACAACCAGACGCCGAAGGCGAGGTAGAGCACCCGCGCCCACATCGGCTCCGGCTGCTCCACCAGGGCGAGGGTGAGGTCCATGGTGGCGCCGATGACGAACACGTTCATCAGCGTCCCGACGCCGGGCCGCTCGCGCAGCGGGATCCAGCCGAGCAGCACGATGATGCCGACGCCGATGCTGGCCGTGCCGATCGAGATGCCGAGCCGCTCGGCCAGGCCCTGGTGCAGCACGTCCCACGGCGACACCCCGAGGTCGGCGGCCACGGTGAGGCCGAGCCCCGCGCCGAGCAGGACGAGGCCGAGGAGGCAGCGGACGATCCGCACGGGGCGCGGCTGGGGGAGCACCAGGCGACGCTAGCGACGGCCGGCGTGGCTCCCGCAGCACGTTTGCGTCATCCGGCGGCGGGTCGCTGGGGCCAGGCGACATCGACGACGAGGCCGGCGTGGTCGCTGGCGAGCGTGCCGGTGAGCGGCTCGTGGAACGCCAGCTCGGCGCGCAGGACCCGACCCGCCGACCCCTCGCGCATGAAGCCGTCGCCCACGAACACGTAGTCGATGCGCTTGCGGGGGATGTTCATGGCGTCGGCGATCCGGTTGCCCCGCCAGTCCTGGGTGTGGCCGGGCCCCTCGCCGGCCACCCGCCAGGCGTCCTGGTAGTAGGTGGTCCGGCCCTCCAGCACCGTGAGCGACGACAGGAAGCGGATCTCGTCGGACTCGGGCTCGGCGTTGAAGTCGCCGCAGAGGATCGGGGGCAGGCCCGGCCGGCGCGGGCCGGGCCGGACCGGCGCCGGCGGGGGGACGACGCCGCGGATGACGTCGTCGATGGCGAGCACCTGGATCCGCCGGTGCCGGCCCTGGGTCGGCGCGGCGGCGAGGTGGCAGGTGAAGACGTCGAGGCCGGCCGTGCGGACGTGCAGCAGCTCCCAGGGGACGGCCCGGGCGAACGGGTCGTCGTCGTCCTCGTCGATCGGCAGCGGGTGGTAGGTGGCGTCGTCGATGGGCCACCGGGAGAGCACCGCGGACCCGAACCGCAGCTCGGGGTCCGGCCACAGGTCGGAGGCGAAGGGGCGCCCGTCGAAGTGGGAGTGCCAGCCGGCGTCCGGCATCTGCGCTGCGAGCCAGGCGGCACCATCGGGGGTGCGGGGGTCGTCCCAGATCTCCTGCAGGCACACGACGTCGGGGTCGAGCCGCTCGATCCAGGCGACGATCTCGTGGCGGCGCTCGGGCCAGCCCGGTTCGAGCAGCGAGCCGGCGTTGAGCTGGGCGATGCGGAGCTTCATCGGGCGTCGAGCGCGGGGAGGCCGTCGATGCTGCGGGCGTTCTTCTCGGCCCGGTAGGCGGCGAGGCCGTCGTCTCCCTTGCGGGCGGCCCACTGGTGCAGGGTGGGGCGCTCCTCGCGGAGGTCCATGAAGGGGACGGCGTAGCCGCACGACGTCTGGATGCGCTCGACGTCGAGCTCGACGATCGAGCGGGATCCGGGCATCGAGGGGAAGCGCGGCTCGAGCTCGGCGAAGCGGGGTGACCCCACGGGGTGCGCGGTGGCCGTCCCGAACAGGCGCAGGATCCGGGGCGGACCGTCGAAGCCGCACAGCATGATCGTGAGCCGGCCGTTCTCCCGCGTGTGGGCGAGGGTCTCGGCGCCGCTGCCGGTGAGGTCGAGGTAGGCGACGGTGGACCCGTCGAGCACCCGGAGGGTGTCGTAGCCCTTCGGCGAGACGTTCACGTGCCCGCCGGCCGTGGGCGCCGAGGCCACGAAGAACACGGGCTGGGCCTCGATCCACGCGGTGAGCTGCTCGTCCAGGGAATCCAGCACCTTCGCCATCGGGCGAGTCTGGCAGCGGCCGGGCCCGGGACCGGAGGGGGTTCCGGTCCCGGGCGCAGGCCTCTGGGCTACTCGCTCAGCCAGATGCCGCTGACCTCGTGCCCGATGGCGAGGCCGGGGTAGGCACCCGTGCCGCCCTCGGGGCCGTAGCCGAGGATGTTCTCGACGTTCGGCGACGCGCCGACCGCCCACACGGCGGTGGACAGCCACACGTTGTAGACCTCCTCGGCGAAGCGCCGGTTGAGGTCCTGGAAGATGCCCTCGCGCTCCTCACCGGGCGGGGTCTCGCGGCCGGCGTCGAGGAGCCGGTTGA
The DNA here is from genome assembly GCA_035764875.1 of Acidimicrobiales bacterium. Lineage (GTDB taxonomy): Bacteria > Actinomycetota > Acidimicrobiia > Acidimicrobiales > Salinilacustritrichaceae > Salinilacustrithrix. The sequence continues at coordinate 11,266 of DASTYO010000082.1, read as the reverse complement.
TCTCCGGGTCGTCGAAGCGCCCGAAGTTCACGGGCGAGCCGCCGTACCACCAGTTGTTCTCGCGGTCCGGGTCGGTGCCCGGGTGGTTCCGCCAGCCCATGGCCTGGAAGTCGCCGGCCAGGGCCTTGTTGATCGTGGTGGCCTGGTCGCCGGCCGGGTCGAGGGAGGTGTCGATGCCGGCGTCGGCCAGCTGGGTCTGGATCTCCTGGGCCGTCAGCTGCCCGGACTCGGTGGAGACGAACGTGTACGCGAACCGCAGCGGCTCACCGGTCTCGGCCTCGTACGCCGCCGCGTACTCCTGGGCCTTCGCCGGGTCGTACTCCGGGAAGCCGGGGTCCTCGAGGTGGCCGACCACGTCCTCGGCGAAGGGGCCGTTCGCCACCTGGCCGAGGCCCGAGCCGCGCACGTCGATCAGCAGCTGCCGGTCGATGGCGTGGGCCAGGGCGAGGCGGGCGTTCTTGTTGTCGAACGGCGCCGTGGACGTGTTCAGCATGATGTAGTTGACCTCGCCGTACCGGTCGGTGGCGAGGAGGTTGATCTGGTCGGCCTCGGCCAGCGGCTGCAGGCGCTGGGCGATCTGCTCGGTGTCCGAGGTGTGGATCATCTGGACCTGGCCGGACTCGAGGGCGTTGACCCGGCTGGCCACCTCGGGGATCGGCACGTAGGTCAGCTTGTCGAGGTAGGGGAGCTGGTTCCCCTGCTCGTCCTTCATCCAGTAGTCGGGGTTCTTGACCGTGACCAGCTCCTCACCGACGGTCCAGCGCTCGAGCTGGAACGGGCCGGTGCCGATCAGGTTCGTGCCGCAGCTCTGCGGGTCGTCAAGCTGGGCCTGGGCCATGATGCCGACGCGGTTCGAGCCGAACAGCGCCCAGTCGAAGGCGACCCACGGCCGCTTCATCGTCACCTGGACGGTCAGCGGGTCGACGACCTGCACCGACTCGACGTCCTGGAACACGAACCGGAACAGCAGCGGCGAGCGCGCCGGGTACGCACCCCGGTAGGCGTCGATGTTGTTGGCGACGACCTGGGCGTCGAGCGGGCTGCCGTCGTGGAAGGTGACGCCCTCGCGCAGCGTGATCGTCCACTGGGTGGCGTCCTCGTTCGGCTCCACCGACTCGGCCAGGAACGGCTGGATCTCGCCGTCGGCGTCGGGCCGGGTGAGCGTGTCGTAGATCGTGGTGGCCACCTGCATGCCCGGGGGTGCGAGCTGCGCCTCCGGCAGGCAGAAGCCGTTGTTGGTCTCGGCCTCGAGCGCGTAGGTGACCTCGCCGCCGGGCACGGGGTCGCCCTCGGCCTCCTCGGGCATGGTGTCCTCGACGGCGCCGCCGGCGCCCTCGCCGCCCTCGCCGCTGCCGTCGCCCGCCGTGGTCCCGCCGTCGTCGCCGCCGCAAGCGGCCGCGACCAGCGAGAGCCCGATGAGGAGCGCGAACAGCCGTCGGAGCCGGCCTGTCCAGAACCTGGTTGTCACTGGGGTTCCCTTCGTTGGTGCGGATGCCGGCGCACGGGCAGGGGGACCGCCGAGCGCCGACCTGCTGACATCGCGTCAACTTGACCGGACGGTCAAGTTGACGAGGACGGGAGACCATAGACGTGGGTCCGCGTGGTGCAAGAACGCCGACGCGGGCCCGGGCGGCTCTGGCACCCTGAGCCGGTGACCAGCCCACGCGTCGTGTCCTGCGGCGAAGCCCTCATCGACCTCATCTGCGCCGACGCCACCGGTCGCACGTGGCGGGCCGCCCCGGGCGGGTCGCCGTACAACGCCGCCGTGGCGGCCGGGCGGCTCGGCGCGCCGACCACGTTCCTCGGGGTCCTCTCCGACGATCGCTTCGGGCAGGTGCTGCGCGACCACCTCGACGTGTCGCACGTGTCGTGGCGCACGTGCCCGATCACCGCCGAGCCCACCACGCTCGCCGTGGTCACCCAGGGCCCCGACGACGCCGAGCCCGCCTTCGCCTTCCACGTCCTCGGCACCACCACCGTGTCGCCCCGCGTGAACGACCTGCACCTGCCGGCCGACGTGGGCGTGTTCCACACGAGCGGCTCGATGGCGCTCGTGCTGGAGCCGGCGGCGTCGCGCCTGGAGGCGCTCCTCGCCGCCGCCCGCCACCGCGGCCTCGTCCACCTCGACCCGAACCCGCGGCCCACGATGGCCGGTGGCCGCGAGCGCTACCTGCGGCGGCTCGAGCGGTGGCTCGGCCTCGTCGACGTGGTGAAGATCAGCGCCGCCGACGTCGACTGGCTGCACCCCGGCCTCGACCCGCTCGAGCTCGCCCACCACTGGCTCACCCCCGCCGAGGAGGGCGACGACGTGCCCGCCGCCGTGGTCGTCACCCGGGGGGCCAAGGGCGCGGCGGTGGTGTGCAGCGCCGGCGTGGTCGAGGTCGAGCCCGCCGAGCAGGTCCACGTCGTCGACACGGTCGGCGCCGGCGACACGTTCGTCGGCGCGATGCTCGCCGCGTTCGCCGCCCACGGCGTCACCGGCCGGGCGCGCCTCGCCGAGCTCGACGCCGCCTGGTGGCGCACCGCCCTCACCTACGCCGTGGAGGCGGCGGGCATCGCCTGCACCCGGGTGGGCGCCGACCCGCCCTGGCGCCACGAGCTCCGCTGAGGCGGGGCTACAGGCCCAGGTGCCGCTTGGAGATGATCTCCTTCATGATCTCGGTGGTACCGCCGTAGATGGTGGTGACCCGGGCGTCGGCGTAGGCGCGCGCGATGGGGTACTCGGACATGAAGCCGTAGCCGCCGAAGAGCTGCAGGCACTCGTGCAGGGCCCGGTGCTGGAGCTCGGTGCACCACCACTTGGCCATCGAGGCCTCCTCGGCGGTGAGGGTGCCGGCGTTGAGGGCGAGCACGCTCTTGTCGATGAAGGCCTGGCCGATCTCGACCTCGGTGGCGACCTCGGCGAGCTTGAACCGGGTGTTCTGGAACTTCCCGATGGGCTGCCCGAACGCGGTGCGCTCCTTCACGTACTCGAGCGTCCAGTCGAGCCCGGCCCGGGCGGCGGCGACGCCGGCGACGGCGATCGACAGGCGCTCCTGGGGCAGCTTGTCGACGAGGTGGAGGAAGCCCTTGCCCTCCTGGCCGATGAGGTTCGCCGCCGGCACCCGGACGTCGTTGAAGAACAGCTCGGCGGTGTCCTGGCTGTGCATGCCGATCTTGTCGAGGTTCCGGCCCCGCTCGAAGCCCTCCATGCCCCGCTCCACGACGAGCAGGGACATGCCGGCGTGCTTCTGGGTGGGATCGGTCTTCACCGCCACGATGACCAGGTCGGCGTTGATGCCGTTGGTGATGAACGTCTTCGAGCCGTTCACCACCCAGTCGTCGCCGTCGCGCACGGCGGTGGTGGTCATCCCGGCAAGGTCCGACCCCATGCCGGGCTCGGTCATGGCGATGGCGGTGATCAGCTCGCCGGCGGCGATGCCCGGCAGCCAGCGCGCCTTCTGCTCGTCGTTCGTGAGCGTGAGGAAGTAGGGGAGGCAGATGTCGTTGTGCAGCGTGATGCCGAGGCCGGCGCCGCCGGCGCCCGCCGCCTGCACCTCCTCGATGATGACCTGGTTGTAGCGGAAGTCGTCGACCCCGCCGCCCCCGTGCTGCTCGGGGATCGCCATGCCGAGGAACCCGTGCTTGCCGGCGTTCGCGAACAGCGAGCGGTCGGCGATGCCCTCGGCCTCCCACCGCTCGAGGTTGGGGGTGATCTCGTCGGCCACGAAGCGCCGGAAGCTCTCCCGGAACAGCTCGTGCTCCTCGTCGAACAGGGTGCGTTCCATGGGCGGGACGCTACTGCCGTGCCCGGGCGTCGCTAGCATGCGCGCCCGAGCGCGGCTCCAGGCGGGACCGCATCGTTCGACTCCCCTCCTCGACCATGTCGCGATCTCCATCCCCGCGCTGCGCAGCCACCCTGGCGGCCCTCCTGCTCGGCCTGGCCCCGCTGGCCGTGGCCGGCCAGGCCGGCGCGCAGGAGGACCCGAGCACCACGTCGAGCACCGACACGACGACGAGCACCACCACGTCCACCACGGCGCCGCCGCCCGACACGACCCCGACGACGCTGCTCCCCCCGCCGCCGGGCGAGCCGCCGCCGGAGGAGACCACCACGACCACCACGCCCGAGCACGCGGGCGACCAGGACTCGCCGCCCGAGACCGTGCCCCTCACCGAGGAGACCGTGCCGCCGCCCCCCGGCGAGGCCGTCGACCCCCTGGCCGCCCAGCGGCTGATCCGGCGGGAGATCGACGTCGCCCGGGCCGAGGCGGTGGAGAGCGAAGCCGAGGTGGCGGCCGCCGCCGGCCTCGTCGACCAGCTCACGAACCGACTGGCCGCCCTCCAGCGCGAGCTCGCCCAGCTCGACGTCGCCCAGCAGCTCGCCGTCGAGGAGCTGCGCGCCGCGCAGGAGCTGTTCCAGGAGCGGGTGGCCAACGCGGTGGTGCGGGGCAACGCCGCCGAGCTCGACACCGTGCTCACGTCCCAGGACGCCAACGAGATCCTGACCCGCAAGATCTTCCTCGAGTCGGTGTCCGAGGCCGACAGCGCGTCGGTGGTGGCCCTGCAGGCGGCGAAGGACGCCATCGACCAGGGGGTGCTCGACGCGCTCGACGCGGTGGCCCGCACCCGGCGCGAGCTGCGCGACGCCCGCGCCCAGCTCCAGCAGGCGCTGCTCGTCAACACCGAGCACAAGTTCCAGCTCGCCGTGTTCGCCGCCGGCTCCGAGATCGTGATCCGCGGCTTCGTGTTCCCGGTGGGCGAGCCGTACAGCTTCATCGACTCGTGGGGCTACCCGCGCATGGTGGGCACCCAGTACGAGCACGGGCACCAGGGCGTCGACATCATGGCCCCGTTCGGCACGCCGCTCTACGCCGTCGAGCGGGGCGTCATCACCCGGGTCGGCACCGACGTGCTCGGCGGCACGAAGCTGTGGCTCAAGGGCCAGTCGGGCACCTACTACTACTACGCCCACCTGTCGGCCTACGCCGAGGGGATGGTCGAGGGCGCCGTGGTCGACCCCGGCCACGTGGTGGGCTTCGTCGGCGACACCGGCAACGCGTCCGGCGGGGCGCCGCACCTGCACTTCCAGGTGCACCCCGGCGGCGGCGAACCGGTGAACCCCTACGGCCTGCTGCGGGTCGTGTCCGACCTGTCCCGGCGCTAGGGCGGTCCTCCCCGTGGACCTGCGCGCCAGCCTCGACGCCGCCTGCACGCCCGATGTGCTGTTCGAGTGGGTGGGGTCGCTCGACACCTACGACCGCTGGCTCGAGATCGTCCCCCGCACCACGCCCACCGATGCCGCCCCCGGCGACCCCGGCCCGGCGTGGCACGTGACGCTCCGCGGGCGGCTCGGTCCCCTGGCCCGGTCGAAGCGGCTGCGCATGGTGCGCACCGAGCACCGGGCGCCCACCGCCGGCGAGCCAGGCCGTGCCGTCTTCGAGCGCTCCGAGACCGACGGGCGCGACCACGCCACCTGGCGCCTCGTCGCCCGGGTCGAGCCCACCGACGAGGGCAGCCGACTGGTGATGGACCTCCACTACGGCGGGTCGCTGTGGGTGCCGCTGCTGGACCGGCTCCTCACCGGCGAGATCGAGGCATCCCGGGCCCGCCTGCGGGCGCTGGTGGAGGGCGACGGCTCAGCGTGACGCGGCGACGGCCGACCACCGGCCGTCGCGGTGCTGCACGTCGAGGTCGACCCCGTAGAGCTCGCTGAGGCGGGCGCTGGTGAGCATCGCGTCCGCCGCGCCCACGGCGGCGGTGCGCCCGTCGGCGAGGAGCACGACCCGGTCGAAGGCGGGCGGGATCTCCTCGAGGTGGTGGGTCACCAGCACGAGCGGCGCCGACGTCGTGCCGGCGGCGTCGTCGAGCCGGCGGAGCAGGTCCTCGCGCCCGCCCACGTCGAGGCCGGCGGTGGGTTCGTCGAGGATGACCAGGCCGGGCCGCCCGGCGAAGGCCCGGGCGAGGAGCACCCGCTGGCGCTCGCCGGAGGACAGCGTGCGCAGCGGCCGGGCCGCCATGCCGGCGTCGATGCCGAAGAGCCGGAGCTGCGCGGCGGCGTCGGCGTGGTCCTCGTCGTCGTACCGGTGCCACCAGGTCTCGAGGGCGCCGTTCGGGCCGGCGAGCACCACCTCGTGCGGGGTCATCGTCGGGCGGAGCAGGTCGGTGAGCGCCTGGCTCGTGTACCCGATGCGACGGCGCAGCGCGCGCATGTCGGTGCGCCCGAGCACCTCGCCGAGCACGGTGGCGGTGCCGCGCCACGGGCGCAGCCAGGCGGAGAGCAGCCGGAGCAGCGTGGTCTTGCCCGAGCCGTTGGGGCCGACGATCACCCAGCGCTCGCCGGCGCAGACCGTCCAGTCGATGCCGTGCAGCACCGGCGTGCCGTCGACGGCGACGTCGACCTCGCGCAGCTCGACCACGGTCTCGGGGGGCATCGGCGCCTTTGTACCCTGTCCCCCCATCGAGACCGCGCTCGGCCTGCTGGCCGTCTTCCTGCTGATCGCCGCCAACGCCGCCTTCGTGGCCAACGAGTTCGCGCTCGTGGCCGTCGACCGCGGGCGGGTGAGCCGCCACGCCGAGGAGGGACGGGCCGCGGCCCGCATCGCCGAGCGGATGCTCGAGCGCCTGTCGTTCCACCTGTCGGGAGCCCAGCTCGGCATCACGGTCACGTCGCTGATCCTCGGCTTCATCGCCGAGCCGGTCGTGGGCACGCTGCTCGAGCCGGTCGTCGGCACGGTGGTGGGCGAGGGGAGCGCCACCGCCGTCTCCATCGCCCTGGCGCTGGCCCTGGCCACGACGTTCCAGATGGTCACCGGCGAGCTCGTCCCGAAGTCGCTGGCCATCTCCTACCCCGTCGGCACGGCGTACGCGCTCGCCCCGGTGATGCGCGTGTACGGCATCGTCGTGGGTCCGCTGGTGCGTGCGTTCAACGGCGTCGCCAACTGGGTGGTGCGCCGGCTCGGCATCGAACCGCAGGAGGAGCTGCGGTCGGTCCGCGGGCTGGAGGAGCTCGACCTGCTGTTCCGCTCGTCGGGGCTCGAGGGCACCATCGACGAGGAGTCCCTCACCCTGCTCACCCGGGCCGTGCGGTTCTCGGAGAAGGCTGCGGTCGACGCGCTGATCCCACGGCTGGAGACGGTGGGCCTCTCGGTCGACGAGACCGTGGCCGACCTCACGGCCCGGGCCGTGGCCACCGGCTACAGCCGCTTCCCCGTCTACGACGGCGACCTCGACCAGATCGTCGGCGTCGGCCACGTCAAGGACGCGTTCGCCATCCCCTACGAGCGGCGGGCGTCGACGCCGGTGCGCCAGATCATGGCCGAGGCGCTCGTGGTGCCCGAGACGATGCAGCTGTCCGCACTGCTCGGCCTGCTGCGCGAGCGGGCCACCCACCTCGCCGTGGTCGTCGACGAGCACGGCGGGACGGCCGGGGTCATCACCCTCGAGGACGTCCTCGAGGAGATCGTCGGCGAGATCGACGACGAGCACGACCGCCCGGCCCCGCCGCTCACCCGGGTGCAGCGGCCGGGGGAGTGGGTGCTCGGCGGCGGCCTCCACCGTGACGAGGTCTTCGACGCCTGCGGCTTCGAGCTGCCCGAGGGTCCCTACGAGACGCTGGCCGGCTTCGTGCTCGACGCCCTCGGCCGCATCCCCGAGGCCGGCCAGCGCTTCGAGCACGAGGGCTGGGTGGTCGAGGTGGCCGGCATGGACCGGCTGCGGGTGGCGTCGGTGCGCCTCGTGGCGCCGCCGGCCGAGGGCCGCCCGTGAACGTCGGCGCCCTCGTGGTCACCGTCGCGCTGCTGGCGGCCAACGCGTTCTTCGTCGCCGTGGAGTTCGCGCTCGTCGCCAGCCGGCGCACGAAGCTCGAGGCGATGGCCGACGAGGGGAACCGGGCCGCCGACCGCGCCCTCGAGGCCATCAGCGACCTGTCCCGCCAGCTGGCCGGCGCCCAGCTCGGCATCACGATCTGCTCGCTGCTGCTCGGCTTCGTGGCCGAGCCGGCCATCGGCCACGCCATCGAGGTGCTGCTCGAGGACCAGGTGCAGCTGTCCGAGGGCGTGTCCACCACCCTGGGCTTCGCCATCGGGCTGTTCATCGTGGTGTTCCTGCACATGGTGCTGGGGGAGATGGTCCCGAAGAACATCGCCATCGCCGGGCCCGAGCGCACGGCCCTCGCCCTCGAGTGGGCGAACCGCCTCTACCTGAAGCTGTTCGGCCCGGTCATCACCGCGCTGAACGCCATGGCCAACGCCCTCATCCGGCTGCTCGGCGCCGAGCCGGCCGACGAGATCTCCGACAGCCACACCTCCGACGAGCTCGCCGACATGGTCTCCGCGTCCCGGGACGAGGGCCTCATCCACGACGTGCAGGACCGCCTCCTGCGCGGCGCCCTCGCCATCGGCGAGGCCCCGGTCGGCCCGATGGTCGTGCCCCGCGAGGGCATCGGCTTCGTGCCCCGGCGGGCCACCGTGGTCGAGGCGGAGCAGGAGGTCCTGCGCACCGGCCACACCCGCCTGCTGGTGGTGGGCGAGGGCGGCCTCGACGACGTCCTCGGGTTCCTGCACGCCAAGGACCTGCTCACGGTGCCCGAGTCGCTGCGTGATGCGCCGATCCCGCTCAGCCGGGTGCGCCGGCTGCCCATCATCGGCGCCGACACCATCGTCGACGACGTCCTGCTCGCCCTGCAGAAGGCACGCGTGCACCTGGCGCTGGTGGTGGACGAGCAGGGCCGCACGACCGGCATCGTCAGCCTCGAGGACGTGCTGGAGGAGCTGGTGGGCGAGATCGTCGACGAGAGCGACCGGCTGCGCACGGCGCGCGCCCGTCGCGCCACCACCTGAGGCGACCCGGCGCGATGCCGTCACGGCATTGCAACAACTGCAACCTTGCCGTAGCCTGGCGGGCTGGCCTGGTCGGGCCGTCCGGTCCCCGCCTCCCTCCAGCCCCACACCATGCTCCGACGCCTGCTCATCCCCGCCCTGGTCGTGGCCGCCGTCGCGGCCCTGCTGGCGGTCCCCGCCACCGCCGGTGCGCAGACCGCCGAGATCGAGCGCGCCCGCGCCGCCGCCGAGGAGGCCACCCGCCGCGTGTCCGACGCCGAGTCGAAGCTCGGCGCCCTCGAGAGCGAGCTGGCCGCCCTCGAGGCCAAGGCCGCCCGAGCCGAGGAGCGCCTCGCGTCGCTGCACGGGTCCATGGAGGAGCTCGTCGTCGAGCGGTACACGTCGCGGGGCGACATGCCGCTGCTCACCACGGCCGACATCAACGACGGCGTGAAGGCCGAGGCCCTCGCCCGCTACGTGAGCCAGGGCACCTTCGACACCATCGACGACTTCACCGAGGCCAAGGCCGAGCTCGACGAGGCCAGCGCCGCGCTCGCCGCCAAGCGCGAGCAGCAGGAGGCGGCCATCGAGGAGTTCCGCACCGCCCTCGCCGACGTGCAGGCCGAGCTGAAGCGCCTCGAGGAGCTCGAGGCCAAGCGCCGCGCCGAGGAGGAGGCCCGCCGCCGGGCCGAGGCCGAGCGCCAGCGCCGGGCCGCTGCCGAGGCCGCGAGCCGGGCCGGCGCCGCCGGCAGCGCCACCCGGGCCGCCCGCTCGGCCACCGCACCCGCGGCGGCCGCCGCCCCGGCGCCTTCACCCACCGTGTCCTCCGGCGGCGGCATGGTCTGCCCGGTGGCCGGACCGCACTCGTTCATCGACTCCTGGGGCTACCCCCGCTCCGGCGGGCGCACCCACAAGGGCGTCGACATGATGGCCAACACCGGCGTGCCGGTGGTGGCGCCGGTGTCGGGCACGGTGAGCCACCGGGGCAACTCCATCGGCGGTCTGTCGTTCCACCTGTCCGGCGACAACGGCCACTACTACTACGGCACCCACCTGTCCCGGTACGGCCAGTCCGGCTACGTCACCGCCGGCACGGTCATCGGCTACGTGGGCGACAGCGGCAACGCCCGGGGCATGCCGCACCTGCACTTCGAGATCCACCCGAACCACGGCGCCGCGGTGAACCCGTACCCGGCCACCCGCGCCGCCTGCGGCTGAGTACCGACTCGGCTCTGGCGGGCCTCCTCGGACTCGAGTTCCTCGGCAGGGCCTCGGAACTCGCCCGGTCTCCGCACGGACTGGCAACGAGCGTTGCCGGATCTGGCAGGATCCCGGGCGTGACGCCCGACGAGCTCGCCGACCGCCTCACCCACGTGCTCCGCCGCGAGCTCGACGACCCTGACCTCGCGGTCGGCGACCTGCGTCGCCTCACCGGCGGCGCGTCGCGCGAGACGTGGGCGTTCACCGCCGGCGGCGAGCGGTTCGTCCTCCAGCGTGCCCGGCCCGGCTCGCCTCGCGGCGAGGCCATGGCCGACGAGGCCGCGCTGCTCCGGGCCGCCGCGGCCGCGGGCGTGCCGGTGGCCGCGGTGGTGAGCGCGTCGGGCGACCCGGCGGTGCTGGGCGCCGGGTACCTCGTGTCCCGCTTCGTCGACGGCGAGACCATCGCCCGCAAGATCCTCCGCGACGACGCCTACGCGACGGCCCGCAGCCGCCTGGCGGCCGACTGCGGTCGGGCGCTGGCCGGCATCCACTCGATCCCCACCGACGTGGTGCCGCTCGAGCGCGGCGACCAGGTGGCGCAGTACCGCGAGGTGCTCGACGGCTTCGGCGACCCGCACCCCACCTTCGAGCACGCGTTCCGCTGGCTCGAGGCCAACCGGCCGGCGGCCACCGGCGAGGCGCTGGTCCACGGCGACTTCCGGCTCGGCAACCTCATGGTCGGCCCCGACGGGCTCGAGGCGGTGGTCGACTGGGAGCTCGCCCACGTCGGCGACCCGATGGAGGACCTCGGGTGGCTGTGCACCCGGGCCTGGCGGTTCGGGGCCCCCGGGCCGGTGGCCGGCGTGGGCCCGTACGAGCAGCTCTTCGACGCCTACGCCGACGCGTCGGGCCAAGCGGTCGACCCCGACGTCGTCCGCTGGTGGGAGGTGCTCGGCACCCTCAAGTGGGGGATCATGTGCATCATCCAGGCCCGGTCGCACCTCGACGGCCACGTGCAGTCGATGGAGCTGGCCGCCATCGGCCGGCGGGTCTGCGAGCAGGAGCACGACCTGCTCCTGCTGCTCGAGCCCGACGCCCTCGCCGCGGCCGCCGCCCGCCCGCTGCCCGGCGCCACCGACGAGCCCGGCCTGCACGGCCGGCCCACCGCCGCCGAGCTGCTCGACGCGGTGCGCGGCTGGGTGGCCGGCGACGTGCGCGACCAGGCCCAGGGCCGCGTCGGCTTCCACAGCCGCGTGGCCGAGAACGTG
>DASTYO010000081.1:0-3860 GCA_035764875.1 Acidimicrobiales bacterium | reverse complement strand
GTCGACGATGCCCCAGGCGCCCTTGAGCAGCTCGCGGTAGGGACGGCCGTAGCCGGTGGACCCGCCGTAGTTGACATCGACGACGGCGAAGCCCCGGCTGGTCCAGTACACCTTGGCGAGGTCGAGCCGACCCCGCGCCATGGCGGTGGGTCCGCCGTGGATCAGCACCAGCAACGGCGGCGCCTCGGCCTCCGGGGGTTCCACGTCGGGGTTCGTCGGCGGGTAGTACTGGGCGTGCGCAGTGCGCTCGCCGCCTGGGCCGGACGGGAACGACACCGGCTGGGCGATCGAGAACCACGCGGGGTCGAGGCCCAGCTCCCGCGCCGGGCGGAGCACCTGCGGCTCGCCCGTCACGGGGGCGTTCACACCACCTTCGATGGGCACCTCGACGACGACGGCTTCCTGGTCGAAGCCGGCGCCGACGAACACGACCGACGTCGGCCGCACCGCCACCGAGGCGATCTCGGTGTAGGGCAGGTCGAGGTCGACGATGGTGCCGGCGAGCGCGCGCACGGCCAGGCGGTCGAGGCCGTCCTGCGCGTACGCCAGCACCATGCGCCCGTCAGCCAGGAACCCGTAGCGGGACATGCCGAACACCCATTGGGGCGTCCCGATCTCGGCCTCGAGCTCGGTGCGCACGACGACGCCGTCGCCCGTCGCCGCGTAGGCGTTCCACCAGTCGGTGCGGTCCGACAGGAAGTGCAGCTCGCCGTCGCCCCGGAACACGGGCTGGATGACCGACTCGCCCTCCCCGCCGGCCACCACGACCGGATCGCCGAGGACGACCGCCCCGTCCACCACCTCGATGGCCGCCGCGCACAGCTCGGTCGAGTCCCACGGCATGTTCGGGTGGTCCCACTGGATCCACACCAGCTGCATGCCGCTCGGAGACAGGCGCGGGTTGGCGTAGAAGTCGTGTCCGCTCACCAGCACCTGCGGGGCACCGGACCCGTCGACGGGGACGGCGACGATCTCGTTCACCGCCTCGCCGCCGGTGTCGTGGCGCTCCATCACGCCGATCAGGAAGTCGTCGAGCCGGCGCATGTCGGCGTACCGCCACGCCCCCGGCGACGGCGGCTCCGGCGTGATCGGCTCCGGCTCGCCGCCGACGTCCATGGCCAGCCGGTGCAGGCGCTGGTCGGCCCAGTTGGCGAAGTACAGCCAGCCGTCGTCGACCAGCCACGCCCCGCCGCCGTACTCGTGCACCCGGGTGCGGGCGCTGAACCCCTCCGGCAGCAGGTCGACGGTGGCGCCGTCCGGCGTGTTGCGCACCACCTGCACGCGCCCGCCCTCGGCGGGGCGCAGCTCGCTCCAGCACACGTCGGCGCCGTCGAGCAGCACCTCGCCCAGCGACACCGAGGCGGCGACGACGAGCTCGGGCGTGATCGGCGAGGGCCACTCGCCGTACGGGACGGTCGGTCGGGACGACATGGCCGCTCACCGTAACGACCGTCCCACGCTTCTGGCAGCGGCTGCGGAACGTGTTCCGCAGCCGCTGCCAGTTCGCTCAGCCGCCGACGAGATCGGCGATGCGCTGGACACCCTCGCGGAGGTCGTCGTCGCCGAGGGCGAACGACAGCCGGGCGTAGCCGGGCGTGCCGAACGCCTCGCCGGGCACGATGGCCACCTTGGCCTCCTCGAGGATGATGGTGGCCAGGTCGAGCGTGTTGTCGGCGGTGCGGCCGTTCAGGTCGCGGCCATACAGGCCGGTGAGCTTCGGGTAGGCGTAGAAGGCACCCTCCGGCTCGAGGCACTCGACGCCGTCGATGGCGTCGAGCATCGTCCAGATGGTCTTGCGGCGGCGGTCGAAGGCCTCGCGCATCATCACCACGTCGTCGAGCGGGCCGGCCACGGCGGCGAGCGCGGCCCGCTGGCTCACGTTGGCGACGTTCGAGGTGGAGTGGCTCTGCAGGTTGGTGGCGGCCTTGATGACGTCGGACGGGCCGATCATCCACCCCACCCGCCAGCCGGTCATGGCGTAGGTCTTGGCCACCCCGTTGAGGACGACGCAGCGGTCGAGGATGTCGGGCACCTCCACCGGCATCGAGGTGAAGGTGTGCTCGCCGTAGGTGAGGTGCTCGTAGATCTCGTCGGTGATGACCCAGATCTCGTGCTCGGCGGCCCACTGCCCGATGGCCCGCACCTCGTTGGGGCTGTACACGGCGCCGGTGGGGTTCGAGGGCGACACGAACACGAGCGCCTTCGTCTTCTCGGTGCGGGCGGCCTCGAGCATGTCGACCGTGGCCTTGTAGCCCGTGGTCTCGTCGCACACGACCGGGACGGTGACGCCGCCGGCGAGCCCGATGGGCTCCGGGTAGGTCGTCCAGTACGGGGCCGGCAGCAGCACCTCGTCGCCCGGGTCGATGAGCGTGAGGAACGTGGCGTACACCGCGTGCTTGCCGCCGTTGGTGACCAGCACGTTGGCCGGGTCGACGTCGAGGCCGGAGTCGCGCTTCGTCTTCGCCGCGATGGCCTCCTTCAGCTCAGGGAGGCCGCCGGCCGGCGTGTACTTGTGGTTCTTCGGGTCCCGGCACGCCTCGACGGCGGCCTCGACGATGTGCTCCGGCGTCGGGAAGTCGGGCTCGCCGGCGCCGAAGCCGATGACCGGCTCGCCGGCGGCCTTGAGCGCCTTGGCCTTGGCGTCGACGGCGAGGGTCGCGGAGGGCGCGATGGCGGCGACGGCGGCGGAGATGCGGGACGAGGACAAGGGATTCGCTCCTGGTCGGGGACTCCGCGATAGTGGCACGTCGATGGCTGCCACCCCACCCGACATCACGATCCCCGACGAGCTCAAGCCGGCCGACGGCCGCTTCGGTTCGGGTCCGTCCAAGGTGCGTCCCGAGCAGATCCAGGCCGTGCTCGACGCCACCCCCGAGGTCATGGGGACGTCCCACCGGCAGGCGCCGGTGAAGTTCGTGGTGGGCTCGCTCCGGAACGGCCTGGCCGAGCTGCTGCAGCTCCCCGACGGCTACGAGATCATCCTCGGCAACGGCGGCACCCACGCGTTCTGGGACGGGCTGGTGGCCGGGTTCGTCGAGCAGCAGTCGCTGCACGCCACCTTCGGCGAGTTCTCCTCGAAGTTCGCCAAGGGCGTGGCCGGCGCTCCGTTCCTCAACGACCCGATCATCGTCGAGTCCGAGGTCGGCACCCACCCCGACCTTGAGGCCGTCGACGGCGTCGACACCTACGCCCTCACGCACAACGAGACCTCCACCGGCGTGATGATGCCGGTGCAGCGCCCCGCCGGCGCCAACGGCCTCGTGGTGGTCGACGCCACCTCCGCCGCCGGCGGCCTCCGGGTCGAGCTGAGCCAGTGCGACGCCTACTACTTCTCCCCACAGAAGGCGCTGGCCTCCGACGGCGGCCTGTGGCTGGCGGCCGTCTCCCCCGCCGCCATCGAGCGCATCGAGGCCCGGGCCATCGCCGGCGACCGCTGGATCCCGCCGTTCGTGAACCTGAAGGACGCGCTCGACAACTCCCGCAAGGACCAGACGCTGAACACGCCGGCGCTGGCCACGCTGATCATGGCCGACAACCAGGTCCAGTGGCTGTGCCACAACGGCGGCATGGACTTCGCGGCGGGCCGCTGCGACCAGTCCGCCGAGATCCTCTACGGCTGGGCCGACGCCCACGAGCTCGCCACGCCGTTCGTCAAGGACGAGGCGAAGCGCTCCCACGTGGTGGCGACCATCGACTTCGCCGAGTCCGTCGACGCCGCCCAGATCGCCGCCGTGCTGCGCAAGAACGGCATCGTCGACACCGACCCGTACCGCAAGCTGGGCCGCAACCAGCTCCGCATCGCCATGTTCCCGGCCATCGACCCCGAGGACGTCCGCGCCCTCACCGCCTGCATCGACCAC
>DASTYO010000080.1:0-4355 GCA_035764875.1 Acidimicrobiales bacterium | reverse complement strand
AGGTACCGCTTGGCTCGTTGCTGTGACGCTCCGATCAGCGCACGAACCGCCCCACTTCGCCACCATCGTGCCGCTGCTATCCGGCGATCGCGGGGGCTCCCGCACAGGTTGTCGCTCCGACGTGGCGCATCGCGACCATCGACGCACAGGGGTGCGCCACGTCTCACTCGACGAAGCGGCGGGCCTTCACGGGCTTGCCGCGCACGGAGCCCTTGTTCAGGGCGCGCACGACATCGTCGAGCACCGCTTCGGGCACCCCGACCACGGCGTAGGCGTCGGCGATGCGGATCGGCCCCACCTCCCGGCCCGGGATCCCGGCCTCGTTGGCGATGGCACCGACGAGGTCGGCCGGCCGGACGCCGGCCTTCGAGCCGAGGTTCACGTAGATGCTGCCGGTGGGACCATCGGGGGTGCGCCGACCCCGGCCGGCGCGCTCCGCCCTTCCGGCCGGGGCGCCCTTGCCCCGGTCGCGGCCGCCCTTCGGACCCTTCATGGACGCCTGCGGGATCTCGGTCTCGTCGGTGGCGCCCTCGGCCTCCCTGAGCAGCTTGATGGCGGCCAGGGCGATGCTGCGGTCGTCGAACTCGTCGAGGGCGTCGAGCACGTCGGCCTGGTCGTCGATGTCGCCGGCGACCAGGGTGGTCTCGAGGGCCGCGGCGATGCGTTCGACCTGGCTGGTGCGGAGGTCGTCGACGCTGGGGATGCGGGCGATCTCCAACCGCTGCTTCGTGAGCCGCTCGATGTTCTCGAGCAGGCGGCGCTGCCGCGGCTCCACGAGGGTGATCGCGGTGCCGGTCCGACCGGCCCGCCCGACCCGCCCGATGCGGTGCACGTAGGCCTCAGGAGCGGCCGGCACGTCGTAGTTCACGACGTGGGTGAGCGTGTCGACGTCGAGCCCACGGGCGGCGACGTCCGTGGCGATCAGCAGCTCGGCCGTGCCGTCGCGCAGCCGACCCATCACCCGGTCGCGCTGCTCCTGGTCCATGCCGCCGTGCAGCGCCTCGGCGCGCAGGTTGCGGCTGTTCATGGTCACCGTGAGCTCGTCGACCTCGGCGCGGGTGCGGCAGAAGACGATGGCCGAGGTCACCGGCTCGACGTCGAGGATCCGGCCGAGGGCCGCCGCCTTGTGTGCCCGGTCGACCACGTACGCGACCTGGCGGACCAGGCCGGCGTCCGCGCCCACGTCGCCCGCGGCGATGGAGATGCGGACGGGGTCGCGCTGGTGGCGCTGGGCGATGGCCGCGATGCGCCGGGGCAGCGTCGCCGAGAACAGCACCGTCTGGCGGTCGGCCGGCGTGTGGCCGAGGATCGTCTCGATGTCCTCGGTGAAGCCCATGTCGAGCATCTCGTCGGCCTCGTCCAGCACGACGGTCTGGATCGCGTCGAGGCGGAGGGCGTTCCGATCGATGAGGTCGATGGCCCGACCGGGGGTGGCGACGACCACGTGGACGCCACGCTGGATCGACTGGAGCTGGCGGTGGATCGGCTGGCCGCCGAACACCGCGACCACCCGCACGCCGAGGCCGCGCCCGTAGGTCGCCACGGCCTGCTGCACCTGCATCGCCAGCTCTCGGGTCGGCACCAGGATCAGGGCCGTCGGCACCGCGGGCGCACCGGCGCCGAGCCGCTGGAGGAGCGGGAGGGCGAACGCCGCCGTCTTGCCCGTGCCCGTGGCGGCCTGGCCGAGCAGGTCGCGCCCGTCGATCAGCACGGGGATGGCCTCGCGCTGGATCGGCGTGGGCTCCTCGTAGTCGAGCTCGACCAGGCGGCTGACGAGCTCCTCTCGCAACCCGAGGTCGGCGAAGGTCGGGCCGACGTCGGTGGGCGGGGTCGCGGAGTCCGGGGTCACCCCCCAATGCTCCCAGGGTGCGGGCCCCCGCCCGCAATCGCGTCAGAGCGCGGCGGCCACCTCGCCCATCCGGCCGAGGGCCTTCGGGTCGTTGCGGTGCATCTCCTCGGCGAAGTACCAGACGAGCCGGTGGGCGATGCCGTCGTACTTGGCCTTCAGCACGTCGGCCAGCTCGTCCCAGGTGGCTTCGACGGCGAAGTGCTCGAGCATCTCATCCGTGATGAGCGCCGCCATGCCGGGCAGGTCGCCTGCCTTGAGCCGCTCGTTGATGGCCGCCGACGTGCCGTCGAAGCCGAGCATGTCGAACATGAACGAGTAGTTCTTCGTCGACCCGTAGAAGGCGATCTGGAACCGGGCCCGGTCGCGCCACGTGGCCCGCTCCTCCTCGGTGTCGCCGACGATGGTGAACACCGGCACCGACAGGGTGAGGTCGTCGAGGCTGCGGCCGGCGTCGTCGGCGCCCTCGCGCAGGCCGGGCAGCAGGTGGTCGTCGAGGTAGGTGCGGGAGTGGAACGGGTGGACGTGCACGCCGTCGGCCACCGCACCGGCCATCTGCACCATCCACGGTCCGACGGCGGCGATGTCGACCGGCGGATCGGGGAAGTCGATGGGTCCGGGCGACCACATGTCGGGCATGAGGGAGAGCTCGTGGAACTCGCCGTCGAAGTCGAGGCCGTGGCCCCGGAACGAGCGGAACAGCGCCTTCACCGCCTGCACGTACTCCCGCATGCGGGGGCCGGGCGGGTCGAACTCCACGCCGTAGCGGCGTTCGATGTGGGCGCGCACCTGCGTGCCGAGGCCGAGGCGGAACTTGCCCGAGGTGATGTCCTGCAGCTCCCAGGCGTTGGCCGCGGTGACGGTGGGGCTGCGGGGGAACGCGACGGCGATGCCGGTCGAGTACTGCAGCGACGGCGCGGCCAGGGCGGCGGCACCCACCGACAGGTACGCGGTGCGGCCGGACTCGACGTAGACGATGCCGTGCAGGCCGGCGGCCTCCACGGCGCGGGCGAACTCCTGAACCTGGTCGAGCCGGCGACCGCCGGCCATCACGTGCAGCTCCACGGGTGCTCCTAGCTCTTCGGATCCTGGATCGAGACGGTGCCCTGGCCGGCCGCCGCGAGGCGGGCCGGCCCGTCGGCGGGGACGTTGGTGATGTCGATGCGCACCACGCCGAGCCGGCGGCTGAGCGAGATGATCTCGGCCCGGGCCCGCAGGACGCCGTCGCGCACCGGCCGCAGCAGGTTCAGCTTGAACTCGGTGGTGGCCGCCCACTGGCCCTTGCGCATCACCGGGTACATCACGGTGCCGAGGATGTGGTCGGCGAGCGCGGAGACCACGCCGCCGTGGGCGGTGCCGAACGGGGTGAGCAGCTCGGGCCGGACGGTGATCTCGGCCTCGAACCAGCCGGGGCCCGCGGCGGTGTGGCGGATGCCGAGGAAGCCCATGAGGCCGGGATCGTGCTCGGGGCTGGCTGCCACCATCCCCTCGGCGACGGCCTCGCTGTAGTCCGGGAACTCCACCGATGTCATGGCGCCGGACCATAGTTGACCGTCCGGTCAAGGACCGGCGGAGGTGCGGTACGGTCCGCGCGATGACCGACGCCGGACTCCGCATCGAGCGGCACGGGCACGTCGAGGTGCTGACCCTCGACCGGCCCGACGCCCGCAACGCCCTCACCTTCGAGCTGTACGACGCCCTCGAGGCGGCGGTGCGCGAGACCACCGCGCGGTGCCTCGTGATCACCGGGGCCGATCCGGCCTTCTGCTCGGGCGACGACGTCAAGCAGGTGATGGTGGGGGCGAGCGAGCAGACCTCGTCGTCGCTGTCCCGCACCCCGCGCCTCACGCCGGCGGCCGACGCCTTGCTGCACACCGACGTCCCGATCATCGCCGCGGTGAACGGCGCCGCCGTGGGCTGGGGCATGGAGCTCGCCCTCATGGCGGACATCCGCATCGCGTCCGAGCGGGCGAAGTTCGGTGAGCTGTTCGTGCTGCGCGGCCTGGTGTCCGACGTGGCCGGCCTGGCCCGCCTGGCCCAGCTGGTCGGCCGCGAGAACGCCGCCCTGCTGCTCTACACGGGCGCGGTGTTCGACGCCGAGCGAGCCGAGCGCATCGGCATGGTGTCGTCCGTCGTCCCCCACGACGACCTGCTCCCGGTGGCGCTGCGCCTCGCCGAGGAGATCGCGTCCCGCCCGCCCCTCGCCGTCCAGGCCCTCAAGCAGGGCCTGCGCCGGGCCCTCGACCCCGACTGGCAGGAGCTGGGCCGGTGGGTGTCCTCGACCCTCGGCGACCTGTTCCGCACCGAGGACCACAAGGAGGGCGTCGCCTCCTTCCTCGAGAAGCGGGCCCCCGAGTTCCAAGGCCGCTAGCGCTCGGAACTGGCAGCGGCTGCGGAACGACGGGCTTCCGTTCCGCAGCCGCTGCCAGTTCCCTCGGGCGGTCCGCCACCATGGGGTGATGCCCCGCGTGCTGGCCGCCGCCGTCGCCCTGCTGCTGCTCGCCGGCGC
>DASTYO010000079.1:0-17122 GCA_035764875.1 Acidimicrobiales bacterium | reverse complement strand
GGCGACGACGCGTGCGCAGGATCCGCGTCCAGAACCCTCCGGTTCCCGTCCGGGTGTGCGCTCAGGCGGCGGCCAGGGCCTCCTCGCAGCCGTCGGGGGCGTTGACCGGGTTGCAGCGGGCTGGTTCGTCCCCGGGCAGGTCGACGACGTAGCCGGTGCCGAGCACCTCGTCGACGACGTAGTGGTCGGTCGACAGGTACTGGGCCCCGCTCGCGAGGGCCGCGTCGCGTCGTTCCGTGCTTCCCGTGTTGGCGTCGACGCCGGGCACGTCGGTGCGGGTGCGCACCAGGTAGCCCGCCTCGACCGCGGCGCGGATGCGATCGCCCTCGACGACGGGATCGTCGATGCGGAGGAACGCGGCGTCCGGCCGACCCTCCTCCGACGACGTGAACAGCAGCCGGCCCTCGAGGGCGGGAGCGTCTCCCACGTACACCTCCCGCGCCTCGCCGGTGTCGACGAGGGCGAACAGCACCTTGCCGGCGGCCTCGTCCAGGGTCGGCCACGCGTCGCCGGCGAGCACGGCCTCCTCCAGCGTCGCGGCATCGCCGCGGATGTCGTCCGGGGTGATGATCCGCTCCCGGTCGAACACGGAGAGGATCTCGGCCTCGAGGGCGTCGAAGGTCTGCCGGTCGAAGCGCAGCACCTCGGTCCACGGCACGGCGAGCGCCGGGTCGAGCTGGTCGCCCATCGACTCGGGCACAGACTGCTGCTTGGTCTCGATCATGATCATCACCGGCTCGTGGTCGGGGTTGCTGCTCGACCACTCGGCCACCTCGGTGAGGCAGGCGACCAGCGTGAGGCAGCTCGACCGGAAGTCGACGTCCACCTGGTGCAGCACCTTGAAGCCGGGCTCGTCGAGCGCCGCCTCCCCGCTCTCGACGGGCCGGCCGAGCAGGGCGAGCGCCGGCCGGTCGGCGAAGCGCCCGCCCTCGGGGTCGGCGTACACGTCGAGCTCCAGCTGGCGGATGCCGTGCTGCTCGAGCTGCTCGGTGATCGGCCGGTGCTCGTAGTCGAGCTCGCGCGCCATCCGCTCGCCGGCGACCGCGGCGATGCCGGCGCGCACGTCGGCCTCGGGGCGCAGGTGGTAGCTGTTGTGCGACCCGAGCACCTGGAGCTCGTGCATGCCGACCTCGGCCTCGGGCTCGGTCGTGGTGGTGGTGCCATCGGCGGAGCCGGCGTCGCCGCTCTGGGCCGGACCGGCGTCGTCGTCACCGCACGCGGCGGCGAGCAGGAGGGCGCTGAGCAGGAGCACGAGCGATCGGCGCATGCCCCCACGGTGTAGCCGCTCGGTCAGCCGCAGCGAGGCGTTCCTGCCGCTCGCCCGCGCAGCCGCCCCGGCGCCGATCCTGAGGATCCTCGCCGAAGGTGCGCCAGGTACGTGCAACGTGAGGATCCTCCGCCACGGTGTCACCAGGTGGCGCGTGCGGCAGACTTGGACCTCGATCGAAGTATGGATGCTGGAGGAGCAGCCGTGGAGGACGAGCTGAGCATCGGGGCGGTTGCCGAGCGGGCCGGGGTGGCGCCGTCGGCGCTGCGCTTCTACGAGGCCGAGGGGCTGATCCATGCCTCCCGGTCCGAGAGCGGGCACCGCCGGTTCCACCGCGACGTGCTGCGCCGCATCGCCTTCATCCGCGTCGCGCAGCAGGTCGGGCTCACGCTGGACGAGATCCGCACGGCGCTGGCCTCGCTCCCGGAGAACCGCACGCCGACGAAGGCCGACTGGGAGCGGCTGTCCCGGAGCTGGCGGCCCCGGATCGACGAGCAGATCGCCCAGCTCGAGCGCATGCGCGACCGCCTCACCGGCTGCATCGGCTGCGGGTGCCTGTCGATGAAGGCCTGCAAGCTCCTCAACCCCGACGACGAGGCCGGCGAGCGGGGGCCCGGCCCCCGATACGTGCTCGATCCGGATTGATGCTTGACCTCAAGTGAGGTCGAAGTCGTAGAACCGAGGCATCCCCCGCCCCCACAGGAGATGCCATGCCGAACCCCACTACCACCCACGCCGCCACCCCCACCGACGCCGCGCCCCAGGACGTCGTGCAGGCGGCCGAGGCCGTCGTGGCCGAGCTCCAACGAGCGCAGCAGCACGAGGACGTCGACGCCTTCGTCGCCCTGTTCCGCGACGACGCGGTCTGGACCACCGCCGGCGGCCGGCGCCTGGTCGGCCGGGACGAGATCGCGGCGTTCACCGCCACGGTGCTGCCCGGCGCCATGCGGGAGTCCACGGCCCGCTACGACGTCGACCACGTCGTGCTCGTCCGGCCCGACGTCGCCGTGGTCCAGGTGCGCCAGATCCCGATCACCCACGACGGCGCGCAGCTCGCCGACCAGCCCGAGGGCCGCCCCACCTACGTCCTGGCGAAGGAGGGCGAGCGCTGGCTGCTCGTCGCCGGCCAGAACACCCAGGTGGCCCTCTGAGAAGCCTGGCCCGAAGGCGTGGGATGCTGATCCCATGACCGGGTCCGACCTGGACGGTGCGGTGGACGAGGCGCGAGCGCGGTACGCCGCCGCACGTCCGAGGAGCGCCGGCTGGTCGGACCGGGCCAGCCGCGTGCTCCCCGGCGGCAACACGCGCTCCGTCCTGCACTTCGACCCGTTCCCGTTCCGCGTCGAACGGGCGGAGGGCAAGCACCTCTGGGACGTCGACGGGCATCGCTACGTCGACCTGCTCGGGAACTACACCGCAGGCTTCCTCGGTCACTCGCCCGGGCCGGTGCTGGCCGCGGCGCGGGCGGCCCTCGACCGAGGGTGGTCGCTCGGTGCCGTCCACGAGGACGAGGTCCGGTTGGCGGAGCTCCTGGTCGGGCGGTTCCCGTCCATCGAGCAGGTGCGCTTCACCAACTCGGGCACCGAGGCGAACCTGATGGCGCTCGCCGCCGCGACGCACCACACCAGCCGGCGCAAGGTCCTCGTGTTCCGCAACGGGTACCACGGCGGCGTGCTCACCTTCGGGCGCGAAGACGAGCCGGTGAACGTGCCCCACGACTGGCTCCTCTGCGCCTACAACGACCTCGCCGACGTCGACCGCGCGTTCACCGATCACGGCGACGACATCGCCTGCGTGCTGGTGGAGCCGGTGCAGGGCTCGGGCGGCTGCATCCCCGGCGAGCTCCCGTTCCTGCGGGAGCTCCGCCGCCGGTGCGACGAGACGGGCGCCCTGCTCGTCTTCGACGAGGTGATGACCTCCCGGCTGTCCCCCGGCGGCGCGCAGCAGCAGCTCGGCATCACCCCCGACCTCACGACGCTCGGCAAGTACCTCGCCGGCGGTCTGACCTTCGGCGCCTTCGGAGGCCATGCCGAGGTCATGGCGCACTTCGACCCCCGGCGTGGCGGTCGACTGGGCCACGCCGGCACGTTCAACAACAACGTGGCGTCGATGGCCGCCGGCGTCGCCGCCCTCACCGAGGTGCTCACCGACGACGTCCTCATCGAGACCAACGGGCGCGGCGATCAGCTCCGCCGCAGCCTGAACGAGCGCTTCACCGAGCTCGAGCTGCCGATGTGCGCGACCGGCACCGGCTCGCTCATGACCGTGCACGGCACCGCCGGCCCCGTGACCAGCGCGGCTGATCTCCGAGGTGCGGACGACCGCCTGAAGGAGCTCCTGTTCTTCCACTGCCTCGACGGCGGCTTCTACCTCGCCCGGCGCGGCTTCATCGCCCTCAGCATCGAGATCACCGACGCCGACGTCGAGGCGTTCCTGGACGTGGTCGCCGACTTCCATCCCTCCGGCCGCATGCCGGTCGGCACCTGACGTCGCCCTCTTATTGATCTTCGATAAGGAGGTCGCGTATCGTTCATCGATATGGACGACCACGACGTGACGCGGCCACCGAGCGCAGCCCTGCAGACCCTGGCGCTCCTGCTGGCGATCACCATCGTGTCGATGGCCTTCGCCACGCTGCTCACCGCGCTGGCGTACGTGACGGACTCGTCCGCGGCGGTGGAGCTGGAGGCGGACCTCGTGCCCCCTCTCGTCGTCACCCGGGGTGAGGACCGCTGGCAGATGGAGGGGGCGCAGACGTCGGTGTCGATCGCCGACGCGTCGGCCGTCGGCGAGTTCGGCGACTTCAGCCCCGAGACCGTTCGGGGAACGGTTCGCGTGCAGCGAGACGACGGCGCGGGAGCGGCGACCTACCGCACCGGGCTCACCGTGATGGGCTTGCTGGGGATCGTCGCCCTCGTCGCGTTGCGACGCATCGTCGTGGGCGCGAGGGACGACCGACCGTTCTCCGCTGAGAACGTCCGGCGCCTCCGGGTCGCGGGGCTCTGCGCCCTCGGCATCGCGGTGGCCGGCGACGCCACGGAACGTGTCCTGGCGCACGTGGTCGACGTCGGCACCGCCGTCCGGCTCGACCCGGAGCTGCTGCCCTGGTGGCCGTTCGTGCTGCTCGCCGCAGGGGCCCTCGCCCTGGCCGAGATCTTCCGGCGGGGCGCCGAGCTGCACGACTTCGAGCAGCTGGCCATCTGACGTGCCGATCGTCGTCCACCTCGACGCGGTGCTCGAGGCCCGGGGCATGACCCTGACCGAGCTGTCGAACCAGATCGGCATCACCTTGGCGAACCTCTCGATCCTCAAGACCGGGAAGGCCAAGGCCGTCCGGTTCTCGACGCTGGAGGCGATCTGCGAAGCCCTCGACTGCCAGCCCGGCGATCTCTTGGCGCGGGAGCCCTGACCCCCCGAGCGCGCCATACGCTTCGGCGCGTGAGCGACACCGGGTCCGCGACCACTGACGCCGTCGAGCTGCTCCAGGGGGTGGTCGACCCCGATCGGGTCCAGGCCGGTGCCGACGTGTCCGACGACCTGCACCACGACGAGGCGCTGGGGATCGCGCCGGTGGTGCCCGCGGCCGTGGTCACGCCGGAGACCGAGGACGAGGTCGTCGCGGTGCTCGCCGCCTGCGACGCCCACGGCATCCCCGTCACGGCCCGGGGCAGCGGCACCGGCCTGTCCGGCGCCGCCATCCCCCACCCCGACGGCGTGCTCCTGTCGTTCGAGCGCATGGCCGACATCGTCGAGATCGACGAGGACAACCTCGTGGCGGTCGTGCAGCCGGGCGTCACCCTCGACCAGCTCGACCAGGCGCTCGCACCGCGCGGGCTCGTCTACCCCGTGTTCCCCGGCGAGTACAGCGCCAGCCTCGGCGGCAACGTCGCCACCAACGCCGGCGGCATGCGGGCGGTGAAGTACGGCGTCACCCGCCACCAGGTGCTCGGGCTGCGCGCCGTGCTCGCGTCCGGGGAGGTCATCACGACAGGCGGCCGCTTCGTGAAGGGCTCCACCGGCTACGACCTCACCCAGCTCATCATCGGCTCGGAGGGCACGCTGGCGGTGGTCACCGAGGCGATCCTCAAGCTGTACCCGCGCCCCGAGCACCGGGCGACGGTGCTCGCGCCGTTCACCACGCTCGACGAGGTGACCTCCGCCGTGCCGGTCATCGTCCGCAGCGGCATCGGCCCGATGATCCTCGAGTACATCGACATGCTCACCATGTCGGGCATGCAGAGCACGCTCGGCGTCGAGGTGGGCGTGCCCGACGACGTGAAGCAGCAGGCGCTCGCCTACCTGGTGATCCAGCTCGAGGACCGGCACGAGGACCGCCTCGACGCCGACACCCAGGCGCTCGCCGAGCTCGTCGCCGGCCTCGGAGCCATCGACGTCTACGTGCTCCCATCCGGCGCGGCCACCCAGCTCATCGAGGGCCGGGAGAAGGCCTTCTGGCTGGCCAAGGGCGCCGGCGCCGACGACATCGTCGACGTGGTCGTGCCCCGGGCGTCGATCGACGACTTCCTCACCGCCGTGTCGCAGCTCGCCCAGGAGCGGGAGACGTTCATCGCCGGCTGCGGCCACGCAGGCGACGGCAACGTGCACCTGTCGGTGTTCCAGCCCGACCCCCAGAAGCGCTACGAGATGATGCGCGAGCTGTTCCGCCTCGGCATGGCCCACGGCGGCGCCATCTCCGGCGAGCACGGCCTCGGCCGGACGAAGAACAAGTACTTCCTCGAGCTCGAGGACCCGGCGAAGATCGCCCTGATGCGCCGCATCAAGGCGGCGTTCGACCCCAACGGCATCCTGAACCCCGGGGCCATCTTCGGAGCCTGAGGGCCTACTGTCCGCCCATGCACCTCGAGGTCAACCGCTCGGATCTGCACGAGACCCGGGTGGTCGACTCGCCGCCCGCGCCCATCGAGGCCGGCGAGGCCCGCCTCGCCGTCCGGCGCTTCGGCCTCAGCGCCAACAACGTCACCTACGCCGTGTTCGGCGACGCGCTCGGCTACTGGAGCTTCTTCCCGGCTGCCGCCGACGGCGAGGGCTGGGGGCGGATCCCCGTGTGGGGCTTCGCCGAGGTCGTGGAGGCCAACGGCACCGGCCTCGACGACGGCGAGCTGATCTACGGGTACCTCCCGATGGGTGAGGAGCTCATCGTGACGCCCGCCCGGGTCGGCGACCACGGGTTCACCGACGCATCGGCCCACCGGGCCGGCCTCCCCGCCGCGTACAACGGGTACACCCGCTGCGCCGCCGACCCCGTGTACGACCCGACGACCGAGGCGCTGCAGATGCTGCTGCGGCCGCTGTTCATGACCGACTTCGTGCTCGACGACTGGCTGGCCGACAACGGCTTCTTCGAGGCCGGCGACGGCCTGGTGGTGCTGTCGAGCGCGTCGTCGAAGACCGCCTTCGGGCTCGCCCACCTGCTGTCGCAGCGGACCGAGCGGCCCGAGGTCGTCGGGCTCACCTCGACGGGGAACGTCGCCTTCGTGGAGGGCCTCGGCACGTACGACCGGGTCGTCACCTACGACGACGTGGCCTCGTTGCCGGCCGACGTCCCGGCGGTCTACGTCGACATGGCGGGCGACGCCGGCGTCCGCCGCGCCGTGCACGAGCACCTCGATGGCCTCACCGCGAGCGTGTCCGTGGGCGGCACCCACTGGGAGCACGCGGCGGACGACGGCGGCGAGCTGCCCGGACCGCGCCCGACCTTCTTCTTCGCCCCCGATCAGATCGTGAAGCGCCGGGAGGACTGGGGTCCGGGCGGCGTGGAGTCGCGCTTCGCCGAGGCCTGGTCGGCGTTCCTGCCGGTGGTCGACGGCTGGATCTCCGTGGTCGAGCGCCACGGGCCCGACGCCGTCGCCGACACGTACCGCGAGGTGCTCGACGGCCGGGCCGACCCGTCGGTGGCCTTCGTGCTGTCGATGTCGGCGGGCTGAGCGGCCGGGATGACACCCGTGCCTCCCCGGCGTACGGTCGGGCCATGACCCGACCCGAACACGCAGAGGTCGTGGACGCGACCGTCGCCACCGAGGACTCGATGACGCCGCAGCGCGTACCGGTGCGGATGTACGAGGCGCCCGAGGCGCTCGTCATCGTCGCCCCGATGTGCGCGGTGCAGCGCAGCGACGTCCACATCGAGAAGCGGGGGACGCACCTGCGGTTCTGGGCCCACCTCCGCAGCGCCGCGCCCCGGGAGTACCTGCTCGACGAGTGGGACTTCGGCGGCTACGAGCGCGACCTCGAGGTGCCGGAGGGCTTCGGCGCCGGCATCGAGGCCACGCTCACCAACGGCCAGCTGGTGATCCGGCTGCTTCGGGGCGCCGACGTCGGCGACATGCGGGCCCAGCCCGAGGGCGCGGAGATCACCTGAGCTGGTCGATGGGCCCCGGCGGGCCGACCCGGTTGAACCACTCGATGCCGTAGACCGCGGCGAACGCGGCCTCGTCGAGGCGCATGGCCTCGGAGTGGTCGGGCAGCTGGCTGGCGTGCGCCGCGAACGCCGCCCGCTTGGCCCCGATGTGGGCGCGCACGTCGACGAGCAGGTCGATCTCCACGGTGGCGTGCCCGTACCGGCTCGGGTGCCCCCACGCCTCGGTGACCGCCTCGGTGGCGGTGTGCACGACGTGGACGTCGACGAAGTGCAGGTGCTCGCGGTCGACCGTCATCTCGAAGCGGGTCGGCACCCCGGCCAGCTCGCCGGCCCGCACCGCCACGTGGTGGGCGTGGATGTGGTCGGGATGGCCGTAGATGCCCTCCGGTCCGTCGGCGATCAGGGCGCCGGCGCGCTCGGCCACGAGGATGTCGGCCAGCGCGGCCGCCGCCTGCGGCACCGGCACCCGGACGAACGCCTCCGGCGGCACCACCGGCCCGATGCCGGAGTCCACGAAGCCGAGGTGGTGCACCGCCGCGGCGCCGAGGAGCTCCCCCGCCGCCTCGAGCTCGCGCCGGCGCAGCTCGCGCAGCTCGGGGCTGGGCGTGCCGTCGGCGTTGTCGCCGCTGGTGGCGGCGACGATGACGACGCGGTGGCCGGCGTCGGCGAGGGCGCGGATCGTGCCGCCGCAGAAGATGGCCTCGTCGTCGGGGTGCGGGCAGAGCACCGCGACGGTCGACGGTCCCGAGGTCACCGCCGCTCCACCGGGACGGCGTCATCGGCGGGGGCCGTCGTCGCCACCGCAGCCGCGGCCCGAGGCGACGGCAGCATCGACGACGAGACCGCGCCGAGCAGCGCCACCCCGCACGACAGCGCGAAGACCACGGTGAACGAGCCGGTGACGTCCGCGAGCAGGCCGCCCACCTGCGGCGAGGTGACCTGGGCGATGCCGAAGGCCAGGGTGGCCACGGCGTAGCGGGGCCCGTAGCTGACGTGGTCGCTGGCCTGCACGATGTACGTGGCGATCACCGACGGCAGCCCGCCGAACATGGTGCCGATGGCGACGGCGCCGGCGGCCACCACCACCTCGCGGCCGGTGAGCACGGCCGCCGCGCCGGCGGCGAACGTGGCGAACCCGCCGACGAGCGCCAGCCGGGGGCCGACGCGGTCGGCGATGGCGCCGAGCACCACGCCGCCGACGACCGTGGCCAGCCCGACCAGCGCGAACATCGCCGCGGCGCGGCCCTCGCTGTAGCCGGCGTCGTCCTCCAACCGAGCGGTCAGGTACGTGATGGCCAGCAGGTAGCTGAACCCGAACGCGGCGTAGGCCAGCGTGAGCGGCACCCACCCGGGCATCGTGCGGAGCACGGCGAGGCCGCTGCTCGCCCGGGCCGGCACCGGGTCGCGCCCGGCAGTCGGGCGGAGCAGGGCGACGATGGCGAGGGCCACGGCGACGCCGATGACGGCCTCGATGCGGTACAGGTCCTGCCACGCCTCGGCGCCCCACCGCCCGCGCAGGACCTCGGCGAGCCGGCCGGCGAAGACGATGCCCACCCCGATGCCGGCGCCGATCATCCCCACGGCCAGGCCCCGTCGCTCCTCGGGCACGCCGGCGGCGGCGATCGCCGGCGACGGGATCCAGATGCACGCGCCACCGAGGCCCATGACCACGAGCCCCACGGCCAGCACCGGGCCGTTCGGCGCCATGCCCGCGATCACCAGCCCGCTGAGCGAGAGCGCCAGGCCCACCCGCATGATGGTGAGCAGGCGCACGGTGGCGGTCGCCCGGATGATCAGCAGCGTGCCGAGCAGGTAGGCGCCGACGTTCGCGGTGCCGAGCAGGCCGGCGACCGTGTTGGAGATCCCGAGGTCGTCCCGCACCGCCGGCAGCAGCACGCTGTAGGTGAACCGACCGAACGCCTGGGCCACGGTGGCGCCCAGCGCGACGAGGAGCACTGCGCCCCAACCCCGTGCTCGGACCGCCGTCGGCATCGCCGGAGTCTCTCACCCCGCTCCCGACCTCGCCTCCGGCGACGCACCCGTGGGCGACGCATCGCGGCCGGTGCACCACCACGCGGAGCAGCGCTCCGCACCGCACGAGCACACCTCTGCGCGTTCCACGCACTGCAGCACGCGGATCCTGCACAGCACCCCATCCGACTCTTGCCCACGGAGAGGCATCGGCGGACCATCGGATGTGATGGCAGGCGGGCAGCCGCCGCCCCGGCGAAGGAGGCGGTTCATGAAGGTTCGCGCCGTGGCGGTGCTCGGGTGCCTCGCGCTCGCGGGGACGACGCTCCTGACCTCCATCCCCGCCTCAGCCCAGGCACCACCCTCCGATGAGCGGCAGACGTGGATCGTCGAGCTGCGCCCCGGCGCGCCCGCACGGGAGCTGGCGCAGCCGATGGTCTCGCCCCACGGCGGGCGGGTCGACCACGTGTACGAGGTCGCCCTCAACGGGTTCTCGTTCCAGGGATCGTCACAGGCAGCCGACGCGCTCAGGCGCAACCCCGAGGTGGAGGACGTGACGGCGGCCTCCGCGGTCGAGCTGGTCGACGGCGTCCCCGTCGGCATCATGCGCATCGGCGGCTACCAGACGCTGACCGATTCGCCTCCCCAGCGCGGCACGATGCTGGACCCGCCCAACGTGCCCGTCCGCGTGGGCGTGCTCGACAGCGGCATCGACACCGACCACCCCGAGCTCCAGCCGTTCACCGCCGCCACCAGCTGCGCGCCGGGCAGCCCGAGCATCGAGGACGTGATCGGTCACGGCACGCACGTCACCGGCACCGTCGCCGCGCGGGTCAACGGGACCGGCATCGTGGGGCTGGCGCCGGAGGTCGAGATCGTCCCGGTGAAGGTGGTCGAGGACGCCACGGGCAGCGGCACCGACGCCGACGTCATCTGCGGCATCGAGCACGTGCTCGCGCTGCACCTGCAGGACGGGCGGCCCACGGTCATCAACATGAGCCTCGGCGATCTCGGCCCGGTGGGCGACGGCTGCGCGGCCACCCCGATGCGCCAGGCCGTGTGCAACGCAGTCGACGCCGGCATCACCGTCGTCGCCGCGGCCGGCAACAACGCCACGGACATCGGATCCAACCCCTTCGTGCCCGCGGCCTACCCGGAGGTGATCGCCGTGTCCGCCTACGTCGACGGCGACGGCTCTGCGGGCGGCAGCGCGGGCTGCACGATCGACTGGTCGCTGCTCATGCAGCTGTGCGACGACACGATGGCCCCGTTCAGCAACCGGGGTGCGCCGATCGACGTCATCGCGCCGGGCGCGCAGGTCTACTCGACGGTGCCGGGCGGCTACGGCAGCAAGAGCGGCACGAGCATGGCCTCGCCGCACGCGGCAGCGTCGGCTGCGCTGGTCCTCGCCGCCAACCCCGGGCTGAGCCCGGCACAGGTGCGGGAGGTGCTGCGGGCCACCGGCGAGTGCCCGGACGGCGTCCAGGCCACGTCAGCGGGCAGCTGCGCGGGGCACGGCGGCTGGACCAACGACTCCGACGGGATCGCCGAGCCGCTGCTCGACGTCGACCGTGCCACCACCCTCGCCCGGTCCATGACCGGCCCCGACACCACGGCACCTTCCGTGTCGATCACCTCCCCCGCCGCCGGCGCCGTGGTGCGGGGCTCGGTCACGGTGTCGGCCCAGGCGACGGATGACGTGGGCGTGTCCTCTGTCGAGCTGCTGGTGGACGGGGCCGTGATCGCCACCGACACCACCGCTCCGCACCAGGCGACGTGGGACAGCACGAGCGTGGCGGACGGCGACCACGTCATCACCGCCGTGGCTCGCGACCTGGCGGGCAACACGGCCACCTCCGCGCCGGTGACGGTCACGGTGGCCAACGCCGCCACGACCACGACGATGCGCATCGGCACCCTGATCGGCCACGGGTCGAGCAGCCGGTGGAGCACGGTCTGGTACGCATGGGCGGAGGTCACCGTGCTCGACCAGCACGGCGCCGGCGTGGCAGGTGCGACGGTGCACTTCCAGGTGACCGGCGGGGTCAGCACCACCCGGTCGTGCACCACCGACGTGTCGGGCAGGTGCACCACCGAGGCCAACCGGGTGCAGATCCCCAAGCGCGCGAACAGCGTCACGTTCACGGTGGTCGACGTGGTGAAGGCGGGCGCCGTCTGGGACGGCACCCGGTGGGCGGTGACCCTCAAGCGCTGATCGCGTCATCCCGCCGCCGGCGGGTCCCTTCCGTGCTAGCCAGGTGGCCCGGCGGAAGGAGATGCACATGACCACAGCGGAGGACCGCGCCGTCGGTGCGCTGGTCGGGCTCGCGGCGGGGGACGCCGTGGGCACCACCCTCGAGTTCCGGCGGCCGGGCACGTTCGAGCCGATCACCGACCTGGTCGGTGGCGGTCCGTTCGACCTGCGGGCCGGGGCGTGGACCGACGACACGTCGATGGCCCTGTGCCTGGCCGAGTCGCTGGCCGACACCGGGGACATGGACCTGGCCGACCAGGTCCGCCGCTACGTGGCGTGGCGGCGCGACGGGTACCTCAGCTCCACCGGGACGTGCTTCGACATCGGCGGCACGACGGCCGCGCAGCTCACGCGGTTCGAGCGCACCGGCGTGCCCGTCGACCCCTCCCCCGACCCCGAGGCGGCGGCCAACGGGTCGCTCATGCGCCTGGCCCCGGTGCCCATCCGCTGGCACGCCGACGTGGAGGAGGCCGCCGCCCGATCGGCCGAGTCGAGCCGCACCACGCACGCCGCGGACCGCCCGGTCGACGCCTGCCGCGTGCTCGGCGCCATGACCGCGGCCCTCGTCGCCGGTGCCGACGCCGGCGACGTGCTCGACCCCGGCTTCTGGCAGTGGGGACCGCTGCACCCGGCGGTGGAGGCGGTCACCCGCGGGTCGTGGCAGGGCAAGGAGCCGCCGGCGATCCGCGGCACCGGGTACTGCGTCGACGCGCTGGAGGCGGCGATCTGGGCGGTGGCGGGGGCCGCCGACTTCCGTGAGGCCGTGCTGCGCGCCGCAAACCTCGGCGACGACGCCGACACCACGGCCGCCATCGCCGGCCAGCTCGCCGGCGCCCGCTGGGGTGCCGAGGGCATCCCCGCCCGCTGGCGGGCGAAGCTGGTGTTCGGCGCCCGCATCACGGAGCTGGCCCGCAGCCTGTTCCGGGCCGGCGGCGGCGACACGTCGCCCGGGTGGCCCCACGACGACCTGCTCCACGCCTGGTGGGTCGACGAGCACGTGCTCGCGGGCGAGTACCCGGCGTCGCTCGCCGAACCCGTCCGCTCCGAGGAGAAGCTCCACGTGCTGGTCGACGCCGGCGTGCGCACCTTCGTCGACCTCACCACGCCCGAGGACCAGCTCGAGCCGTACGCCCACCGGGTCGTGCAGGCGGCCGACAGCCGGCGCCTCGACCTGCGCCACGTGAACGTGCCCATCCCCGACCTCGGCGTGCTCGAGGACCACCGCTACGACGACATCGTCCGCACCATCGACGAGCACCGGGCCCGGGGTGGCGTGTACGTGCACTGCTGGGGCGGCGTCGGACGGACGGGCACGGTGATCGGCTGCATCCTCGCCGACGAGGGCCACGACCACGCCTCCATCGAGCAGCGCCTTCGCGAGCTGCGCGCCGGCACCCGCAAGGCCGACCGGCGCTGCCCGGAGACCGAGGAGCAGCGGGCCGTGATCCGCCGACGAGCGCGCGGCTCGGGGGATACGGTCCGCCGTCGATGATCCCGCTCGACGAGACCTTCGACGGCACGTTCCCCTTCGAACCGCACACCTTCGACGGCCACGGCTTCGTGCAGCACTACGTCGACGAGGGCCCGCGGGACGGCGAGGTCGTCGTGTGCCTGCACGGGGAACCGACCTGGGGCTACCTGTACCGGCACATCATCCCTCGCCTGTCCGGTCGATACCGCGTGCTGGTCCCCGACCACATGGGGTTCGGCAAGTCGGAGACGCCACAGGACCGCGAGTACACGCTCCGGGCGCACACGGAGAACCTCGCCGCGCTTCTCGACCACCTCGGCGTCGGCGACATCACCTTCGTGGTGCAGGACTGGGGTGGACCCATCGGCACCGCCTACACGGTGCGCCACCCTGACCGGGTGAAGCGGCTGTTCCTCGCCAACACCGTCGCCGGCTACGGCCGGGTGGGCGACGACGTGCCGCAGATCCGCGACTCGCCGTGGTTCCGGTGGATCGACGAGAGCCTGCGCACGGGGCGGGCCGACGCGGTGCTCCGCAACCTCGGCACCACGGTGCTCTCGGTCATGAAGCTCCTCGGCCTGAACAACCCGGAGGCGATCACCGACACCTGGGTCCGCGCCTACGCCGCACCGTTCGCCACGCCCGAGGAGTGCATCGGCGGCTACGAGTTCCCGGTCGACGTGCACACGGGCCGGATCGCCGAGTACGTCCTCGCCGGCGTCGACGGCGTCCCCGCCCTGCGGTCCAAGCCGGCGGTGCTCTACGAGGGCATGGCTGACCGGGCCATCCCGCCCGAGTACGCGATCGCCGACTTCCGCTCCCTGTGGCCCGACGCCCCGGTGGTTGAGCTGCCGGGCGTGGGCCACTTCTGCCAGGAGGACGCGCCCGACGTGCTCGCCGCCGGCATCGACCACTTCATCCAGGCGAACCCGTAGGCCCCGCCGGGCTCAACCCCAGACGCCCTCGAGCTCGGACGGCCCCACCTTCTCGTCCAGCCAGGTCATGAGGGGCTGCGCCGTCTCCAGGAACGCGCTCGCCCGGGCCACCGGCTCCTCCGACTCGAGCCACGCCCCGATCTCCCAGGACCGCCAGGCGATGAGGCCCTTCATCCGCAGCAGCTCGATGCGCGGGTGGTCCCTGGGGAAGCCCCGCGGTGCCGTCTTGAGGATGTCGTGCGCGCTGATCTCGAGGTCGGCGGCGCGCAGCCGGTCGACCAACGCCTGGAGCGCCGGCCCCTCGTCGTCGTCGACGACCGCGGCGCGGTACCGCTCGAGCTGGTCCTTGGCCATCGTGTAGTAGCCGGTGCCCACGCCGAACTGGTCGGCGCTCAGGCTGACGTACCCGCCCGCGGCCAACGTGGCGCCGATGTTCGTCTTGTACGGCGACTTGTCCCGGCTGAACCGCACGTCGCGGTTCGGGCGGAAGATCCGGCCCTCGCCGTGCACCGGCGCCAGCTCGGCGAGCAGCGCCTCCATCGGCGCCCGCACGCACCGCTCGTAGGTGGCCTTGTTGTCCGTCCAGTACGCCTTCGAGTTGTCGGCCTCGAGGCCCTCGAAGAACTCGATCGCCTCCACCGGCCAGCCCCGGAACGCCATGGCCGCGAGCGTACGCCCCGGGTCTCGCGCGACGCCTCGGGCAAGAGTCTTTCGCCTCTGGCCGGGATGGATCTCCTGCGTTCACGTACAGGTGAGGGTTCCGCACAAGCGAGGTGAGGGTGATGATCAAGACCGCCGAGACCATCTACATCGACGCGCCTGTCGAGCAGGTGTTCGACTTCTACAAGGATGTGGAGAACTGGCCCACGGTCGCCCCAGCGTGGTTGAAGTGGTCGGTGAAGGACGTGAAGCGCACGCCCGAGCTGACCGGGACAACCTTCGCATACGAGGCGAAGATGGCGGGCGCCATCAACATGCAGGGCGACATCGAGATCGTGGAGGCCGTGCCCAACGAACGGATCGTGATGCGGGACACCGGACCCGCCGGTGGGCCGCAGACCGAGACGTTCCTGTTCGACTCGGTCAACTCGGGGATGACCCTGACCGTCGTCGACGAGCGCCAGGGCACTCGACTCGAGCACCTGCCCGTGGTCGGGGTCCTGGCCCAGCGGTTCGTGAACCTGCTCACCTCGCGCTGGTTGCACGTGCTGAAGCGGATGATGGAGCAGCAGCGCGCCACGGGCTGACCGGGGACCCCGAGACGAGCGACCTCGGTCGGGGCTATCGTCCGACGCAGCGGCCGGGGAGACAACGGCCGAGGCAACCGGGGGGTCGCCATGTTCCCGTCGTCGTTCGACTACGTCCGGCCGGCGTCGGTCGCCGAGGCCGTCGAGGCCAAGGCCGCCGGCGGCGACGAGGCGCGCTTCATCGCCGGCGGGCAGAGCCTGCTGCCGATGATGAAGGTGCGGCTCGCCTCGCCGGCGACGCTGATCGACATCAACCGGCTGCCCGGCCTCGACGCCGTCGAGCGCACCAACGGGCACCTGCGGGTCGGGGCGCTGGTGCGCCACGCCCAGGTCGCGGCGTCGCCGCTGCCCACTGGTGCGGTGGCGGCGGCGGCGCCGTGGATCGCCGACCCGCTGGTGCGCAACCGGGGCACGCTCTGCGGCGCCGTCGCCCACTGCGACCCGGAGGGCGACTGGAACTCCGTGCTGCTCGCGGTGGGCGCCGACGTCGTCGCCCAGGGCCGGGGCGGCGGGCGCACGATCCCCATCGAGGACTTCGTCCAGGGCTTCTTCGCCAACGCACTGGCGGACGACGAGCTCGTCACCGAGGTCCGCATCCGCGTCCCGGCGGGCCGCAGCGGCGGCACCTACCTGAAGCTCGAGC
The DNA here is from genome assembly GCA_035764875.1 of Acidimicrobiales bacterium. Taxonomy (GTDB): domain Bacteria; phylum Actinomycetota; class Acidimicrobiia; order Acidimicrobiales; family Salinilacustritrichaceae; genus Salinilacustrithrix. The sequence continues at coordinate 955 of DASTYO010000079.1, read as the reverse complement.
GCAAGATCGGCGACTACGCCACCGTCGCCGCCGCCACCCACCTCGAGCTGGCCGACGACGGCACGATCTCCCGGGCGGGCATCGCGCTGACATCCGTGTACAGCCAGAACCTCAAGGTCACCGACGCCGAGGCGCTGCTCGTGGGCGAGCGCCCGGGTCACGAGCTGTTCGCCGAGGCGGCCGAGGCGGCGGCCCGCGCCGCCGATCCGCACACCGACATCCGGGGCACCGAGGAGTGGAAGCGCCAGGTGGTGCGCACGTTCGTGCGCCGCGGCCTGGCCACCGCAGCCGAGCAGGCAGGGGGGAGCTGAACATGGAGATCACCGTCAGCGTCAACGGCACCAGCCGCACCGACGACGTGGAGCCCCGCCAGCTCCTCGCCGACTACGTGCGGCGGACCGTCGGCCTCACCGGCACGCACGTCGGCTGCGACACCACGAGCTGCGGCGTGTGCACCGTGCTCCTCGATGGGGTACCGGTGAAGTCGTGCACCGTGCTCGCCGTCATGGCCGACGGCGCCGAGGTCACCACCGTCGAGGGCCTCAAGCAGGACGGCGCGCTGCACCCCATCCAGCAGGCGTTCCACGAGCAGCACGGCCTGCAGTGCGGGTTCTGCACGCCGGCGATGATGCTCGTCGGCAAGGCGCTGCTCGAGCAGAACGCGCAGCCCAGCGAGGACGACATCCGCTGGGCCATCTCCGGGAACCTGTGCCGCTGCACGGGCTACGTGAACATCGTGAAGTCGATCCGGGCCGCGGCCGAGGCCACCGCTGGCGCCACCGCCGGGGCCGCGCAGGAGGTGACGGCATGACGACCGTCGAGGAGCCCACCACCACCCTTCCGCATCCGGAGATCGGCGGCATCGGCCACAGCGTCAAGCGCCTGGAGGACGCTCGCCTCGTCGAGGGCCACGGCCACTTCCTCGACGACATCACCCTCCCCGGCATGCTCCACA
>DASTYO010000078.1:0-5513 GCA_035764875.1 Acidimicrobiales bacterium | reverse complement strand
GCCTCGATGATTCGGATCGCCGGTTCGTCCACCACCCCGGCTGTCCGCGTCAATCGCGTCGCTTCCAACGTCGCCTCGTACAAAGCGTCCAACACCTGCTCGACGTAGTCCTCCGTGATGAGCGAGGTGTCCTGGGGGATCACGTCGACGGCCACGGTCTCGGGCTCGGTGGTGGTGGTCGACGTCGTCGGCGTCTCGTCGGGGATGGACGTGACGGCGGCGCGGTCGTCGTCGGCGTCGTCGTCGCCGCACGCCGCCAACAGGAGCGACACCCCCAGCAGTCCGGTCAGCAGCCGCTGCATCGGCCGGACTGTAGTCACGCCGCGCGAGCCCGGAAAAGGTCCTTCGACCCCTTTCACCCCATCTGGCTGGGGGCGAGTGTGGAGGCCGACCGCGCCTCGCCTACCGTCAGAACGTGGCCACCAACCGTCCCAGCAAGAACAAGCGGCAGCGCCAGAACCGCCAGGAGCGGGAGGCTCGCCGGGCCCGGTCCGAGCGGGCCGGCGAGGCGACCGCCCTGGCCCGGGGCGAGCGCGAGGCCCCGGCCGGCACGGCCGGCGCCCGCACCACGACCACCAAGGCCGGCAAGGACGCCAAGGCGACCACCAAGGGTCGCCGGCGGGAGTCTCCCTACAAGGTGCCCGGCCAGCGGGCCGTCGTGATGGCCTTCATGTTCACCATCGTCTCCGCGGTCACCCTGCTCGTCGCGCCGGTGCAGGTCACCCGAGAGGTCGACGCCGACTCGCCGGCCCTCGAGGAGATCGACGAGGACGACATCACCGACCGCGACGAGGAGGCCGGCACGGTCACCTACGTCGAGGACGCCAAGCTGGTCGACGAGGAGGGCCCCGCCGTGGCGGCGGGCGTCATCCTCACCCCGATCGTCATCACCGGCATCGCCCTGCTGTACACGAAGAAGCCGCAGCGGGCCACCGTGTGGACGATGGCGATGGTCGCGCTGGCCGGCTTCATCTTCCTGTTCGCCGGCCCCTACGGGATCATCACGCTCCCCTCGATGATCGCTCTGGCGGTCGGCGGCTTCCAGACCCGGCGCGTCGAGAGCAAGGCGCGCCTCGCCGACATCCGCGCCCAGAAGGCGGCGCGTCGGGAGGCGGACGACGGCGAGGTCATCGACGTCGACGCCGTCGAGGAGCCGACCGCGGAGGCGCCGGCCGGCGAGGCGGTCGCCGACGAGGACCGCCGCTAGGGTCCGCGACCGTCAGCACCCCAGGAGGAGCGAACCCAGATGTCCGAAGCCGCAGCCGCCGCCCACGCCAAGTTCCAGGAGCAGATCGGCCAGGAGTCCGAGCCGAGCGACTGGTTCGAGATCAGCCAGGAGCGGATCAACCAGTTCGCCGACGTCACCGAGGACCACCAGTTCATCCACATCGACCCCGAGGCGGCCAAGAACACGCCCTTCGGCGGCACGATCGCCCACGGCTTCCTCACGCTGTCGCTGCTGCCCCACCTGTCGAGCTCGATCAAGCAGGACCCCGAGACGTTCAAGGGCGTCGTCATGGGCGTCAACTACGGCTTCGACAAGCTGCGCTTCATCGCCCCCGTGCCCAGCGGCTCCAAGGTCCGGGCCACGTCGGTCCTGAAGGACGCTGCGCTGAAGGGCAACGCCATCGACGTCACCCGCACCTACACCGTCGAGGTCGAGGGCTCCGAGAAGCCGGCCATCGTGGCCGACTGGATCACCCGCCTCGTCTACGGCTGAGGCGGCTCAGCCCGCCCGGCCGTAGCGCACGGTCAGGCGGGCCACGTCGATCGCCGAGCGTTCGATGACCTCGATCGCCTCGCGCCCCTCGAGTCCGGGCGCGAGGCCGATCGGCTCGGCGGCGGCGTAGAGCCGGACCTCGTAGCGGTGGGGCTCGTCGCCCTCGGGCGGGCATGGCCCGTCCCAACCCTCGACGCCGGAGTCCGTGCGGCCCTGCACGGCACCGGCGGGCACCTCCCCCGGCCCGAGCTGCGCCGTGGTGGGCGGCAGCCCGGCCACCAGCCAGTGCACGTAGCCATCGGCGTCGAGGTCGACCACCGCGACGGCCAGCTCGGCCGCCGCCGGCGGCACGCCGCTGAAGACGAGCAGCGGCGGGACGTTCTCGCCGTCGCAGGTGACGCGGGGATCGACCAGCTCGCCCTCCACCAGGTCGGGGCTGGTCACCCGCATGCCGACGATCTCCTCGGCCACCGACGTGCTCGTCGCCGCCGGGCCGCTCGTGGTGGACGACGCCGGCGCGAGGGTGCGCCCGTCGTCGTTGCAGGCCGCGAGCGACAGCGCAACCAGCGCGACCAGCGCCGGGCCGCGCCGACGCCGCCGGTCCGCGCTCCGCATCCCCTGCCCGATCCGTCTCAGGCGGGACCGTCGGCGCGTCCGTTGCTCCCCGAGCGCTCGAGCAGCTCGGTGACGCCGGCGAGGGCGCCGGCCACGCCGGACAGCTCGGTGGGCACGATGATCTTCGTCGCCTGGCCGTCGCCCAGCTTCTGGAGCGTCTCCAGGTACTTGATGGCGAGCAGGTCGTTGGACGGGTTGCCGTCGTGGATCGCCTGGTACACGGCCCGGATGGCGGCCGCCTCGCCTTCGGCCACCGCGCTCTGCCGGTACTGCTCGGCCTCGGCGAACTTGCGCACGGCCTCGGCCCGACCCTCGGCCTCCAGCACCGCCTTGGCCTTCGAGCCCTCGGCCTCGAGGATGGCCGCGGCCTTGGCGCCCTCGGCCGAGGTGATGGCGGCCTCGCGTCGGCCCTGGGCCTCGGTGACCACGGCGCGCCGGGTGCGCTCGGCCTTCATCTGCTCGTGCATCGCCGACATGACGTCCGGCGGCGGATCGATGCGCTGGATCTCCACCCGGACGACCCGCACGCCCCACTTGTCGGTGGCGTCGTCGAGGATCTCGCGCAGCGCGATGTTGATCTTGTCGCGGGACGTCAAGGACTCGTCCAGCTGCATGTCGCCGATGACGTTGCGCAGGTTGGTCTGGGCGAGCTTGGTCACCGCCAGCATGAAGTTGGCCACGTTGTAGATCAGCCGCTGCGGGTCCGTGGGCTCGTAGTAGACGACCGCGTCGACCGAGACGGTGACGTTGTCGGAGGTGATGACCTCCTGGGGCGGCACGTCGACGACCTGCTCCCGCATGTCGACGATCCGCATGGTGTCGACGAGCGGGATGATGAGCCGGAGCCCGGGATCGACCGTCTCCTTGTACCGGCCGAGCCGCTCGACGATGCCCCGCTGGTAGGGGCGGACGATGCGCACGCCGGCGGCGACGTACGCGAACAGGAAGAAGCCGATGACGGCCAGGACGACGATGAGCGTCACGGGTGGGGCCTTTCCGGTGGACGGTGGGGCAGCGGGAGCCCGATGGGGAAGACGATGAGGCGGGTGCCGCGCACCTCGATCACGGAGACCTGGGTGCCGGGCTCGATGGCGGACTCGTCGACGGACTGGGCGCGCCACTCCTCGCGACCGACGCGCACGAGCCCGACCTCGTCGGGTCCCTCGGGGACCTCGGTGAGCACGACGCCGCGCTGGCCGACGAGCCGGCTGGCGCCGACCCCGAGCGGCGTGCGGGTGGACGCGTCGAGCCGGCGGGCGACCGGGCGCAGCGCGGCGAACGTGGCGCCGGACCCGAGCACGAACGCGAGCCAGCCCAGGCCGATGGGCGCGCCGACGAACGACACGACGGCGGCGACGACTGCGCCGATGGCGAAGGGCGCGAGGAAGAAGGTGCCGGCCGAAGCCATCTCGCCGAGCCCGAAGGCAACCGCTGCCGCCAGCCAGACCCACCGCCACGTGTCGGGGTCGTCCACGGCGGCGATCGTACCGAGCGGGGTGTCGGCCGTGGGCTCGCCTTCCGGCGGCCCACGTCAGCCTTCGGTGCGGCCGTCCTCGGCGAGGTCGGGGCGGACGAAGACCGACTCGTCGACGTCGGTGTCGTAGTCGAGGGCCTCGAGGCGGTCGCTGCCCTGGTCGACGAGCAGGAGCGCACCCTCCTGCGACACGCACAGGGTTCCCTGCTCGCCGAGCTCGGGTGACTCCCGTCCCTCGCGCCGACGGGTCACCAGGCACCGGGCCTCCACGCCCGCCACCGGTGCGGTCTCGACCTCGAACGCGTAGTCGTCGGCCCGGTCGGCCAGCGCGTCCTGCAGCTCCTCGAGCGCACGCTCGGAGAAGGCGCCCGGCGGTTCGGCCAGCGCGTCGGTGCGCTCGCACCGCAGGTCGACGTCGCGGCCGTCGCCCGCCGGCTCGGCGGGCTCGGCGCCGTCGCTCCCGCCCTCACCCCCGCCTTCGCCGGTCGCCGGCGTGCACTCGAAGGCCTGGCCGCCGGTCACGAGGCGGACCTCGGTGGTGACGCCGTCGGCCACCACCTCGACGCGCCGGTCCGGCGGGCGGCTGGTGACCACCAGCTCGGTGCCATCGGCGGGACCGGGGTACCGCACCCGGTACGTGGCGGTGTCGCCCCGAGCGGCGAGAGCGAGGAAGTCCGCCACGTCGTCGCCGAGCCCGGCCTCCACCGCGGCCGCCCGGGCCTGTTCGGCGCGCCGCTCGCCTGCCTCGGTGACCTCGTCGACCTCGTCGCCGCAGCCGGCGAGCACCAGCGCCAGCAGCGCGACCGAGGCGCACCGGGCGAGTGAGGGGCGGCTGGGCACGTCCGGATCGTACGGACCCGCAGTACCGTGGGCGGAATGGCACCGCCCGTCGAAGCCGAGCTCCCGTCCCGCTCGTTCGCCCGGTCCGTCGGGCTCGGCGTGGCCGTCGGGCTCGCCGCCGCCGCCATCGCGTTCTTCCTGATCGCCATCCCCTTCTACACGCTGGCGTCCTTCGAGCCGAACGGGCTCGGCCGGCCGGTCGTCCGCACCGGCCTGTTCCGCATCGCGCTGCCGGTGGGTGCCCTCATCGGGCTCGCGGTCGGCGTGGGGACGGGCTGGTGGATGCGCCGAGGCGGCAGCTGGACGGTGAACGAAGGCGGCGATCGCTACAGCAATCGGTAGGTTTCAGCGGGTGAGCCGGCCCGATCGCTGCATCCTGACCGTGCACGCCCACCCCGACGACGAGTCGTCGAAAGGTGCGGCCACCATCGCCTGGTACCGGTCCCAGGGGGTGCGCACCGTCCTCGTGTGCTGCACCGACGGCGCCGCCGGCGACATCCTGAACCCGGCGATGGACCGCCCCGAGGTGAAGGCCGACCTGCCGGCCGTCCGCCGCGAGGAGCTGGCCCGAGCGGCGGAGATCATCGGCTACGACGAGGTCGTGCACCTCGGCTACCGCGACTCGGGGATGCCCGACACCGAGGCCAACGCCCACCCCGAGGCGTTCGCCAACGCCGATCTCGACGAGGCCGTCGGCAGGCTCGTCGAGGTGCTGCGCCGGGAGCGCCCGCAGGTGGTCGTCACCTACGGCGACGACCAGAGCGGCTACCCGCACCCCGACCACCTCATGGTGCACGACGTCACCATGCCGGCCGTCGAGCGGGCCGCCGATACCGACTGGCGCCCCGAGCTCGGCGAGCCGCA
>DASTYO010000077.1:0-2842 GCA_035764875.1 Acidimicrobiales bacterium | reverse complement strand
CGAAATGCGTTGACCCGCCAGAAAACTTCTGACGGGTCAACGTGGGTTTCAATCAGAGGTGCTCGAGGATCTCCCGCATCAGGTCGGCGGTCTCGGACGGCGTCTTGCCGACCTTCACGCCGGCGGCCTCGAGGGCCTCCTTCTTCGCCTGGGCGGTGCCGGACGAGCCGGAGACGATGGCGCCGGCGTGGCCCATGGTCTTGCCCTCGGGGGCGGTGAAGCCGGCGACGTAGCCGACGACCGGCTTGGTGACGTGCTCCTGGATGTACGCCGCGGCGCGCTCCTCCGCGTCACCGCCGATCTCGCCGATCATCACGATCGCCGCGGTCTCGGGGTCGGCCTCGAACGCCTCGAGGGCGTCGATGTGGGTGGTCCCGATGATCGGGTCGCCACCGATGCCGATGGCCGAGGAGAAGCCGAGGTCCCGGAGCTCGTACATCATCTGGTAGGTCAGGGTGCCGGACTTCGACACCAGGCCGATCCGGCCGGCCTGGGTGATGTTGGCCGGGATGATGCCGGCGTTGGACTTGCCGGGGCTGATCAGGCCGGGGCAGTTGGGCCCGATGATCCGGGTGGTGCCCTTCGACTCGGCGTGCGCCCGGAACTCCGCGGTGTCGTGGACCGGGACCCCCTCGGTGATCACCACCGCGAGCCCGATGCCGGCGTCGATCGCCTCGATCGCGGCGGCCTTGGTGAACGCCGGCGGCACGAACAGCACCGACACGTCGGCGCCGGTCTGCTCGATGGCCTCGGCGACCGTGCCGAACACCGGCACCGAGGCGCCGCCGTCGAACTCGACCTTCTGGCCGGCCTTGCGGGGGTTGACGCCCCCGACGATCTGGGTGCCCGAGTCGAGCATCCGCTGGGTGTGCTTCATGCCCTCGGACCCGGTCATGCCCTGGACGATGACCTTGCTGTTCTCCGTGAGGAAGATGGCCATGAGTTCTGTTTTCCTCTCCCTCTCAGGCGTTCTGGGCGTGGGCCAGCTCGGCAGCCTTGTCGGCCGCGCCGTCCATGGTGTCGACGACCGTGATCAGGTCGTGGTCGACCTCCTCGAGGATCCGGTGACCCTCCTCGACGTTGTTGCCGTCGAGCCGGACCACGATCGGCTTCGTGGCCTCGTCGCCCAGCTTGTGCAGCGCGCCGACGATGCCGTTGGCGACCGCGTCGCAGGCGGTGATGCCGCCGAAGACGTTCACGAACACCGACTTCACCTGCTCGTCGCCGAGGATGATGTGCAGGCCGTCGGCCATCACGTCGGCGGACGCGCCGCCGCCGATGTCGAGGAAGTTGGCCGGCTTGACGCCGCCGTGCTTCTCGCCGGCGTAGGCCACGACGTCGAGGGTCGACATCACCAGGCCCGCGCCGTTGCCGATGATCCCGACCTCGCCGTCGAGCTTGACGTAGTTGAGGTCCTTCTCCTTGGCCGCGAGCTCCAGGGGGTCCTCGTCCTCGACCAGCTCGAACGCGGCGTGGTCCTCGTGGCGGAAGTCGGCGTTGGCGTCGAGCGACACCTTGCCGTCGAGGGCCTCGAGGGTGCCGTCGCCCAGCTTGACCAGCGGGTTGACCTCGACGAGCGTGGCGTCTTCCTCGACGAAGACCGTCCACAGCTTCTTGACCATGTCCTTCGCCGCGTCCGCGACGTCGGCCGGGAAGCCGGTCGCCTAGACGATCTCGGCGGCCTTCGCGTCGTCGACGCCGACCTGCGGGTCGATGGCGACCTTGGCGACCGCGTCGGGGTTCTCCTTGGCGGTGACCTCGATCTCGACGCCGCCCTCGACCGAGGCGATGCAGAGGTAGTTGCGGTTGGCCCGGTCGACCAGGAACGAGAAGTAGTACTCCTCGGCGATGTCGGCGGCGGGGGCGATCAGGACCCGGCGCACGGTGTGCCCCTTGATGTCCATGCCGAGGATCTGCTCGGCCTTGGCCACGGCGTCCTGCGGGTCCTCGGCGAGCTTGACGCCGCCGGCCTTCCCGCGGCCACCGATCTTGACCTGGGCCTTGACGACCACCCGGCCGCCGTTGGCCTCGGCCGCCGCGGCGGCGTCGGCCGCCTCGGTGACGACGGTGCCGACCGTCACCGGCACCCCGTGCTTGGCGAAGAGCTCCTTCGCTTGGTACTCCATCAAGTCCACGATCGACCCGTTCCTTCGTTCGTCCGGCTCACTGCGTGCCTTGGCACCCTAGTCCCGTCGAACGACGAGGACGTACGCCGGGTCACGCCCGCGGACACTTCCGGGGCGCTCCGGTGACGAGGCTCACGCGGGCGAGGCGGCGTCCTCGCCGAAGTGCTCGGCCACCCAGCCGGTGATCTCGTGGGTCGGCGCCCCCGGCGTGAAGATCCGGGCCACCCCCATCTCCTCGAGGAGCGGGATGTCCTCGTCGGGGACGATGCCGCCGCCGAAGACCACGATGTCGGAGGCGTCGCGCTCGGCGAGCAGGTCGATCAGCTTGCGGAACAGCGTCATGTGGGCGCCGGAGAGCACCGAGAGGCCGATCAGGTCGGCGTCCTCCTGGATGGCGGTCTCGACGATCTGCTCCGGGGTCTGGTGGAGCCCGGTGTAGATCACCTCGTGGCCGGCGTCGCGCAGGGCACGGGCGACGATCTTGGCGCCCCGGTCGTGGCCGTCGAGGCCGGGCTTGCCGACGACGATGCGGATCCGGGGGGCACGATCGGTCATGCGCGCAGGCTAGCCGACACCGCGAGGCCGGCGTGATGTCCACCACCACCGGAGGCCCTGATTCCGGCGTACGACGCGGGAAGCCGGGCCCATGTACCCACTTCTGTCCACCGTCACACCCCGTTCGGTTTCCGCCCTCGTGACCTATCCGTTACCCTCGT
>DASTYO010000076.1:0-11887 GCA_035764875.1 Acidimicrobiales bacterium | reverse complement strand
CAGCAGCCACCGCTTGGCCGACGTGGCACCGGCCGCCAGCCACGCCGACGTAGGCCACAGCGAAATGAGCGAACCGAGCAGCTGGCGCTGCGCATCCTCCACCTGAGCGGCGAACCCGGCAGCACGATCGAGCCGTTCCCGCGCCAGCGCCGCGGTATCGGCGCTGGCGGCGTAGGTGGCGGAACCGGTCATGCCACCCATTCTCCTCCGGAGGTACGACAGGAACTCTTCGGTCGACCGCCTACGGGTGCCGAGGAGCGGCTCGGCCGCCTCAGGACCTGTCGATGCAGAACTCGTTGCCTTCAGGGTCCGCCATCGTCACCCGAGATCCGACGCGGTGCAGCTCGGTGGCGCCCAGCTGCACGAGCCGCTCGACCTCTGCCGCGATGTCCTCGGAACGGAGGTCGAGGTGCACGCGGTTCTTCACGACCTTGCCTTCGTCGACGAGCTGGAACCAGAGCCGGGGGCCCGCTCGTCCCTCCACGAGCACCGTGGGGTCGTCCTCCGGTCCACTGAGGCCGGCCGCTGCGAGTCGTTCGAGCTCCGCTTCGTCGTAGGGGGCGACGTCGTACCCGTCGAGGGCCTCGGCCCAGAAGCGGGCGAGCGATGCGGGGTGTCGGCAGTCGAAGACGATGTCGCGGATCGCAGCCATCGCAAGCCTCCTTCGTCGCCGCGCCGGTCGGGGCAGCCGTGCCGCCGGTCAGCGGGGGCGATGCGACGTCCCCTCGCCGGACGTGATGAACAGCGCCGTCGCCGGTCCGTCCACGTCAGCCGTGTGCCAGGTCCCCGGCTCGTTCACCGCGTACTGGCCCTCGGTGAGCACGACGGTGCGCTGCTCGCCCGACGCCGTCTCCTGGTGGAGGGTCATGTTGCCGGCGGTGCAGACGACGACCTCGTGCCCGTGCGGGTGCACCTCCCAGGTGTCCCACGGCTCGGAGAACGAGAACGACGTGACGAGGAAGCCAGGCCCCGGGTGCTCGGCGGCGTAGCGCTCGAACCAGGCGGGCGAGCCGTCGAAGTCGGCCATGGGCTCGGCCGCGGTGCCGCCGAGGTGGATCGGGTGGGCGGACAGGTCGGTCGGTTCCACGGCCATGGCGGCCACGGTACGACGCGCCGCCAGCGCGCCGCTCCGCCTACGCCAAGCGCTCGAGGCGGGAAGCGGACTGCTCCCAGTCGGTCATGAGGCGCACCGCCTCGTCCTTGGCCGCGTCGAGGGCTGTGGTGAGCTGGGTGAGGCGGTCGGCGTCGGCGTAGACGTCGGGGTCGGCGAGCGCCTGCTGGAGCTCGGCCACCTTCGCCTCGGCCTGCTCCCACTGCTTCTCGAGCCGGTTCACCTGCTTGCGGAGCTCGCGCTCGCGCTGGGCGTCCTTCGCGGGCGCGGTCGGCCTCGCCTTCGCCTTCGGCGGGGCGGCCGGACCGTTGGACTTCGACCCGCCCGGCGCTCCCTTCGGCTGCTTCGGCTTCGCCTGCTTCGCTGCACGCTTCGGCGGCGCCTCGTCGCGGCGGGTCGTGGGCGCCGAAGGCGTGAGGACGGCCTCGTCGACGCCGTGGTGGAACCTCGCCGTGCCGCCACGGACCTCGATGAGGTCGTCGGCGACCGAGCGGATCAGGTAGCGGTCGTGGGTCACCAGCAGGACCGTGCCCGGGTACACCTTCAGCGCGTCCTCGAGCATGTCGCAGCTGGCCAGGTCGAGGTGGTTGGTGGGCTCGTCGAGGATGAGCAGGCCGGCCGGCTGGGCCATCACCTTGGCCAGCGCCAACCGGGTGCGCTCGCCGCCGGACAGCACGCCGACCTGGCGCTCGACGGCGTCGTCGCGGAACCCGAACGACGCCAGGTAGGTGCGCAGCGACTTGCCCCGCGGCGTGTCGCTGCCGATGCCGTCGCGGGCGATCTGCAGGACGGTCTTCGAAGGGTCGAGCTCGTCGGCCTGGTGCTGCTCGAAGCGCGCCACGGTGACCGACTGCCCGATCTCCGCCTCGCCCGACATCGGCGGGAGGTCGCCGAGGATCATCTTGAGCAGCGTCGTCTTGCCGGCGCCGTTGGGCCCGACCAGCGCGAGCTTCTGGCCCCGCTCGACGTGCACCGACACGTCGCGCAGCACCGGCGTGTCGCCGTAGCCCGCGGTCACCCCGCGCAGCTCGGCGACGACCCGGGAGGTGCGCGGCGGCTCGGGGAACTGGAACCGGGCCTGCAGCTCCTTGCGGTCGGGAATCTCGATCTTCTCGAGCTTCTCCAGCATCTTGATGCGGCTCTGCACCTGCCGGGCCTTGGTGGCCTTGTACCGGAACCGCTCGACGAAGCGCTCGGTCTGGGCCCGGGCCTTGGCCTGGCTGGCCGCCTGGGCCTCGAGCTGGGCGATGCGCTCCTCGCGCTGCACGACGAACTCGGCGAAGCCGCCGACGTACTCGGTGAGCGTCTCGTTGGCCAGCTCCACCACGTGGGTGGCGACGTTGTCGATGAAGTCGCGGTCGTGCGAGACGAAGAGCAGGGCGCCCGTCCACGCCCGCAGCCGGGCCTCGAGCCAGCCCACCGAGTCGACGTCGAGGTGGTTGGTGGGCTCGTCGAGGACGAGCAGGTCGGGACCCGAGAGCAGCAGGCGGGCGAGGGCCACGCGCATGCGCCAGCCGCCGGAGAGCTCGGACACCTGCCGATCGGCGTCGTCGGGAGCGAAGCCGAGGCCGGCCAGCACCGAGTGGGCGTCGGCCTCGAGCGCGTACCCGCCGAGCTGCTCGTAGCGGGTCTGGGCCTCACCGAACGCGTCGAGGGCCTCGGGTGATGCGTCGGCCGGCCCCTCCACGATCTGGTGGTGGAGGTGCATGATGTCGGGCCGGCCGCCCAGCACCGTGTCGAGCACCGTGCCGTCGTCCTCAGACGGGATCTCCTGGGGCAGGTAGCCGATGCGCATGTCGCGCGGCTTGGTGATGGAGCCGGAGTCGGCCGTCCGCCGGCCCACCAGGATCTCCAGCAGCGAGGTCTTCCCCTGCCCGTTGGCGCCCACCAGCGCGACGCGCCGGCCCGGCGACAGGGCGAGCGTGACGTCGCGGAACAGCACGCGGCTGCCGTGCGCGAGGGAGAGTCCGGAGGCGGTGAGCATGGTCCTCCCAGGGTACGGACGGCTCCCGACGGCCCGCGAAACAGATGCGCGGGCCGGTGACGGGCGGGGGATACGGTCGGCCCGATGGCGTGGGAACCCTCCGAACCCAGCGCGCCCGAGGCGCTCGTCCAGGCGCGCGGGCTCACGAAGCGCTTCGGGAGCTTCGTCGCGGTCGACGGCATCGACTTCGACGTCCGGCGCGGCGAGGTGTTCGGGTTCCTCGGGCCGAACGGCGCCGGCAAGACCTCCACGATGCGGATGATCAGCTGCGTGTCGCCGCCCACCGAGGGCGAGCTGTCGGTGCTCCACCTCGACCCGCGGCGCGACGGCCCCGCCATCCGGGCACGGATCGGCGTGGTGCCCCAGGAGGACAACCTCGACACCGAGCTGTCGGTCTGGGACAACTTCATCGTCTACGGCCGCTACTTCGGGCTGCCCCGCACGGTGCTGCGCGAGCGGGCCGAGGACCTGCTCGGCTTCGCCCGGCTCACCGACCGGCGCGACGCCCGCGTCGACCCGCTCTCCGGCGGCATGAAGCGGCGGCTCACCATCGCCCGGGCCCTCATCAACGACCCCGAGCTGGTGCTGCTCGACGAGCCCACCACGGGCCTCGACCCGCAGGCCCGGCACCTGCTGTGGGACCGCCTGTTCGGGCTCAAGCGCCGGGGCGTCACCCTCATCATCACGACCCACTACATGGACGAGGCAGAGCAGCTGTGCGACCGCCTCGTGGTGATGGACGAGGGCCGCATCGTCGACGAGGGCTCGCCGCGCCAGCTCATCGCCCGCCACGTGACCCCCGAGGTGGTCGAGCTGCGGTTCGCCGAGCCGGCCGAGCAGGACGACGCCGCCGGCGCGGCCGCCGAGGCGTGCGAGCGCATGGAGGTGCTGGCCGACCGGCTGCTGCTCTACACCCACGACGCCGACGCCACCCACAAGGCGCTGGCCAACCGGGCGGTCGAGCCGCTCACCGAGCTGACCCGCCGGGCCACCCTCGAGGACGTGTTCCTCGCCCTCACGGGCCGGACCCTGGACGAGTAGGCGACGCCGGTGACCCGCGCCGTCCTCCGCGCCCTCGAGCGGGAGCTGCTCGTGTTCGCCCGCACCTGGCGGGGGAGCGCCTTCAGCGCGTTCGTCCAGCCGATCCTGTTCCTCGCCGCCATGGGCCTCGGTCTCGGCGGCCTGGTCGACGAGGGCGTCGGCGCCGGCGGGCAGCTCGACTACCTCGAGTTCGTGGCGCCCGGGCTGCTCGCCGCGCACGCCCTGATGGCGACGGCCGGCGAGGCGCTGTGGGGCGTGATGGGCGGGGTCAAGTGGATGGGCCAGTTCAGCGGCATGGTCGCCACCCCGATGACGCCGGGCGACGTGTACGGCGGCCTGGTGCTCAGCGCGGGGGTCCGCGCCGGTCTCGCCGCCGTGGCGTTCCTGGTGGTGGCCGCGGTGCTCGGCGGCGTCGCCTCGCTGTGGGCGCCCCTCGCCGTCGTCGCCGCCGTCCTGCTGGCCATGGTGACCACGGCGGGCCTCGCCGCGTGGTCGGTGCGCCGCCAGGACGACCTCACGTTCTCCCTCATCATGCGCCTCGGCGTCATCCCCCTGTTCCTGTTCTCCGGCACGTTCTTCCCGGTCGAGCAGCTGCCCGACGTGCTGGAGCCGGTGGTGGTGCTGTCGCCGCTGTGGCACGGCGTGGAGGTGGCTCGCGACGCCACCACGGGCGCGATCGACGGGTGGACGGCGGTGCACGCCGCGGTGCTCGTGGCGCTCGTGCTCGTGGTGCTGCCCATCGGGATGCGCGGCTTCGAACGGCGGCTCACGCCGTGAACGTCTCCGCCGTCCTCGACCGCGGCCGCATCGCGCCGCCGCTCGACGCCCGGACCCGGTTCCTGCGCATGACCGAGCGCAACGTCGTCGGCTACGTCCGCCACTGGCCGCTGCTGGTGAGCGGCGTCTTCGAGCCGCTGCTCTACCTGCTCTCGATCGGCATCGGCGTGGGCGCCCTCGTCGGCGACGTCGCCTACGCCGGCCGGACGGTGCCGTACGAGACGTTCGTGGCCAGCGGCATGCTCGCCACCGCGGCCATGAACGGCGCCGTGTTCGACACCACGTTCAACTTCTTCATCCGCCTGAAGTACGCCAAGCTCTACGACGCGGTGCTGGCCACGCCGCTCGAACCCCGAGACGTGGCCCTGGGCGAGGTGACCTGGGCGCTGCTGCGCGGCGCCTTCTACTCCACCGCGTTCCTCGTCACGATGGCCCTGCTCGGGATGGCCGAGTCGTGGTGGAGCCTCGCCGCCCTCCCCGTCACCGTCCTCATCGGGGCGGCCTTCGCGTCCGTGGGACTGGCCGGGTCGACGTTCATGCGCTCGTTCCTGGACTTCGACTTCATCAACCTGGCCATCACCCCGATGTTCCTGTTCTCCGCGACCTTCTTCCCGCTGTCCGAGTACCCCGACGGCATCGCGTGGGTCGTGCGACTGACGCCGCTGTACCAGGGCGTCGCGCTGTGCCGGGCGCTCACCACCGGCGAGGTCGAGCTCGGGCTGCTGGTCCACGTGGCGTACCTGGCGGCGATGGTGGCCGTCGGCGTGGCGGTGGCCGGGCGCCGCATCGACGCGCTGCTGCGCCGCTGACGCACGCGGGTCCCGACATCGCGGGTGGCACTTCCGGGTACGGAGCCGGCCAGCCCCGACCCAGGAGACCGCCATGATCCACGAGATCGACATCGATCTGCCCGTCCGCACGGTCTACGACCAGTGGACGCAGTTCGAGGACTTCCCGCTGTTCATGAAGCACGTCGTCGACGTGCAACAGCTCGACGACACCCACCTCGGGTGGAAGGCCCGCATCTCCGGCGTCTCCCGGGAGTGGAAGGCCGAGATCACCGAGCAGACCCCGGACCAGCGCATCGCCTGGACCTCCGTGGACGGCACCGGGAACGCCGGCGTCGTGACGTTCCACGCGCTGAGCGACGACACCACCCGCGTGGTGCTCCAGCTCGAGGTCGACCCCAGCGGGTTCCTCGAGCACGTCGCCGACTGGGGCGGCTACGTCAGCGACCGCACCAAGAAGGACCTCGAGCAGTTCAAGGACTTCATCGAGAACCGGGGTCGGGCCACCGGGGCGTGGCGGGGCACGGTGGAGCGCGACTCCATGCGCGACCTGCACCGCCGCGAGGAGGAGCTGCGCAGCCTCGACGACGCCGAGCTCGCCCGGCGGGCCCAGGCGGCGGGGCTCGAGCGGCCCCTCGACCGCAACCGCGACTGGCTCATCAGCGCCCTCGCCCACGACCAGCGTCCCGCCGACGTCGGTGGTGACGGAGACCGCCACCGGGACAGCGGCCACGAGCGCGACGGGGACGGACGATGACCGCCACCGCGCCGCGGCGAGCGGTCCCGACCCGGACCGCGTCGACCGGGTCGCCCGACAGCCCCGACTGGGTCGAGCCCCTCGCCCGGTTCGGTCTCGTCGGCAAGGGCATCCTCCACGCCGTGATCGGGCTCCTCGCCCTCGAGATCGCCCTCAACCGCTCGTCGTCCAGCGAGGCCAGCACGAGCGGCGCCCTGCAGTGGATCGCCGACCGGCCCTTCGGCGTGGCTGCGCTGTGGGCGGTGGGCTTGAGCCTGCTGGCCCTCGCCGTGTGGCAGGGCATCACGGCCGTCACCGGGGACCCGGTGGAGGAGAGCGACGCCAAGCACCGCGCCGCCTGGGCGTTCAAGGCGCTGTTCTACGGCTCGCTCGCCCTCGCGTCGCTCCGGGGCGCCCTCGACGGCGGCTCCTCCGGGTCCTCCGGCTCTGGCGGTGACGGTGCGTCGAGCGCCACCGACACGGTGTTCGACTGGCCGATGGGCCGTTGGATCGTCGTCGCTGCCGGCCTCGCCGTCATCGGCCTCGGCGTCCACCTCATCGTGAAGCACGCCGTGCACGCCGAGTTCGCCCAGCGCCTCCGGGTCTCCGAGGACTCCACCCCGGTGCTGCTGGGCCGGGTCGGCTACGGCCTCCGCTCGCTCGCCTACCTGCTGGTGGGCTTCTTCCTCGCCCAAGCCGGCCTGGCCGGGGAGGAGGACCGGAAGCAGGGCCTCGCCGGTGCGCTCGAGCGGGTCGCCGACGAGAGCTGGGGCACCGCGCTCCTCCTCGCCATGGCCGTGGGGTTCCTGGCCTACGGCGCCTACTGCGTCGTCGAGAGCCGCCTGCGCCGCGACGCCTAGCGCGCCTTCACGTGCGGGGTCATCACCGCGAGGGTGACGCCGATGCCGAGCTCTCGGGTCCGGATGGTGGCGATGCGCCGGCCGGGCTGCACCGCCTCCTTCGGCGGGCTGCACGCGTCGCCGAGCGCCTCGGCGGTCGCGTCGAGGTCGTCTGACACCACGGCGTAGCCCCAGATCGAGCACGGGCCGTCGCCCGCCGGCGTGCTGGGGCCGACCAGCTCGAGGATCACGTCGCCGAGCCGGAAGAACCGCTGCTGCATCGGTCGGTCGGCGGTGCCGACGTCGCGCGTGCGCCGCAGGTCGAGGCCGAGCGCGCCGAACGCCGCCGTGGTGCGGTCGAGGTCGGGCGAGCGCAGCACCACGTGGTCCACGGCGACGATGCCGTTGGGGTGGACGACGGGCGGGGCCGGCTCGTCCGTGGTGGTGCTGGTCGCCAGCCCGTCCACCGATGACGGCACGTCCGGCCCGCCGGGTTCGGTGCGCAGCCGCCAGCGGTCGGCGCCGCCACCGTCGTCGAGGCAGCGGATGCGCACCCGTCCGATGACCACCTCCCCGTCCTGCACGGCGAAGCCGGCGGCCGACCATGCGGCGGGGTCGTCGCCCACCTCCAACGCGTCGAGCCCGAGGACCATGGCACCGGGTCTACCGCATCCGCCGCTTCGTCCCGGCCGACGCCCGCCGGAACGCCGACAGGTCGCCCTCGAGGCCTCAACTGCCGGGCATCCCCCGCCGAAAGGGACCGGCAGCGAACCGCTGGCGCCGCCGCGCCGGTGGTCGGGACGGACGGAGGCCCATGGGACAGGTGGACGGCACATGAGGGCGACGGAGGTGCCGGTCTCCTCGGCCACGGTGGCCCAGCTGGTCCAGGAGATCGGCCACCCCGGGTCGTCGGTGGCGCGGATCGCGCAGGTCGTCAGCGCCGACCAGGGCCTCGCGGCGCGCGTCCTCGCCCTCGCCAACTCCGCCGCGTACGGGCTCGCCCGGCAGGTCACGGCCGTCGACCAGGCGGTGGCCCTCGTCGGGTCGAACATGGTCCAGACGCTGGCCGTGGCCGGCGCGATGCGGCTGCTCGACGGAGCGGACGGCCTGCCCCACGCCCGGTTCCACGCCCTGCAGGTCGCCTGCGCCGCCCGCGCCCTGGCCGGTCGCGCCGGGCTCAACAAGAGCGACGCGTTCGCCGCCGGACTGCTCCACGACGTCGGCGAGATCCTGCTCTGGCAGCGGGACCCGGCCGCCTACGCGGCGGCCCACGCGACCTGGCCGGACGCCGAGGCCCAGCTGCGGGGCGAGCGCGCCATGTTCGGCACCGACCACGCCCTGGCCGCGCGCGAGCAGCTGGCCGGGTGGCACCTGCCAGGTGCCATCGTCGACGCCGCCGCCGACCACCACCGGCCCGACGTGCCCTTCCGCGACCTGTCGACTGCGGTCATCGCCGCCGAGGAGCTGCTCGACGCCGACGTGGGCTGGACGCCCAGGGTCGGGGTCTTCGACCTGGAGCCGGACGACGCCGCGGTCGTCCGGCTCGAGGTGTCGGTGCAGGTGGCCGAGCTGACCGGCCTGCTGCTGGTCTGAGCTACCGGTTGACGGCGGACAGCACGGCCCGCAGCGACGCGGCGACGATGCTGTCGTGCACCCCCACGCCCCAGCGGGTGTCGCCGTCGTCGTCACCGCGCCGCACCACCGTCTCGACGTAGGCGACCGCCTGCGTGTCGGCGCCCGCGCCGATGGCGTGCTCGGAGTAGTCGAGCACGTCGACCTCGACGCCGAGCTTCTCGGACAGGCCGTGCACGAACGCCGACACGGGGCCGTTGCCCTTGCCGGTCACCGTGAGGGGCCCCTCGGGGGTCTCGAGCTGCGCCGTGATCTCCGCGCCGGACTCGCTGGTGTGCAGCTCGTAGCTGCGCAGCTCGAGGCGACCGTCGGCGAGGTACGTGTCCTCGAAGTGGCCCCACATGTCCGACGGGGTGATCTCGGTACCGGTGTCCTCGGTGACGCCCTGGATGGTCTTGGAGAACTCGATCTGCAGGCGACGCGGGAGGTCGAAGCCGTGCTCCTCCTTCATCACGTAGGCGACGCCGCCCTTGCCGGACTGGCTGTTCACCCGGATGACCGCCTCGTAGGTGCGGCCCACGTGCTTCGGGTCGATGGGCAGGTACGGGACCTCCCACACCGGGTAGTCGCCCGGGCCGCCGCCGTCGGGGACGGTCTCGGCCAGCGCGGCCAGGCCCTTCTTGATGGCGTCCTGGTGGCTGCCCGAGAACGCGGTGTAGACGAGGTCGCCGCCGTAGGGGTGGCGGGGGTGGACCTCGAGGCGGTTGCAGTACTCGGCGGTGCGACGGATGGCGTCGATGTCGGAGATGTCGAGCTCCGGGTCGACGCCCTGGCAGAACAGGTTCATGGCCAGGGTGACGACGTCGACGTTGCCGGTCCGCTCGCCGTTGCCGAAGAGCGTCCCCTCGACCCGGTCGGCGCCGGCCATCACGCCGAGCTCGGCGGCGGCCACCGCCGTGCCCCGGTCGTTGTGCGGATGGAGGCTCAGCACCACCTGGTCGCGGTGGGGCACGTTGCGGTGGAAGTACTCGATGACGTCGCCGTAGATGTTCGGCGTGTACATCTCGACCGTCGCCGGCAGGTTCATGATCAGCTTGTCGTCGGTGCCGGGGTCGATGGCTTCGCGGACGGCGTCGCAGATCTCGACGGCGTAGTCGACCTCGGTGCCGGTGAAGCTCTCCGGCGAGTACTCGTAGCGGACGTGGGTGCCCGGCACCCGGTCCTCGAGCTTGCGGGCCAGCTTTGCGGCGTTCACGGCGATGTCGGTGATGCCGTCGTAGTCGAGGCCGAACACGACCCGCCGCTGCAGGATCGAGGTCGAGTTGTAGAAGTGCACGATGGCCCGCGGCGCACCGGCGATGGCCTCGTACGTGCGCTCGATGAGCTCGGGCCGGCTCTGCACCAGCACCTGGATCCACACGTCGTCGGGGATCAGGTCGTCCTCGATGAGGTGGCGGACGAAGTCGAAGTCGGGCTGGCTGGCCGAGGGGAAGCCGACCTCGATCTCCTTGAAGCCCATGTCGACCAGCAGGTCGAACATCTTGCGCTTCCGCGCCGGGTCCATCGGGTCGATGAGCGCCTGGTTGCCGTCGCGCAGGTCGACCGAGCACCACAGGGGCGCCTGCTCGATGCGCCGGTTCGGCCACGTGCGGTCGGGGAGCTCGAGCGGGAGGAACGGCTGGTACTTCTCGAAGGGCATCTTCTTCGGGGTGACCGGCTGCGGGGGCATGTCGTGTTCCTCTCGTGGGACGGGTTCTCGGTGCGGATGGGTCGGAAAAGCAAGAGACCTCCTGGCCAGGAGGCACAGGAGGTCGGGCGAGCGCAGTATGTGGCGCTCGCCTACATGAGAAGGAGGAGACCCAGGTCGCGGCTCATCGCCCCCCAGGATGCCGGGGTGCCGGCGCGATGTCAACGTGGCCGGCGCATCCGGGTCATCCGAGCCGGGTCGTGGCACCGAACGGTGGACGGGACGAAACGGTCACCCCGACCACCCGCACCACAGGAGCCAGCCATGAAGAAGAAGCTCGCCGCCCTCGCCGTCGCCGGAGCCTCCCTCGGCCTGTTCGCCGTCGGGGCGCCGTCCGCCGGCGCCGCCCACTGCGTCGAGGGCGACTCGCCCGGGTTCTCGTACTTCGGCACCGAGCACGTGCAGGGCGACGCCCACGACAACGAGGGTCAGGGCCGGCACATGGGCACGTCGGGCGCCTCGAACTGCCGGGAGACGACCGGCAGCCCGGCCGAGCGCGCGCCGGGCCAGGACCGCTGAGCCACGGACCGCTGCGTCAGTAGTACGTGCACCGGCAGCGGTGGCGGGGCCGGGCCTTCACGGCCGGGTCCTGCCCCGCCTGCCAGAGGCGGTGATCGACGCCGGCGGCCGTCGCCTCCTCGCGCCCGGCGTCGTGCAGGCGGGCCACGACCCGCTCGACGGCGTGGACCGCGACCGCCCGCAGCTCGACCTCGCCCCGCTCGCCGGACACCAGCAGCTCCTCGCGCTCGATGCGCGCGTCGAGCCCGGGGTCGACCACCAGGACGCCACGCACCTTCAGCACGTGGGGCACGAGGTTGTCGGCGAACGCCGTGAGCGAGGCGAGGTCGTCGAAGCGCCCGAGCTCGGTGCCCGCGAGGGCGCCGGCCAGGTGCGACACCACGATCTGGGCTCGCTTGTGCAGCGGCACCTCGAGGTCCCCGAGCCGGTGGCGGTCGTCCCAGCAGGGCAGGGTCGCCAGCTCCTCGGCCAACCGGGCACCCTGCCAGCCGGCGGCGCCGACCAGGGCGGCTGCGGAGCCGCCGTGGTGCTCGAGCAGGTGCCGTCCCAGCTCCTGCCACGCCGCGGTGAAGGCGTCCAGCAGGCCCCGCACCTCGGTGTCGAGGGGCTGGGCGAACACCTCGGCCACGTCCTCGACCGACACCTCCGCCAGCCAGCCGGCGGTCGGGACGCCGTGCCGGTCGCAGTGCTCGTGCCAGCGGGTGCCGAGGGTGCGGGCGCCGGAGCGACCCGGCAGCTTGGTGACGTGCGGGAACCAGCCTGATCCGAAGTTC
>DASTYO010000075.1:0-32538 GCA_035764875.1 Acidimicrobiales bacterium | reverse complement strand
TGCTCGCCGTCGACGCCATCGACAAGCGTCGCCGCCGATCCCCGGGCTAGCCCTGGACGCGGACGCGCACGGCGTGGTGACCGGTGGCGCCGTCGGGTGCCGGGGGTCGGCGCTCGGCCGGCTGGGTCTCGCCGGTGCCGTCGGTGGCCCGGCACCTCAGCACGTGCTCGCCGGGCTCGGCGTCCCAGCGGTGCACCCACTGCACCCAGGTCGCGTCGCCGGCCACGGCGCCGAGGCGCGCCGGCTCCCACGGACCGTCGTCGACCCGCACCTCGACCCGCCGGATGCCGCGGTCGGGCGCCCACGCCACGCCGGCCACGGCCACCGGCCCGGCCGCCACCTCCGCCCCCGACCGGGGGACGTCGATGCGGGACTGCGTGCGCACCGGCGCCTGCTTCGCCCATCCCCGGGGGATCCAGAACGCGTCGAAGTCCTCGAGCCGGGTCAGCTCGATCTCCGTGAGCCACTTGGTGGCCGACACGTAGCCGTAGAGCCCCGCCACCACGAGCCGAGCCGGGTAGCCGTGGGCCGCCGGCAGCGGCTCGCCGTTCATGCCCACCGCCACCAGCGCGATGCGGCCGTCGGTCGCCGCCTTCGTCGGGAACCCCACCGTGAAGTCGTCCACCGACCGACCCACGATCTGCGTGGCGCCCGGCTGCACCCGGGCCCGGTCGAGCAGCGTCGCCAGCGGCACGCCGAGCCACACCGCGTTGCCGACCAGGTCGCCGCCGACCTCGTTCGACACGCACGCGAGGGTGACCGGCTCCTCCACCAGCTCCATGGCGACGAGCTCGTCGAAGGTGAGCTCGAAGGGTGCATCGACCATGCCGGTGATGCGGAGGCGCCAGCTGTCGACGTCGACCTGCGGGGTCACGAGCGCCGTGTCGATGCGGTAGAAGTCCTCGTTCGGCGTGACGTACGGGCTGACGCCGGGAGCGTCGACCAACCCGTCGTCCGGCACCCGGGTGCGGCGGCCGGGGTCGGGCAGCACCAGGGAGGCGCGCTGCGCGTCGATGCGCGTGCGGCCCCGGAGCGACCACGCACCCACCGCCACGAGCGCAGCGGCCCCTCCGGCGGCGCCGGTGGCCGCGAGGAAGGCACGGCGCGGTGGCGTGCGCACCGTGGGGTCGTCGAGCGGCGCCCGGGCAGCCGGCTGCCACGGCGAGATGCCCTGGAGCAGCAGGGCGAGCACCCCGACGCCGGCCGCCACGCCCATCACTGCCGACCACACGGGCACGCCGGTGCCGCCGGCCGGGTCGGTGAGGTGCGCCCACAGGCCCACGGCGCCGAACGCCGCGAAGCCGGCGGCGGCGAGTGCGAACCGACGGAGGGCCAGCACGCCGAGGCCGGCGCCCAGCACGAGGCTCACGACGACGATGCCGAGGACGAGCGCGACCTTGTCGCCCTGCCCGAACAGCGACACGGCCAGGTCCTTGAGCGAGGCGGCGTAGCGGTCGACGACCTCGTTGCCGACGGCGGTGACGGGGTCGACCTCCTCGCCGGCCATCGCCGCGGGCACGGATCCGACGGCGAGGGCCGCTCCCGCAGCCACCGCTCCGGCGAGCGCGGCCCGCCACGTGCGCTCGCGTGTGCGGGGTGGGGTCCGCAGCGGCATGGCTCGACGGTACGCCCACCCGCCGCTCGATGGTCCGCGGCCCCGTCCCGCCGGCCTCCGCTCAGATCTTCAGGAAGAGCCCCCGCCGGTACAGGGCGCGGCACACCACCCAGCCGAGGAGGAGCCACGCCACCGCCCAGCCGATGGTGACGACGAGCGGCGGTGCGACGTGGTCGAGGGCGCGGTCGACCGGACCGCGCACCCGCCACAGGTTCCCGACGGCGAGGATCGTGACGATGTAGACGCCGATGGCGTTGGAGCCGAGCTGCACCAGCGGCTTGGTCCACGCCGCCTTGCCCTTCACGTCGGCGATCCAGGTGAAGGCGACGAAGAAGCCCACGCAGGCGGCACCGGAGATGAGGGCGTACGACGGCGTCCAGAGGTGCTTGTTGACGGGCACCCAGATCGCCAGCACCAGCCCGGTGCTGAGCAGTCCGGCCGCCCAGGCGGAGGCGGTGCGCACCACGGCCCGGCTGTCGGATCGCTCGCGCACCAGCTGGCCGCACCAGGCGCCCACGATGACGTTCACGAAGCTGAGCACCGACTGGGGGATGCCCTCGGTGCGGAAGTCGCCGAAGAACCAGGTGTTGACGGTGTGGGCGAAGCCGCCGTCCATGCTGTAGGGGTCGGGACCGTCGGCGAAGGCCACGAACGCCGCCCAGGACCCGAGGAGGGCGGCGACGACCACGCCGAGCTGGACCCGCCGGGGCAGGCGGAGGACGAGCCAGGCGAGCAGGTAGGCGATGGCGATGTGCTGCAGGACGCCGGCGAGCTGCAGCCCCTGCGCGTTGATGGTCACCAGCGCGACGCCGACGAGGGCGAGCTTCGCCGCCCGCCAGAGCACGGCGCCCGGACGGTCGGTGCGGGTCGAGAACGGGATCGACGCGCCGACGGCGAAGAGGAAGGCCGGGAAGAACAGGTCGATGAACGTGAGCCCGTGCCACTCCGGATGGGTGTACTGGTACGGCAGCGCGTCACGGGGGCCCGGGTGCATGGCGGTGAGCAGGACGACGATGGCCAGCCCGCGCACCGCGTCGAGGGCCACCACCCGGCGGCGGCCGGGCGCCGGCGGCGTGGCGTCGGCACCGTCGCCGCCGGCAGCGGTGCCGGGCGGGGCGATGGTGCCGACGTGCTGGGCCATCACGACATCTCACTCGTGAGGTCGACGACCTCGTCGGGGTCCGCAGGCGGGGTGCCGGTGGTGCGGGCCGCCACCCGCTCGACCGCGACGAGGTCGGACACGGTGCCGAACCGCAGGCCCCGCCCGAGCGCGTCCTCGATCACGCCTGGCAGCGCCTCGATCTCGACCTCCCGCCGGTGCC
The DNA here is from genome assembly GCA_035764875.1 of Acidimicrobiales bacterium. GTDB lineage: Bacteria > Actinomycetota > Acidimicrobiia > Acidimicrobiales > Salinilacustritrichaceae > Salinilacustrithrix. Next base: position 29,601 of record DASTYO010000075.1, on the reverse strand, counting down.
GGAGGTCCTCGGTGAAGGGCCGCCCCGGGTTGAACGTGCCCCGGCCGAGCCCGTCGTGCAGGTCGACGATGTCGCCGATGCCCAGGTGCTCGCCGAGGTACCGGCGCACCTCGGCGGCGGGCGCGGACGAGGGCGCTCCCCGCTCCAGCGACCAGATCACCGTGTCGGTGCCGAGGATCGCCGCCTGGCGGATCGTGATGCCCGACAGCTGGCCGCGAGGCGGGCGGAACCAGGCGGGGCGCTGCCCGGTGACGTCCTCCAGCGCTGCGGCCCCTCGCGTCATCTGCTCGACGGTGTCCTCGGGCGTCGTGTACAGCAGGTTGTGGTGCGACCAGGTGTGGTTGCCGATCTCGTGGCCGGCGGCCACCACCTCGCGAGCCAGCGACGCGTGCTTCCTGGCGTTCCAGCCCATCATGAAGAACGTGGCCCGGACGCCGTAGCGGTCGAGGACCTCGAGGATCCGAGGGGTGAACTCCGGGTCGGGGCCGTCGTCGAAGGTGAGGCTGGCCATGGGCTCGTCGGTCTCCACCGCCCAGATCACCCGGTGGGTGCCCCGCTCCGGCAGCTGCGGCTGCTCGACGAGGACCTCCTCGGTGGCCTCAGCCGGCGCGGCCGAGGCGTCGCCGCCCGGCCCGCGGCTGGCGAGCGTGGCGGCCGCGCCGCCGGTGCCGGCGACGCCGAGGAGCGCGAGGAAGCGACGACGATCCACGGCGGGGCCCATTCCCGCCGACCCCGCCGGTTATGTCATGGAAATGCAACAATCACCGGCGGCGGTCCGCGGCAGCAGGGAGCGGCTCACCGCAGCAGGAAGCACGCCGTGCCGAACACCGACGACGGCGTGGCCGTGGCGATCGGCTCGGTCCACGCCGCGAGCACCGGGGCGGTCACCGTGGGGGCGTCGGCCGCGCCGGGGCCGGTGAGCCGGAGCACCGTGATGCCGTAGGCGGCGTCGAGCGCGTAGACGGTGCGGCCGGTGTCGTCGGTCGGGGCGAAGTAGGCGGCCCAGGTGAGCGCGGCGGGCGGGATGAAGTAGCCGATCTGGCGGATGTCCGTGGGGTCGGACACGTCGAGGAAGCGGGTGCCCTGCTGGTACCAGCCCTGGGCGACGATGCCGTCGCGCTCGTCGAAGTAGTGGGCGGAGCAGACGGCGGCCGGCTGGGCGGTGTCGGCGAGCAGCTCGGTCTGCCAGGTGTCGAGCACGTGCGACTGCTCGGCGCCGAGGCGCTTGCGGCCGGTGGTGTCGACGGTCCAGGTCTCGAACGAGCCGGCGCCGCGGCAGCCGGGCCGGGTGTAGTCCTCCTCGGTGACGTAGAGGACGTCGCTGCCCGACCGGCGCAGGGAGTTGTGGAGGATGTAGTCGTTGGGCTTGCTGCCGTCGCCCACGCCCAGCTCGGCGAAGTAGGTGCTCTGGCCGTCCTGGTCGGTGGTCAGCAGCAGCTCGCCCAGCCCCTCCCCCGCGTAGCCCTTCGGCAGCCGGTACGCGGCGGCGCCCCCGAACCCGACGACCCAGGGGTGGCCGTCGCCGTCGACCTGCACGTCGTGGGTGGCGATGCCGCCGCCCGCCGGCGTCTCGTGGGTGCCGAGGTCGACCGGGTGGTCGGGGTCGCGCAGGTCGATCACCTTGACGCCGGCGGCGTCGGTGACCCAGGCGAAGGAGCAGTCGAGGACGCACGACGCCGTGTGGCCCGGCCCGCCCTGCACCGGGTCGCCGCCCATCGGGAAGGTCGACCGGATCGCTGGTGCCGCCGGGTCGCTGATGTCGATGACGTAGAGGATCCCGGTGCTCTCGGCGGCGTCGTTGCTGATGAGCAGGATGTCGCCGCCGAGGTCGACGTCCTCGTTCTCGAAGTGCGGGAGCGGCAGCCGCCCGACCTCGCTCGGCGCGGCCGGGTCCGTGATGTCGTAGATCGTCAGGCCGGTGGAGGTCGTCACGTACATGTGCTGCCCGCGGAAGCGGGCGCCGATCGCGCCGGGGTTGGGCACCTCGGCCACGACCTCGACGTTCGGCGAGGCGAGGACGCCCGTGGGGTCGGCGAGGGCGGTCGGCGCCTCGACGGCGCCCGTCACCGGCTCCGGGGCCGGGAGCAGCGAGGCGTGGGCGACCGACGGGGCGAGCAGGGCGGTGACGGTGGCGAGGAGGGCGATGCGGCGGCGGCGCATCCCGCGTTGTTCGCCCCGCCGTGGAGACCCTCCTGCCGACGCCCGGTCAGGACGCGGCCTTGCGCGCCTTCTTGACCGCCTTCGCGGCTTTCGTCGTGGCGGCGGCCCGCTTGGTGGCCTCGAGGGCCTGCCGCTCCTCCTCGAGGGCCTCCTGCTCGGCCTCGAGCTCGCGGCGCTTGGCCTCGCGGGCCTCGGCCTCGATGCGCTCCCGTTCGCGCTCGGCGGTGGCCTCGGCAGCGCGCTCCTTCGCTGCGGTGCGCTGCTTCACCTTGCGCTCCGCCTCCTGCCGCTCGCGGGCCGCCTGCTGCTCGCGCTTGCGGGCCCGTGCGGTCGCCGCCTTCTCCTTGCGAGCGGCCTGCTCGCGGCGTTCGGCCAGCTCGTCCTCGGCCTCGCGGCGCTTGGCCTCGGCGGCGGCCTCGGCCTCGGCTGCGGCCTCGAGCTGCGCGGCCTTCGCCGCCTTCAGGGTGGCGGTCTCCAGCAGGGCGTCGTCGCGCAGCACGTGCCCCGCGAGCCGGGCGACGGTCGCGGCGACCCGGTCGTAGGCGACGGCCGGCGGCCAGGTCGAGATCGCCTGCTGGGACGACTCACGTGCGAACACCGACTCGGCCACGTCGACCGGCACGCGCCACAGGCGCAGGGTGCCGAGCACGGCTTCACGGGGGATGGTCTTCAGGTCGGGCATGGGGGTCTCCAGTCGGCGGATCGGGCTCGGGTCAGGACTCGTCGAGGGCGTCCAGCCGGGCGGCGTTGGTCTTGGCCGCCTCCGCCCGCTGCTCCAGCTGCTCGGCCTCGCGCTCGGTCGCAGCACGCTCCTCGAGGGCGTCCACGTGCTCACGAGACGCGGCCCGCCGCTCGGCCGCCTCCTGCTGGGCGATGGCCTGCTCTCGCTGGGTCGCCTGAGCCTCCACCTGCGCCCGCTGCCTGGCCTCGTCGCGCTCGATCTGCTCGCGCCGCTGCTGCTCTCGCTCCTCGGCCTCGAGGCGCTCGGCCTCGATCTCGTTCTCCGCGAGACGGGCCTCGAGCTCGGCCTCGGTCTCGGCCCGCTCAGCCTCGGCCAGCTGCTCGCGGGCCTCCTCGGTGCGGTCGATGCTCGCCTCTTCGAGGCGGCCCTCGGCGGCGAGGTCGTCACGGCCCAGCAGCGGACCGGCCGCCTGCTTGACCTTGGCCTTGACCCGGTCGACGAGACCGGTGTCGGGGAGATCGCTCGTCTTCGACATGGCTGGGCTGCTCCTGGGTCCGGGGAAGTGGCTCAGGTCCGTCGTTACCCGCCGACCCGCGTTCTGTTCGCGGCGTCACCCGGACATCGGTCACAGCCGCCGCTCCATCGGGCCCGCGACGCAGGCAGCGGGCGGAGACCGCCCTCGATCGCTACGAGGCGTGCGCCGGTCCGCGCCCAGTGAAGGGCGCGAGGACGTCGGCCAGCGTCGGGGTGCCGATCTCCGCCAGCTCGTAGCCGACACGCCGGACGGGCTTGGCCGTGCGCACCAGCCGGGCGAGATCGGCGGGCGTGCCGGACACGACCGCGTCGCACGGCGTCGCCTCGATGGTCGCCTCGAGGTCGGCGAGCTGGTCGGCGCCATACCCCATGGCCGGGAGCACGGGGCCGATGTCGGGGTACCGCTCGAACGTGTCGGCGATCGAGCCGACGGCATGCGGGCGGGGGTCCACCACCTCGGCCCCCGCGGCTCGGGCGGCGACCGAGCCGGCCCCGTACGGCATGCCCCCGTGGGTGATGGTGGGGCCGTCCTCGACGACGAGGACCCGGACACCGGCCAGCGACGGGCCGTCGTCGAGGCGGACCGGTGACGCCGCCTGCACGACCACGGCCCCCGGGTTCGCGTCGCGAACGTTCCGGAGCACCGCGTCGACGGCCGCGGGCTCGGCGGCGTCGACCTTGTTGACGACCACGACGTCGGCACGTCGGAGGTTCACCTCGCCGGGGTGGTGGGTGAGCTCGTCGCCGGGGCGGAGCGGGTCGGCCACGGTGATGAGCAGGTCGTGGGCGAAGAACGGGAAGTCGTTGTTGCCCCCGTCCCACACGATGACGTCGGCCTCCTGCTCGGCGCGGCGGAGGATCTCCTCGTAGTCGACGCCTGCGTACATGACCATCCCGGCGGCGACCGGCGCCTCGTACTCCTCGCGCTCCTCGACCGTCGGGTCGGCCGCGTCGATGTCGGCGAGGGTGGCGAAGCGCTGCACCCGCATCGCCTCCAGGTCGCCGTAGGGCATCGGGTGGCGCACCAGCGCCACCCGTCGTCCGGCGTCTCGCAGGATGCGGGCGACGCGCCGCACGGTCTGGCTCTTGCCGGCGCCCGTCCGCACGGCGCACACCGCCACCACCGGCTTGGTCGAGCGGAGCATCGTGGCGGCGGGGCCGAGGAGGCGGAAGTCGGCGCCGGCGGCCAGGGCGATGGACGCCCGGTGCATGACCTCCACGTGGGCGACGTCGGAGTAGGCGAAGACCACCTCGTCGACGCGCTCGGCCGCGATCAGGTCGGCGAGCCGGGCTTCGGGGACGATCGGGATGCCGTCGGGGTACGCCGGACCGGCGAGCGATGCGGGGTAGCGCCGGTCGTCGATGCCGGGGATCTGCGCCGCCGTGAAGGCGATCACCTCGGTCGCCGGGTCGTGTCGGAAGGCCACGTTGAAGTCGTGGAAGTCGCGCCCTCCGGCGCCCATGATGACGATGCGCCGGCGGGTCCCTGCCATGCCGTGCGAGCGTACGGGCGGGACGGCCCGCGACCCGGACAGCTCAGGGCGTGGGCGGGAGGCTGCGCCGGGCCAGCTCGTGCTCGCGGGTCGGCACCCGCCGGGCGATGTACCACGTCCCCACCGCAGCCAGCGCGAGCACCGTGCCGCCGACCGGGCGGCTCGACATCGTGACCGCGGCGAGCACGGAGAACGCCCACATCATCGAGATCGCGACCACCTTGGCCCGGCGGGGCATGCCCAGCCCCGCCCGGTGGTCCTGCACCAGCTGGCCGACGCCGGGCAGGTCGAGCACCCAACGCTCGAGCCGGGGGCTCGACCGGGTGAAGCAGGCCGCTGCGCCGATGAAGAAGATCGTCGAGGGCAGGCCCGGGACCACCATGCCGGCGCCGCCGACCCCGACGCAGACGAGGCCGGCAGAGAGGTAGAGGACCCGGTTGAGCCCGGTGGCGGGTGACGGCGAGGTCACGGGCCCAGTGTGGCCCCCATCGAGCGCGCGGCGGAAGGCCAGGCGACCCGCCGCTCGGATGTCGTGACCTAGGGCCGTGGTCGGCGCCGCCTCGTGGTCGCACGATGGAGCTGGACCTGCTCGCGGGGAGGCGTGACGATGACGGACTTCAAGATCGCACTGGTCGGGGACGACGGATCGGAGAAGGCCGCGCTCGCCGTGGCCTGGGCCCATGAGCTCGCGGCACGCACCGACCTGGAGCTGCGGGCGCTGCGGGTGACAGACCAGGACGACGTCGCCGAGAGGCGGGCGCTCACCTCGGAGCTGGAGGCGCGGGTGTGCGAGCCGGCACGGCTCCGTGGGGTGCACGCCAGCGCCGACGTCGCGCTCGGTGATCCTCGGGACGTGTTCCTCGAGCGGATCACCGACCAGCAGGCCGACCTCGTCGTCGTGGGCGACACCGGTCGCTGGGGCGTGATCCGGCCACCCCTCGGGTCGCTCGCCGCCCACCTCGTCCACCACAGCCCGCAGCCGGTGGCGGTCGTGGCCGGCGCCGGCGGGCCGCTCGACGGGGCTCGCCTGGTGGTGGGCGTCGACGGCTCGGACGACAGCCGGGCGGCGCTGGCGTGGGCTGCCGCGCTGGCGGCCCGCCTCGGCGGGTCCGTCGAGGCGGTGGCGCTGTACGACCCGCTCGCCGATTCGTACCCGCACGGCCCTGCGGCGTCGAGCTGGCACACCACGCTCGAGCCGATGGCACGTGCCGCGGTGAGCTCGGTCGAGGAGCCCGGCGTCCCGATCGACCTGCAGGTGTTCGGCGCGCAGCGCGTCGAGGGCCTGCTGGAGGTCGGCACCGACGGCGATGCCGCCGCCATCGTGGTGGGCGCCCGGGGCCGCGGCGGCTTCCGTCGCCTCCTCGTGGGTGGCACGGCCCTCCAGCTGCTCCACCATGCGGACCGGCCCGTCGTCGTCGTGCCGTCGCACCGACAGATCGCCTGACTGGCGGCACCGGTCGTCGGCCGGGCCGCATCGGCACGGAACAAACGCGGGGACTCGGTCGTTGCACGTGCAAGGAACCGCACGATGCGAGGAACCATGACCGACAACACCACGCCCACCGTCGACGTCCGCCGGGCCGACGACCGGTTCAAGACCCGGATCAGCTGGCTCGACTCCAAGCACTCCTTCTCGTTCAGCCACCACTACGACCCCGCCAACACGCACCACGGCGTGCTGCTCGTGAACAACGACGACATCGTCCTGCCCGGCAGCGGGTTCGAGACCCACCCGCACCGCGACATGGAGATCGTCACGTGGGTGCTCCAGGGCTCCCTCGTGCACCAGGACTCGGAGGGGAACAGCGGCGTGATCTACCCCGGGCTCGCCCAGCGGATGAGCGCCGGCACCGGCATCCTGCACTCGGAGAAGAACGACGCCTGGCGCGCCGGCGTCGGCGACGTGCACGAGGAGCCGGTGCGGTTCATCCAGATGTGGGTGCTGCCCGACGAGCGGGGCATCCAGCCGGGCTACGAGCAGCTCGAGATCGCCGACGAGCTGCTCCGGGGCGGCCTCGTCCCCGTCGCCTCGGGGATGGACCGCCACGCCGGCGACGCCGCCATCCGCATCCAGAACCGGTTCGCGGCCCTCCACGCAGCCCGCCTGCAGGCCGGCGACGCCGTCACCGTGCCCGACGCGCCGTTCACCCACGTGTTCGTGGCACGCGGCGAGGTCCAGCTGGAGGGCGCCGGCGCCCTCCACGAGGGCGACGCGGTCCGGCTCACCGGCGTCGGAGGCCAGCGCCTCACCGCATCGGACGCCGCTGAGGTGCTCATCTGGGAGATGCACGCCGCCGCAGCCTGAGCGGGCGCGAACAGGTCCCGTCCTAGTCGCCCGGTGCCATCGGTGGTCGTCCGAAGGTGACCGCTGCCGCGACCTCCTCCGGCGCCGCCGTGACGAGCTCGGCGTCGGGGCGGGCGCCGAGCGCGTCGTTGACCGTCGAGAACGCCCGCCGCAGCGCGACGAAGGTGGTGATGCAGAAGATCTGCCGATCGTCGAAGCCGGCACGACGGAGGACGTCCACGTCCTCCGCCCCGGTGCCGTTCGGATCGGCGCACACCCGGCGAGCCCAGCCGGCCATGGCCCGATCGGCCTCGTCGAGGCCGCTGTCGTCACCGCGCAGCACGCCGGCCGCCACCCCATCCCCCACCTCGGCCGCCAGGCGCGTGCCCCACGCGAGCGCGCAGTAGCTGTCGCCCAGCTCTCCGGCCGTGGCCGCGACCAGCACGGCACGCTGCCGGAAGGTCAACCCTCCGGCGTCGGTCACCGCCTCCAGCACCTGCGACAGCAAGTGCTGTGCCTCGGGGACGTGGGCCCACAGGCGGGTGAGGTTCATCACGTACCCCTGGCCGTCGAGGTCGCCGGCGTAGAAGTCCTCGACCGCAGGGGTCGGCTCCGGCTCGACGAGGAAGCTGCCGCCATGTGCGCCCATCGCCCCATCGTGCCGCAGCCGCCACCCGGCGGCGGATGATCAGCCGGTCGGCGCCGGGTCGCCGTCCTCCCCGAGCAGCTCATCCAGCAGCGCCCGGGCCCGGCGGTCGATGTCGTCGACGATCGGTCGCACCTCCTCGACCGGCTTGCCGGCGGGATCGGCGAGGTCCCAGTCGAGGTAGCGCTTCCCCGGGTAGACGGGGCAGGCGTCGCCGCAGCCCATGGTGATGATCACGTCGGCGGCGCGCGCCGCCTCGTCGGTGAGCGGCTTGGGGAACTCCTTCGAGACGTCGAGGCCGCGCTCGGTGAGGAGCTGGGCGACCGCGGGGTTGATGTGCTCCCCCGGCGCCGACCCTGCTGAGCGCACGGTCACCCGGCCCTGGCCGTGGTGGTCGAGCAAGACCCGGGCCGCGACGGAGCGGCCGGCGTTGTGGGTGCACACCACGAGGATCTCGGGCACGTCGGTCACGGGGTCTCCTGGGGGTAGAAGCGGCGGCGGGCCCAGAGGGCGACGTAGACGAGGCCGACCAGGACGGGCACCTCGATGAGGGGGCCCACCACGCCGGCGAGGGCCTGGCCCGAGGTCACGCCGAAGACGCCGATGGCGACCGCGATGGCGAGCTCGAAGTTGTTGCCCGCCGCGGTGAACGCGACCGTCGTGTTGCGGTCGTACGGCAGCCCCATGCGCAGGCCGATGGCGAACGACGCGCCCCACATGGTGGCGAAGTACGCCAGCAACGGCAGGGCGATGCGGGCCACGTCGAAGGGCTCGGAGGTGATGGCGTCGCCCTGCAGGGCGAAGAGGACGACGATGGTGAACAGCAGGCCGTAGAGGGCGATGGGGCCGATGCGGGGCAGGAACGTTCGCTCGTACCACTCGGTGCCGCGACGGCGCTCGCCGACCAGACGGGTCAGGAAGCCGGCCAGCAGCGGGATGCCGAGGAAGATGAGCACCGACTTGGCGATCTCCCCGATCGACACGTCGAGGGCCTCCTGCTCGAAGCCGAGCCAGCTGGGCAGCAGCTCCAGGTAGAAGTAGCCGAGCAGCGAGTAGGCCGCGATCTGGAACAACGAGTTCACCGCCACGAGGAACGCGGCCGCCTCGCGGTTGCCGCACGCCAGGTCGTTCCAGATGAGGACCATGGCGATGCACCGGGCGAGGCCGACGATGATGAGCCCGGTGCGGTACTCGGGCAGGTCGCTCAGGAGCAGCCACGCCAGGCTGAACATCAGCGCCGGACCGATGAGCCAGTTCAGGACGAGCGACAGGCCGAGCATGCGCCGGTCGGCGGTGACGTCGCCGAGCCGGCCGTAGCGGACCTTCGCCAGCACCGGGTACATCATCAGCAGCAGGCCGACCGCGATGGGCAGCGAGACGGTGTCGATCTTGATGCGGTCGAGGGTGTCGTCGAGTCCGGGGAACAGCTCGCCCAGCGCGATGCCGAGCACCATGGCTGCGCCGATCCACAGCGGGAGGAACCGATCGAGCGTCGACAGCTTCTCGAGGACCGGTGCGTCCTCGGACTGGGGTTCGGTGACGACGGTCATGTGCACGCCCGCTGGCGCTCGCCCGGAGCGGGGCAGCACGACGTGATGACGCCGAGCCGGCCGGCGAGGTCGTCGAGGACGTCGCGGCGGAGGCGGTAGTAGGTCCACTGCCGGTGCTTCTGGGACTCCACCAGCCCGGCGTCCCGCAGCACCTTCAGGTGGTGGGACACCAGGGGCTGCGCGAGGTCGAGGTCTTCGGCGAGGTGGCACACGCACAGCTCCTCGCAGGAGAGCAGCTCGACGATGCGCCAGCGGTTCGGCTCGGCGAGCGCCTTGAGCAGGGCCGTGGGCGCTCCCACGGCTACATCAACGGTCATGCACATACATTACGGTTGATGCGATTGGGAGGGCCACCGCCCCGGGTCGGGACGTTGGGCCCTTTCCGCCCCTCGTCCCCGGGCCGATGCTCGACCCATGAGCAGCCAACGCATCGTCATCGTGTCTGGCGCGCGCACCCCGATCGGCAAGCTGTCCGGTGCGCTCGCCTCGTTCACCGCCGTGCAGCTCGGCGGCATCGCCATCGGGGCCGCGCTCGAGCGTGCGGGGCTCCAGGGCGCGCAGGTCGACTACGTGTACATGGGCCACGTCCTCCAGGCCGGCGCCGGGCAGATCACCGCCCGCCAGGCCGCCGTGAACGGCGGGATCCCCATGGACGTGCCGGCCACGACGGTCAACAAGGTGTGCCTGTCGGGGATGGACGCGATCTACCAGGCCGACCGCCGCATCCGGGCCGGGGACGCGGAGATCGTCGTCGCCGGGGGGATGGAGTCCATGACCAACGCGCCGCACCTCCTGCCCGGGGCGCGGGCCGGGTACCGCATCGGCGACGGCACCATCGTCGACTCGATGATGTACGACGGCCTCTACTGCGCCTTCGACCAGTGCGCCATGGGCGAGGGCACCGAGAAGTACTCCCAGGCGCACGGCATCGAGCGTGAGCACATGGACGCCATGGCCGCGGAGTCGCACCGCCGCGCCGACGCCGCCCAGCAGTCCGGGCTCTTCGAGCACGAGATCACCCCGGTCACCGTGCCCCAGCGCAAGGGCGATGCCCTCGTGGTCGCCCACGACGAGGGCGTCCGCGGCGAGACCACCATCGAGTCCCTCGCCGGCCTGCGCCCCGCGTTCGACCGCAACGGGCACATCACCGCCGGCAACGCCAGCCAGATCAGCGACGGCGCGTCGGCCACGATCATCACCACGATGGAGGTGGCCGAGCGGCTCGGCGTCACCCCGCTCGCCGAGATCCTCGGCTACGGGCAGGTCGCCGGCCCCGACGCCTCCCTCCTCCACCAGCCCTCGCGAGCGATCAAGGACGCGCTGAAGCGCACCGGGCTGGAGGTCGGCGACCTCGACCTGTTCGAGATCAACGAGGCGTTCGCCGCGGTCGGCGTCGCCTCCGCCGACGACCTCGGCATCTCCATGGACGTCGTCAACGTCAACGGCGGCGCCATCGCCATCGGCCACCCCCTCGGCATGTCCGGCAACCGGATCACGCTCCACCTCGCCCTCGAGCTCGGCCGACGGGGCGGCGGCACCGGCGCCGCCGCGCTGTGCGGCGGCGGCGGTCAGGGCGACGCGGTCATCGTCCGCACGGTCTCGTGACGGCGGGCGAGGGCGGCGCCGGACGCCCGTTCAACGGGGCCCCTGGCCGTCGTCGACGATGACGACCGTGCCGGTCACCGCCTCGGAGGAGGGGGCGACCAGGTAGAGCAGCGTGCTGTCGAGCTGGTGCGGCTCGCCCAGGCGGCCACGGGGGAACGCCTTCGTGATGTCGCCCATGCGGTCGAGCATCCCGTCCATCATCTCGGAGCGGAAGGCGCCGGGGGCGATGGCGTTGACGTTGATGCCGAAGCGCGACCACTCGACGGCGAGGGTCTCGGTCATCCGCACGATCCCGGCCTTGGTGATCGAGTACAGGGCAGCGCCGTTGCCCCCGTAGCTGAACGCGCCCGTCGAGGCGATGTTCACGATCCGACCGGGCACCTTCCGGGCGATGAGGCGGCGAGCCACCTCGCAGCTCAAGACGAAGGGTCCGCGCAGGTTCGTGTCGAGCACCTGGTCGATGAGCTCGATGGGCATCTTCGTGGCGTACTGGGCGTCGGGGATGCCGGCGTTGTTCACCAGGATCGACACCGGGCCGAGCTCGTCCTCGGCCCGTCCCACCGCGGCCATGCAGGCGTCGGCGTCGGTGACGTCGAGCGGGATCGGCAGGCACGTGCCGCCGCGGCTGCGGATCACGTCGGCGAGCTCGTCGAGCCGCTCGACCCGTCGGCCGGTGCAGGCCACGGCCGCGCCGGCGGCGGCGAGCACCTCGGCGAACCGCCGACCCAGCCCCGAGGTGGTGCCGGTGACGAAGGCCACCTGGCCGGAGAGGTCGATCGAGAAGTCGGGCAGGTCAGGAGCGTCGGGCACGGTGGCCGGTCTACCCGTTCCCGAGCGGCGATCGGCGCACGCTGCGGCAGCTCGGATCGCGGGACGAAATGGCGCGATCTGCGCAGCGTCGTCGACTGCTGGCGCGCCATCTGACAACAGAACCTGACGCTGCTCGGCCATTTCACGAGATCTGCGGCGAGCGCTGCGCGGAGTGACTACGGTCACCGCCGGCACAGGCCAGGCGGGTGAGGGCACCAACAGCTAGGTCAGGAGATCCATGTGACCAGGTCCTCTCGGCGAGCCCTCACGGGGCTCGCAGCGACCGTCCTCGCGCTCACGGCGCTGGCGCCGATCGCCGGTGCCGCGCCGCCCGAGGACGGCCCCCCGCCGCCGGCGAGCCAGCACCGGCCCGACAACCGTCCGGGACCGCTCACCGCCCGCCAGGACGCCCTCCGCAAGGCGGCGCTCGAGAAGGTCCGCGCCGGCGAGGCCGCGGCCGACCAGGACGGCGTCGTGCAGGTCGCCGAGGACAAGTACGCCCAGGTCGAGGTCACCGGGGTCGACCAGGTGTTCACGGTGCTGGCCGAGTTCGGCGACCAGGGCGACGGTCGCCTCGGGACCACGCCCGGCCCCCTCCACAACGAGATCCAGGAGCCGGATCGCCGGGTGGACAACACCACCCTGTGGGTCGACGACTTCAGCCGTGGCTACTACCTCGACCTCTTCTTCGGCGAGGGCGAGACCTTCGCCGACTTCTACGCGAAGCAGTCGAGCGGCGCCTACACCGTCGACGGCGACGTGAGCGAGTGGGTCCAGGTGCCCGGCAACGCGTCGACCTACGGCGACAACGCCGTCGAGGACTACGGCGGCGTCTGGCGGTTCGTGGAGGACTCGGTGAACGCCTGGTACCAGGCCCAGCTCGACGCGGGAATGACCGCGGCCGAGATCGACGCCTACCTGAGCCGGTTCGACACCTGGGACCGCTACGACTTCGACGGTGACGGGAGCTTCGCCGAGCCGGACGGCTACCTCGACCACTTCCAGGCCATCCACGCCGGCGAGGGCGAGGAGGCCGGCGGCGGCGCCCTCGGGGGCGACGCCATCTGGTCGCACCGCTGGTACGTGAACGCCACCGACTTCGGCCTCACCGGCCCGACGGTGGAAGGCGAGCAGATCCTCTACGGCGGCACGCAGGTCGGCGGGTCGAAGTACTGGATCGGCGACTACACCACCGAGCCCGAGAACGGCGGCCTCGGCGTCTTCGCCCACGAGTACGCCCACGACCTCGGCCTGCCCGACCTCTACGACACGAACGCCGGCGAGAACGGCACCGGGTTCTGGACCCTCATGTCCAGCGGATCGTGGCTCAGCAACGCCGGCGCCCAGGACATCGGCAGCACGCCGGACCACATGGGCCCGTGGGAGAAGCTCCAGCTCGGCTGGCTCGACTACGCCGTGGTGTCCGAAGGCGAGTCCGGCGAGCTCGCGCTCGGTCCGGCGGCCGAGCAGGGCCGCCGCCAGGAGCAGGCCGTCATCGTCGACGTGCCCGACCAGGGCGTGACGACGGAGTACAACACGCCGTACTCCGGCTCCTACGAGTGGTGGAGCGGCAGCGCCGACGACCTCAACGTCACCCTCGCCCGCCCCCTCGACCTCACCGGCGTCCGGTCGGCGACGGTGACGGCCCAGGCCTGGTACGACATCGAGGCCGGCTACGACTACCTGTACGCCGAGACCTCCACGGACGGCGGCGAGACCTGGCAGCAGATCGGCCAGCCCATCGACGGCTCGTCGAACGGCCGCTGGACGACGCTGCGCTGGTCGGTGCCCGGCGGCCAGGAGCTGCTGTTCCGGTTCCGCTACCAGACCGACGGCGGGGTGCACCTGCCCGGCGCGTTCCTCGACGACATCGCGATCACGAGCGGCGGCAGCCAGCTGCTGTTCGACGACGTCGAGTCGGGCGACAACGGCTGGACCGCCGACGGCTGGACCCGGATGAGCGGCGAGGCCACCTCCATCGGCGACCGGTACTACCTCGCCGAGCACCGCAGCTACACCGGCTACGACGCCACGCTGCAGCACGGCCCGTACAACTTCTCGAACCTGTACACGAAGCCGAACTGGGTCGAGAAGTTCCCGTACCAGGACGGGCTGCTCGTGTGGGCGGTCGACGAGACCTACACCGACAACAACACGTCCCAGCACCCCGGCCACGGGCTGGCGCTGCCGGTCGATGCCCGTCCGGCGCTGATCCGGTACAGCGACGGCTCGCGGCCGAGCAACCGTCGGCAGGTCTTCGACGCCACCTTCGGGCTCGACGCGACCGACGAGGTGGCCTTCCACAAGGAGGTGCGGGCCAACAACGGCACGGTGTCCACCGTGGAGGCGCTCGTGAAGTCGAGCCCGGGCATCGCGACGTTCAGCGACGCCGATCCCGACGCCTACTGGGACAGCGCCAACCCGCAGAGCTCCGCGCTCGTCGCCGGCCACGGCGCCACGATCCAGGTGCTCGGCGTCCGGCGGGGCGTCATGACCGTGGCGGTCGCCAACCCCGCATCGGCAGGCTGATCCGACGGGGCTGATCGGTGGCCGTCCCCCGTTCCCGGGGGACGGCCACCCGGTCGCGCCGGGCTGGAACCGCGGGTCGCCGGGTACGGCTCGGCGATGGCAACCGCTCCCCAGCACATCGACGTCAGCACCGGGACCTCCGATCCCGACTACAACGTGATCCTCGTGCTCCAGCAGGCGCTCGAGGACTGCTACCGCTTCCAGTGCTTCGCCGAGGACGCACGACGGGCGGGCGACGACGAGCTCGTCGAGCTGTTCGAGGAGCTGTCCCAGCAGGACCGCGAGCTCGCCGATCGGGTCAAGGGCATCCTCGCCCGCCGGCTCGCCGGCTGACCTCGCAGCAGCCGCCCATGCCGCTCGGGTCTCGACCCCGCCGGTAGCGTCTCGGCCCGATGCTCCTGGTCGTCCTGAACCTGGGCGGCACGTTCGTGTTCGGACTGAGCGGCGGCCTCGCCGGCGTCCGGGCGAGGCTCGACGTGTTCGGCGTCGTCGTCCTCGCCGTGGTGGTCGGTCTGGCCGGCGGCATCACCCGCGACGTCCTCATCGGCATCCCGCCCGCCGCGTTCCGCGACTGGCGCTACTTGGCGGTCGCCGGGGCTGCCGGCGTGGTGACCCTCGTCGCCCACCCAGCGCTCACCCGGCTGGAGCGCCCGATCCTCGTCCTCGACGCCGCCGGCCTCGCCCTGTTCTGCGTCACCGGTGCGAGCACCGCGCTCGACCACGGTGTCGGCTCGGTCGGCGCCGCGGTGCTCGGCACCATCACCGGCGTGGGGGGCGGTGTGCTGCGTGACGTGCTCGTGCGGGAGGTGCCCGTGGTGCTGCGCTCGGGGCTGTACGCCATCCCCGCGCTCGTCGGGGCGTCCATCGTCGTGGCCGCCTCCGAGGGCGGCGCCGACGACGTGACGTTCGCGATCATCGGCGCGCTCGTGTGCTTCGGCATACGCCTCGCCGGCATCGCCTTCGGCCTCAGCGTGCCCGTCGCCGGGGGCCGCCGGCACGACGCTGCGGGCTGAGCGCGTGCCGCCGATCGTGGGAGGGGTCTGTCCGCGTCAGGCAGCGATGGCGTCGGCGCCGATGCGCTCCGCCACGGACGCGTGTGCCTGGAGCAGCGCCGGGACGTAGGTCTCGGGGGCGTTGGCGACGGCGAGGTGATCGCCGGCGACCTCGACCGTGTCCACGTCGGGCATCGCCGCCGCCAGCTTCCACTGGCGGCGGGTCGGCACGACCGAGTCGTCGGTGTGGACGATCACGGACGTGGGCACCCGCAGCCGGTGGATCCAGCGCCGGCTGGTGAACCGGCCGAGCTCCCGGGCGGCGACGATGGCCGCCGCCTCGTGACGGCGCACCTCGTTCACCGCCCAGCTGAGGCGGCGCAGGGGGCCGGGCAGGGCGGGCAGCGGGAGCGCACCGAGCGGCGGGAGCAGCTCGCTGGCGGGTGCGATGACGGAGAGGGCGGCGAAGCGCAGGCGGTCGGCCGGGGCTCCCCGGAAGTCGCGAGCCGTGGCGCTCAGCACGAGCCCGGCGACCAGGTGAGGGTGCCGCTTGGCCAGGAGCTGGGCGATCGGGCCGCCCATCGAGTAGCCGACGACGATGGCGGCGCCCATCCCGAGCGCCTCGAGGACGGCGGCGGCGTCGTCGGCGCACTGCTCGAGGCGGAAGCCGTTGCCGGTCCGGGCACCGCGCCCGTGTCCGCGGTGGTCGAGCGCGATGACCGGTCCCCGCCGTTCCAGCTCCGGGAAGCACGACGCCCAGTTGAGGGCGGCGGTGGCGCCCAGGCCGTGGAGCAGCAGGGTCGGCACGCCGTCGGGCCGGCCGCCGATGCGCACGAAGGTCTGCGATCCGTCAGGCAGGGTCACGCGCCGGCCCGGGGGCACGCGTGGGTCGCGGCGGGACTGCGCCCGCTGGCGTCGGCGGCGGGGGACGGCGAGGTCGATCACGGACACGGCGGCTTCGGTACCCGCCTGCGTGACGAGCCAGACACGGAACGTGGTGTCGCACACGCCACATGGGTGGCCCGGTCGTGCTCGTCGGGTCGATCGGGTAGGGCACGCGGGTGATCGCCGCCATGGTCTCCCTGCTCGCCGCTGCGTGGTTCACGCTCCCGTTCCAGACCACGACGCTCGACGACGTCGGCGCCGAGCTGCGCAACGACCCGGTCTACGTCGACCCGCAGGCCGAGCGGGCGATCACCGATGCGGAGGCGGACGAGCTCCGCGCGGCCATCCGCGACGCCGGCACGCCGGTGTTCGTGGCGGTGCTGCCCGAGTCGGCCGCGACCACCCCGGACGCGGCGCTCGACGACCTGCTGGGGGCGACGCAGCTGGCGGGCACCTATGCGGTCGTGCTCGGCGACTCGTTCCGAGCGAACAGCACCCAGATCCGTGGAGCGGGTGAGCTGGCGAGCGGCGCGTTCCAGCAGCACCGCGACGACGGCACCGCGGCCGTGCTGGAGGCGTTCGTGGCGGACGTGGCCCGCACTGCGAACGGTGCCGTCGGCAGCCCCGACGGTCGGACCACATCCGAAGGCGACGGCGACGGCGACGGCGGGTCGCTCCTGCCGCTCGCCGTGCTCGGCGGCGGCGGCCTCGCCCTGTACGCGTGGAGTCGCAGCCGCCGCCGTGGCGAGCGGCGCGCCGTGCAGGCCGAGTTCGACGCCGACGTCCAGCTCCTGCGGGCCGAGCTCTCGGTCCTCGCCGACGACGTCATGCGGCTCGAGCCCCAGGTGGTCACCCGACCCGAGGCCCGGGCCGACTACGAGGCCGCCACCACCCGGTTCCGGGCGGCGAGCGCGGCGCTCGACTACGCGGACGAGCCGGTCGACCTCGTGCGGGTCGAGCGGGTCGTGCGCGAGGCGGAGTATGCGATGAGCCGGGCTCGCGCCATCGTCGACGGCCGTGAACCGCCCGAGCCGTCGGAGGACCTGCGCCGTCCCGGCCGCCACGACGAACCCGCGCTCGACGTCGACCGGAACGGCACGCCCGTCTACGTGGGTGCCGGCCCGTTCTACGGCGGTGGCTGGTTCGGAGGCGGCGGCGGCCTGTTCAGCGGCCTGCTCCTCGGCTCGATGCTCGGCGGCGGCTTCGGGCCGTTCGGCTGGGGGCACCACCACGGCGGCTGGGGTGGCGGCGCCGCGGACGGCGACTGGGGCGGCGGTGACTGGGGCGGCGGCTTCGGCGGCGGCGACTGGGGCGGCGGCGACATCGGCGGCGGCGACTGGTGATCACTGCCGGCGGGACGTAGGGCCCTATCGCGCGGCACCGAGCCGGTCCATCGTCGAGTCGTGGGGATGCGGACTCGCGTCGCTCTGGTTGCTGCGCTGGTGAGCTCGCTCTTCGTCGCCTGCGGCCCGGGGGACGAACCGACGTCGAAGCGCCCGACCACCACGTCCTCCGCTCCACATGTCGCGGACGTCTTCCAGCTGCACCGCTACGCGCAGCGCATGTCCGACACATGGCTGCCGCCGGTCGTGCTCCCCTACGGCGACGACGACCACCAGCTCGGGACGTCCCTCGGAGGCGACGGGGAAGGCATCCAGTGGGGGCCGAGCTACGGCACGGTCGCCCCGGACGGGACGTGGTGGATCCTCGACGGCGCCAAGCTCCGGTTCGCCCACTACGACGCCCGAGGCACCTACCTCGGCGCCGTGCCGATCCCGCCGGCCCACCTGGTCGATGGGCGCTACGTGCAGTGGCAGCACCCGCTCGCCTTGGCCGACGGCACGATCGTGACCTATCGCTTCGGCGGAACCGACCAGACCACGCTGCTGTTGCTGCGAGACGGTGCGTTCGAGGAGGTGGCGCTCGACCGCCAGGTCGCCGTGAAGGCCGACGACGGTGCACTGCTGTACGGGCACGGGAGCGAGGACCAGCTCCTGGCCGTGGACATCGCGAGCGCTTCTGTCCGGGAGGTCGATGCGTTCCGCAGCCGGGCGGGTGCGCGCTACCAGCTGATGCGTGACGGAACGGCGTTGCGGCTCACGCTCCCCGACCGACGGATCGAGCATCGATGGCCGATGGTCGCTGCCGAGACTGGCGCGCCCGCCGCCGGCGCGATCTCGCTGGTCTCGACGGCCGACGGACGGCTGCACCTCTTCGTCGATGGAGCGGCCGAGGACGAGGAGGGCACCGGCCGAAGCGGCTACGGGATCATCGAGCCTTCCGGCGAGCTGCACGCCTCCGAGCCGACGCGCGACCCATGGGGTCCCGGCGACGACGGCACCGGCAGCCGCCTCGCCGCCCGGCCCGGCGGCGACGAGGTGTGGCTCATCACCATCGACACGGACGCCGTCCGCCTGTACCGGCGGGCGTGACCCACCTCGCCGGTCCGACCGGCGCACGCGGTGCTGCATGACGGCCTCGACCGGCGAGCCGCCTACGGTGCCGGTGATGAGGACCATGCGATCCGGCGACACCTCCTGATGGCGCGACTCGACGAGATCGGCGAGCAGGACAGCTGGCGGTGCTGGCTCTGCGACGAGCCCGTGGATCCCGAGATGTCGGTCAACGACCCCCGAGGGCCGAGCATCGACCTGCGAACCACCAAGGCGAAGGCGAAGAAGAAGGGCGTCGACGGTCAGGAGCGGCTGGCGCACCGGGGGTGCAACACGGGCAAGGGCGCCAACGCCCCGGTGGTGCCGTGGCCCGACGACCTGTTCGTCATCGACCCGGCCCCCATCATCGCGAGCGTCGAGCGCCTCGAGCGCAAGGGCGGCCGTGAGGTCATGGCCCGCTGCCCGACGGCCGACGACGCCGACCGCGTGGCGGCCTGGCTCACCGAGCGCGTGGGGCGGCTGGCGCCGGGCCTCGACGCCACCGCCGAGGTCGAGGCCGGCGGAGGCCAGTACGTGGTGGCGCTTCGGCGGTGACACCCCGGCGGGTCGAGCGCGCACCGGGCCTCATCGCGTCCCCGCCTCGACGCGTCGCTTGATGTTGAGGAGCTGACGTCGCTGCATCCCGAAGTGGACCGGACGCCAGCCGAGTCTGACGGCGAGGCGGCTCGTCAGCGCGTCCTGTCGTGCCGGGCGGATCCGCACGCGTGCGAGGAGGCGGGTCGTCGTCGCATCGACGGGATCGAGGACCAGCGCCCACGTCAGCCAGCCGTCCGGGTCGCCCATCACGAGCGCCCGCTCCGGGTCGACGGCCCGGACCACGAAGCCGTCAGCATCCACGGGCGTCCAGGGCAGGATGTCTCCGACCGCCACGTGCTGGAGCTCGGGCACGATCCGCTGTGCACTCGGGACGCCGTCGTTGTCGAGTCGGTCGTAGCTGTACCACCCCGCTCTGGTGCACCCCAGCTGCGCCAGCCAGGGCCAGATCTCGGCCGGCCCGCCGCGGATGGTGACGCCGTGGGTCCACTGCAGCTCGGCCGGGACCAGCTCGTCACCCGGGAGCGGCCGAAGCGGTTCGTCGCCGAGCGGACGAACGGGACGCCGTGACACGGCGCTCGTCACGATCACAGCTGCGAGCATTAGCGCATCACGGAGGCGGTCGACGAGGGAGGTGCTGTCGCCTCCCGTCAGCCAGCGCCGCCCGACGTCCACGTGCTCCTGCGGCATCGTTCCACTATGCGCCTGAGACGAAGACCTGCCCAGTGCGTGACCGACGAGCGATCCCGACCCGCCGTTCGTGACATGGTGGTCCACAACGGCAGGAGCCGCGAGAGGAGACCGACGTGGACGCCCTGGTGAGCACCGGATGGCTGGCGGAGCACCTCGACGACGACGACCTCGTCGTCCTCGACGCCACGGTCGACATCGACCCGACGGCGGGCACAGTGATCTCGGGACGGGCGCGGTGGGAGCGGGGCCACATCCCCGGCGCGGTCTTCGCCGACCTCCTCACCGACCTGTCCGACCCCGGGGCTCCGACGCCGCTGATGATGCCGTCCCCGGAGCGGGCTGCCGAGGCGTTCGGCGACCTCGGCGTCGGCGACGGCTCGCGCGTGGTCGTGTACGACGCCCGCGAGAGCATGTGGGCTGCCCGCGTCTGGTGGATGCTGCACAGTCTCGGTCACCCGGCGGTGGCGGTGCTCGACGGCGGCTGGACGGCGTGGGAGGCGGAGGGCCGGCCGGTCTCGACGGAGGCGCCGGCACCCCGTCCGACGACGTTCACCCCACGACCGCGGCCCGAGCTGTTCGTGGGCAAGGAGGACGTCCGGAGCGCCATCGACGACCCCCGGACGATCATCGTCGACGCCCTGACGCCCAAGGAGTACCGGGGTGAGGCCGCCTTCTACGGACGCCCGGGTCACCTCCCCGGCGCGGTGAACGTGCCGGCCCGCAGCATCGTCGATCGGGAGACGCAGCGCTTCCGTCCCGCCGACGAGCTGCGCGAGCTGTTCGGACCCGCGCTCGCCGCCGAGTCGGTGGTGACGTACTGCGGTGGCGGGGTGGCGGCCTCGAGCGACGCGTTCGCCCTGCGCCTGCTCGGCCACGAGCGCGTCGCGGTCTACGACGGCTCGATGATGGAGTGGGCGGCCGACCCCGAGCTCCCGTTGGTCACCGGCGAGGGGCCCGGCGGACCGTGAACGCCGGCCCTTTGACAGACCGTGCCAACCGTGCGGTCATGGACCCGTGACCATCGATCCCGGACACCAGCGGGCGAAGCATCCTCGCACTGTCGCCGCCGGCCCGCACGGCCACCCGTTCCATCCCGTGCTCGTCACCGTCCCCATCGGCGCCTGGGTGGCCAGCCTCGTGTTCGACCTCGTGTCGAGGTCGGCCGACGACCCCGAGGTCTTCGCCACCGGTGCGTACTGGCTCCTCGGGATCGGCGTGCTCGGTGCGGCCGTGGCGGCGGTCTTCGGCCTGCTCGATCTCCTCTCCGTGCCGGCCGGCACGAAGGCGCGGCGGACGGGGCAGCTGCACCTGGTCCTCAACCTCGCCGTCACGGCCGCCTTCCTCGTGTCCTTCGCCCTCCGGCGCGGCGACACCGCTGACGAGGTGTCGGCCGGCCTCATCGCCCTCTCCATCGTCGCGCTCGCCGTCCTCGGCGCGTCGGGGTGGCTGGGGGGCAAGCTGACGTACCGCTACGGCGTCCGGGTCGTCGAGGAGGACCTCCAGGCCGACGGCTTCGTCGAGGGCCGCTGACCTCACCGCCAGCTCCACCGGACCAGGAAGAGTTCCTGTCCTCGGGCATTCGTACGCACGAAGTAGACCAATCGGTCAAGTTCGGACAGACTGCCGCGGGCGTCGAAGCGGCGCCACCAGCGACCACGGGAGCCCCGCATGTCCATCGCCACGCTGCAAGCTCGCGTCCGCCACCAACGAGACGAGCTGCCGGTGCTCTACGGCGACGTCGACTTCGACCTCGTGCCCGAGCGCCTCGCCCTCGGCCCTGACGACGAGTCCGACCTGCCCGGCCACGTCAAGGTGTCCCGAGCCGAGCTGCTCGCCGACCGGGAGCTCATCGACCTGATGACCACGGCGACGATGTTGGGCGATGTCGTGTGCGACGCCTACGTGTGCCTGATGCCCGAGCTGGGCATGCAGCGGCTCATCCACATGGCCCGCACGGCGTGTCGCGATGGCATCGATGCGGTCGAGGACGCCCCGGAGGAGCTGGTGGCGTTCATCGAGGCGATGGAGGCGACGCCCGACTGGATCGACCGCGACCTGGTCGAGCGGGGTGCCCGTGCCGAGCGCGTCGGCGCCGCCCTCGTCGCGCCCTTCGCCATCCGAGGCGCGTTCCTCGCCACGTTCATCAACGAGTACGCGGCGCTCCCCATGGCCATCACGGGGTCGCTGTCGGACAAGCGGGCCGCGCAGCGCGTGAACGAGACGGCCAGCTTCTTCGCCACGACGGTGCTCCCCGGCGGCATGGAGCGGCACGGTCCCGGCTTCGAGGCCGCCGCCATGGTGCGGCTCATGCACTCGATGGTCCGCTACAACGCGCTGCGGCGGACGTCGCGCTGGGACCAGGCCCGGTTCGGGATCCCGATCCCCCAGGTCGACCAGATGCCGGCCGGGCTCATCGGCGCGTTCCTCCTCGCCGCCGACGCCGTCCGACAGAAGCGGGACTTCACCGAGGACGAGCGGGCTCAGATCGAGACTTCGCGGTACCGCTGCTTCCTGCTCGGGCTCCCCGAGGAGCTGCTGCCCACCGATCCGGAGGGCATCGTCCGGGTCTTCCTCGCCCGGGCCGCGACCCTCCGCAAGGGGTTCGACGACGACACCTGCGGCGCGCTCGTCCGGGCGACGATGGCCGCCTACCTGCGTCCAGACCGGTCGCTGCCGAACCGCATCGGCGAGACGATCGAGCGGAGCTTCAGCACCGCGTTCTTCGTGAAGGCGTTCCTGAACGGCGACCGGGAGCGAGCCGCGGAGATGGGCGTGGAGCTGACGCCCGTCGACATGGCGCTGGTGGCGTTCGCCGCGCCGTTCATCGTCGGGCGGGCCAAGACCGTCGAGCTCCTCGAGCGGGTCCCGCCCCTTCGCCCGGCCGTCGACGCCTACGTCACCTGGATGCTCCGCCAACGGCTGCGCAGCTACGGCCACCCCGAGTTCCGCACCGACGCCAGCACGTACCGCGGGGCCGACGCCTCGCAGGCCGAGCCCGCGGCGGTCTGAGCCGCACCGGCTGGCCCCACCGGGTCCGCCGGCCTCAGCCCAGGCGTCGGACGATCGACGGCAGGTCGCGCTCCCCCTCCGCGGTCTGACCGCCGACCTCGAGGAACCGCTGCATGCGCCGCTGCGACTCCGGGTCGGCGAGGGTGCGATCGAAGCGGCGTGCCTCCTCGAGCAACCCCGGGGTCGGATCGGGCGTGGCCGCGAGGACCGCCGCCTTCGCCTCACGCACCGCCGTCGGAGGCGATGCAGCGATGCGGTCGGCGAGGTCGTCCACGAAGGCGTCGAGGGCTTCGGCGTCCAGGGCACGGTTGACGAGGCCCCACGTCTCCGCCGTGCGAGCGTCGATGTCACCGGAGCCCAGCACCATCTCGAGTGCCCGCCCTCGACCGACGAGGTGGGGCAGGCGCTGGGTGCCGCTCCCGCCGGGCAGGATGCCGAGCACCACCTCCGGCTGGCCGAAGACCGCCCGATCCAACGCCGCGAACCGCATGTCGAACGACGACACGACCTCGCAGCCACCGCCGCGGACGATCCCGGCGACCGATGCGATCGTCGCGCACGGCATGGTGCGCCAGCGCTCGACCATCACGTGGAACGGCCCGAGCTGGTCGCGCTCCTCCGCACCCCCGTCTCGTGGCAGCTCGAGGATGGCGGCCACATCGAAGTGGGCGATGAAGAAGTCAGGGTTCGCCGACCGCACGACGACCACCGTGACGTCGTCCGCCGCCTCCAGCGCTTCCGTGAGCTTCAGGAGCGAGACGAGCAGCGGGACGTCGAGAAGGTTGATGTCGCCGTGGTCGATCGTGACGTCGACCCGGGCCCCTCGCTGGGCGACTCGCAGTCCGGTGAGCTCGGGCAGGTCGTCGACGAAGGCCATGGCGGGAGGGTACGCCGCTGCGGCCGACCACCTCGCGAGGCACGAGACCGCGCCGACGACGCACGAACGGTCGCGCGCGCCCGCCCGCGAGCGTCAGGTCGACGTGAGATCCGTCGCAGACGGTGCCGGCGCGATGTTCTGGTTGTGGCGGAACAGGTTGGTCGGGTCCCACACCCGCTTCAGCTCGGCGAGGCGGGCGTACTTGGAGGGCCCGAACGCCGCTTCCACCCGCCCCGTCCCCTCGTCGCCGATGAAGTTCAGGTACGCCCGCCCGGTCGTCCACGGCCTCATCGACGCCGCCAGCTCGCGGGTGTAGGCGACGTTCAGCTCGGTGTCGGCCGGATCCGGCCACATCGACAGGTAGTGCATGTTGAAGGGAGCACCCCGCTGGCCGAAGGCCATGGCCTCCTCGTCGACCCGCGCGAACGCGCCGCCGCCGGGGATGAGGATGAGCTGGGTCAGGGGCGACACCGGCTTGGTGGCCAGGCTGACCAGGGTGTCGATGGCCTCGTCGGGCAGCTCGCTGAAGAAGTCCGCCGTCCAGTAGTTCTGCATGCCCTTCGGGTTCGGTGGGTCGAGGAGCTGTTGCAACGCCACGTAGGGCATCGGCTCGAGGAGGTCGACGCCCACGTAGGGAAGCCCTCGCAGCGGCCGGAAGGCCTCCTCCCCGTCCTCGACGGGACCCGCGTAGCAGCACACGATCCCGATGACCGGCTGGCCCCGCACCGGCTCGGGCACGAAGTCCTCCGGCGGCGCGGTGATGAAGGCGAGGCCGGACCCGACCTCGTCCGGCGCGCCAGCGGTGAAGTCCCGGTAGAAGCGCACCAGCTCGGCCGCCCGGTCGGACGGGAACAGCAGCATCCCGCCGAAGACCACCGGCCCGAGGCGGTGCAGCCGGAACACGAACTCCGTCACGACCCCGAAGTTGCCGCCGCCACCGCGCAGGCCCCAGAAGAGCTCGGGGTTCTCGGTCTCGGAGGCCACCACGACGCGTCCGTCGGCCGTCACGACCTGGGCCTCGAGGAGGTTGTCGCACACGAGCCCGAAGGCGCGCTCGAGCCAGCCGCTGCCGCTTCCGAGGGCGAGGCCGGCGACCCCGGTCGTCGAGACGCGGCCGCCCGTCACGGCCAGGCCGTGCTCCTGGGTGGCCGCATCGACCTCGCCCCACGTGGCGCCGCCGCCGACCCGTGCGGTGGCGGCATCGACATCGACGACGACGTCGCGCATGCCGCGCATGTCGAGGCAGACGCCCGCATCCACCACCGCCGACCCGGTCACCCCGTGGCCCCCGCCGTAGACCGAGAGCGGCAGCTCGTTCTCACGGGCGAAGTTGACGACAGCGACGACATCGCCGACCTCGCCGCAGCGGGCGATGATCGTCGGCCGCCGGTCGATCATGCCGTTGAAGACCGCTCGCGCCTCGTCGTAGTCCGGGCTGTCGGGCGCGATGCTGGTTCCCCGGAACCCGTCGATCGAGAGTCCGGCCGCGGGCCGATCGTTCATCGCTCGCCCCCTCCTCGGGCACGCCCGCAGCGCGCCGACTCTGGCGACCGTACGCCTCTGCCGTCGATCCGTACAGGGGCTTGGTCACGCCAGGCGACCACGAGGATGCGGGCATGCCGCCACCTCGAGCGCCTCTCGGCGAGCATCGCGGGCCTCCTTCGCCGCGACGGCGCCGATGAGCAGCGCGGCGGCCGGGTCCGCCCACCACCAGCCCAGCGCCAGGTTGAGGCCGAGGGCGGTGAGGATGCTCGTGGCGAGGCAGCCGTCCAGGAACGTCATCGACGCCTCGGCGCGGAAGGGCTCGCTGTCGAGCGCGGTGCCCACACGTCGCTTCCAGCGGGCGAGGCTGAACATGACCAGCGCGGTGAGGAACAGGTACAGGATCCCCAACGGTGACGAGTCGGGGACTTCGTGTGCGAAGAGCTGGCGGGCGCCCGCGAAGAGCAGGTAGGCGGCGAGCACGGCGAACGCGGCCCCGACGAGGTACATGGCCCGCCCGTCACGCCGGGCGTGGTGCCCGGCCTCGCCGGGATTCATGTGCCAGATGACGACGAGTGACGCGAAGACCTCGACGAGGGAATCGAGTCCGAAGGCGATGAGGGCGAGGGAGCCGGCCGCGATCCCGAGGCCGATCGTGACGAACACCTCCATGCTGTTCCAAGCGATCGTCGCCCACTGCAGGCGGCGACCGAGCCGCATGCTCGCCTGCTGCTCAGGTGGATGGTCGACGACCATGCCGTCTCCTCGGATGAGTGCCCGGAGGACGGACGACCCCGACCGGGCGCTCGGTCACATCGTGGGCGCCGCGGCCGCGCCCTCCTAGAGCAGGAGGTCACATCGACCGCCAGCATCCTCTTCGGCTACTCGATGCCGAGGGTGCGCACGGTTGGCGACGTCTCGACCTCGTGCTCGTCAGGCTTCGTGCCGAGCAGCCGGTCGCCGAGGCTGACGGTGACGCCGAACCAGTAGTGCTCGTTCTTGAAGTGGTGCTTGATGTGGTTGCGGCTCAGGTTCCGGAACCACGCCGACTTCGCCCGGTACGGCGAGTGGATCAGGTAGTGGACCCACTCGTAGTACAGGAGCATCCCGAACGCAGAGGCGACGAACATCGCGGCCCGCGCCGGCTCGAGCAGGAGCGAGGCCAGCAGGGCGAGGAGCAGGGCGGGGAACAACGCCTGGAACGGCACCATCACGATGCGGAGGTCCTTGGGGTTGCGGTGGTGCTCGCGGTGCTTGCGGGCGGTGATCGGGTCGATGGTGAACCGGCCGAGCTGCGTGGGGCGGCGGTGGAGGACGTGGACGTGGATCACCCACTCCGTGATCGGCTCGAGGGCGATGATGGCGGCAGGGATGGCCAGGTCCCACCAGCCCCAGCCGCCGATGAATAGCCGCGACGCGGTGGCGACGACGAAGGTCGTGGCGATGATCCGCGGCGACGGCTTCGCCGCGAAGAACACGAAGATCTCCCTGAGGGAGGCACCGGGCTGGGGCTGTTCCTTCGGGATCGGGCGGAACCCCCGGTCGCCGGCGTCGATCGTGGAATCGACGCCCCGGAGGCGTGCCGCGGCGCGCTGCATCCTCCCCTCTTCGTCGGGTCGCGCCGGCATTCCTGCCGAGGGACGTCAGGGGCGGCCACGCGCACCGGCGGCCAGGCGGGTCGCGAACAGCTCCCACTCCCCCGGCACGCCCTTCAGCACGTGGCGGCCGCGCGGCTCGAACTCGACGGCGGCACCGATCGCCAGGCCGGGGACCGTCGACGACACCCACACCTCGCCGGCGCCGGCGGCAGCCATCACGCGAGCCGCGAGGTGCACGGCGATCCCACCGATGTCGTCGCCACGCCTCTCCACCTCGCCCGTGTGCACCCCCGCTCGGATGTGCAGCCCGACGAGGGCGAGGTCCTGGATCATCCGGTGGGCGGCGGCGACGGCGCTCGCAGGCGCGTCGAAGGTCGCGAGCACGCCGTCGCCCGTCAGCTTCACGGTTCGGCCGCGACCGGCCTCCACGGCGCGGGCGCAGATGTGGTCGTGCTCGTCGAGGGTGGCGCGCCACTCGGCGTCGCCTGTCGCCGCTGCACGGTCGGTCGACCCGACGATGTCGGTGAACAGCACCGTCGCGAGGACGCGATCGCTCGTGGGCGCCGGCAGCTGGTCCGCACGGCCGAGGAACTCCTCGACGGCGTCGGCGTAGCGCATCATGTCCTCGGGCCGGGCGCTGCCGTGGAACGCTCCACCGACCTCGACGAGCGTCGCGCCTGGGATCAGCGCCGCCAGCTCACGCCCGTGCTCGACGGGGATGATCGGGTCCTCCGTGCAGTGCACCACCAGGGTCGGCGTCCGCACGAGCGGCAGGATCGGTCGGACGTCGAAGGTCGCGTTGGCGCGGAGCAGGGCCGCCATGCTCATCGGGGTGCCCATCGCCCGCTCCATGCGACCGAGCAGCTCCCGGTCGGAGAACCCCTGGGCCCAGATGCTCTCGAGGAGGATGCCCCGGCCCCAGAGCGCCTCGAAGAGCTCGGCGCCCTCGACGTCAGGCCGGTGCGCCCATGACGCCACCAGCACGAGCCGCTCCACCCGGTCCGGGTTCGCGGCCGCGAAGACCGCGCTCATCGCGCCGCTCTCCGACAGCCCGATCAGGGTGGCCGACCCGATGCCGGCGTGGTCCATGACCGCCCGGATGTCCTCCATGCGGTCCTCGAGCGCCGCCGAGGGCAGCGTCCGGTCGGACAGGCCTGTCCCCCGCTTGTCGAACCACGTCACGGTCGAGCGCTCCGCCAGCTTGCGCAGCGTCCAGGCCCAGCCCGGCAGCTCCCAGAACAGCTCGACGTTGGATGCCGTGCCCGTCACCCACACGACGTGCGGACCCCGGCCGAACTGCTGGTAGGCGATGGACAGGCCATCCGCCGTCGTCGCGTACCTGGTCTCGGGCACGTCCACGCAACGAGTCTCGCGCCGTGGTCCAGGGCGCGGCACGGCCCCGGGCCGGCGCCCGGGGCCGTGTCATCTGCGGTGGGCCGCCCGCCCCCGCACGTTCACCTCATCATCAGCTGTCAACGGTCATCCAATGTCCATCCAACGAGGAGCCGCGGAACCGTCGTTCGGCCGCCATCCCCGGAGGCGCATCTAGCCATTACACGAGACTGAACCCACGCGCCTGCTTGTCGGGAGGGGGCTGATCCCATGACATCCCTGTCGGGCCGGGATGTCGCTGCGGCCGAGGTCCCGAGGACATCCGTCGGGCCGTTCACCTTGCTACCCGCAACTACAGCCGTCAGTCGCCCGGGGTGGTCGCGCGCACGGTGATGAATGGGTTCGTGTACCCGGCCGGGGGCGACGGCTGAAGCGGCTCCTGCAGCGGACGGCCGACGATGGTCACCTCCGGCTCCCACACCCGCATCGGCGCACACACCGACGGGATCCTTCCCAGCAGCTCACGTGCCGCCCACACGGCCGCTTCATCCGGCGTCATCCCGAGAACCTCGGCTGGTCCGGCGGCGTCGAGCACCTCGCCGATGACCTTGTTGAGCACCTCGCGGAGCGTCCCTTCGACGAGCTCGGCGATGGCGTCTTCCGCGGTGCCGCGCAGCCCAGGCAGCCGGCGGATCTCCCGGACGGCAGCGCGCAACACGTCGTCCCGGGCTGCTTGCAAGCCGAAGCGGAGCGACGCTGCCGTCCACTCGCCCGACCGGCGCAGGTTGCGGTTCAGAACCCATTCGATAGCTCGGGTGACCTGCCCGTCCAGCTGCTTGCCGGCGAACCGGCCGATCAGCGCCGCCGGGCTGAAGCACAGATCGAACCGGGTAGCGCCGGCGACCGTGAGGGCCGGGTACGTCGAGCGTGGCGGCGAGTACGACACGTCGTTGACGCGCGGTTCGAACCCGATGAGGCCGAGGGCGAAGTTGGCGCCGCGAGCCACGGACGGGGTGAGCGTGAAGTCGGTGATCTGGCCGTCGTCGGGGCAGTAGGTGATGTCGGCGTCGAGGTGGTACAGGTCGGCGCCGACCGCCTCAGCCGTCCAGCGCATCTGCGTCGTCTCCGTCTCGGACCGGCAGACGACCCGGACCGTCGCGACCGCGGTGTCCTGCCGGCCGTAGCGGTCCTCGATGGTGTACGAGAACTGGTAGATCCCCGAATCCGCGGACGTGAACCCCCAGGTCAGCTCGGATCCGCCGGTGTTATCGATCGCCCCCACGTCATGACCGACGAGCGCGGAGTCGACGATCTCGATGTCGTCGCCGACGTCGTTGAGGAGGACATCGAGAACCATCCCGCCGTCGATGACGGTGACGAAGTCGTCGGTGAGCTCGTCGTCGACCGCCACGAGCGGCTCACACGCGTCCGCGGTGCCGTCACGGTCGCTGTC
>DASTYO010000074.1:0-4048 GCA_035764875.1 Acidimicrobiales bacterium | reverse complement strand
AGGCCGTAGACGACCAGCGTGATCAGCACGGCGACCACCACCAGGATGATGGCCCGGGTCACGAGCGGCTCGTCGATCACCTCCTTCAGCGAGATCACCATGATCTCGGCGGAGAGGATGAAATCGGTGCGGATGGCGCCGGAGATGGTGGCCTTCTCGACGTCCGGCCCGAGCACCGCGGCGGGGACGTCGTGGTCGTGGTCGTCGCCCTTCAGGGCGTGGACGATCTTGTGGGCGCCCTCGTAGCAGAGGAACGTGCCGCCGAGCATCAGGATGATCTCGACGAGGGTGGGCGCCACCTCGCTCAGCAGGATGGCCACCGGCAGGATGAAGAGGAGCTTGTTCCGCAGCGATCCGGTGGCGATCTCCTTGATGATGGGCAGCTCGCGCTCGGCGGCCAGGCCGTGCACGTAGGTGGGCGTCACGGCCGTGTCGTCGACGACGACACCCGCCGCCTTCATGCTCGCCCGCCCGGCGGCCGCGCCGACGTCGTCGATCGAAGCGGCGGCGAGCTTCGCCAGCGCAGCGACGTCATCGAACAGTCCGACCAGACCGCCAGCCATCTCGCATCCTCTCCTCGACGGTGGGCTCAGGAAACCTACAAGCGAGGCGCCTCCATACCCCGGGCCCGGCGGCTACCCCACGAAGTCGTCGTAGGTCGCGTCGAGCTCGGCGGTCGAGTACTGCCGGAAGGCGATCATCGTCGTGGTGTTCAGCACGCCGTCGAGCTTCGAGATGCGCT
The DNA here is from genome assembly GCA_035764875.1 of Acidimicrobiales bacterium. GTDB lineage: Bacteria > Actinomycetota > Acidimicrobiia > Acidimicrobiales > Salinilacustritrichaceae > Salinilacustrithrix. The sequence goes on along the minus strand of DASTYO010000074.1, from coordinate 3,306 downwards.
CGGTGACCGTGGTGGCGATGGCCTCGTGGTCGGGGACGGCGACGATGGCCACGAGATCGACGTCGGAGCCGGCCACCGAGTGCGCCTCGCGGACGCCCTCGGTGTCGGCGAGGGCATGGCCGAGCTCGGCGATGGCGTCGGGGCGGGCTTCGATCAGCACGAAGGCGACGATCACGGGGACCTCCGGGTCACGGCGTCGGGAGCCCCGAGGCTACGCCCGCCGCCCTGGACACCGGCGCCGCTCGGGCGCATCATCGACGGCGGGGGAAGCCAAGGATCGGAGGTCGCCATGCGCCGCTACCTCGTCGTCGCCCACAAGACCCTGGGCGGATCGCACCTGCTCGACCACCTGCACGAGCTGCGGATGACGGACCCGCACTGCCGGTTCCACGTGATCGTGCCCGAGCACCACCCGAGCGGCCACCCGTGGACCGATGCCGAGGTCCGCTCGGCCGCGCAGCGGACGCTCGAGGAGATGCTCGAGCGCCTGGCGACGATGGGCATCGGCGCCACCGGCGAGGTCGGCGACGCCAACCCGGTGTACGCGGTGGGCGTCGCCCGCCGCCGGGAGGGCCCGGACGCGTTCAGCGGCATCATCCTGTCGACGCTCCCCAAGGGCATCTCGCGCTGGTGGCGCTTCGACGTGCCGAAGCGGATGGCGCAAGCCAACCCGGACCTGGCGGTCACCCACCTGGTGTCGGAGGAGGCGCTGGTCTCCTGATCCCCCGGGCCACCGGCTACGCGGCGCCGGCGGTGATGCGGGAGAGGAGGTCGACGAGCATCGCCCCGGTGGCGCCCCAGATCGTGTCGCCGGGGATCTCGAAGAAGTGGATCGGCCGCTCGAGCCCCGGCACGCCCCATCGCTCGGCCCGGTAGGCCTCGGGGTCGAGCAGCTCGTGGAGCGGCACGTGGAGGATGGCGTCGACCTCGTCGGGGTTCGGCACCAGGTGCGGCCGCTCGGGGAGCACGCCCACGTAGGGCACGATGGCCGCCCGGCTGCTGACCGTGGCCAGGTGGTGCAGCTCGCCGACGTGCTCGACCGAACCGGGGTCGAGCGCGATCTCCTCGTGGGCTTCGCGCAGGGCGGTCTCCCACAGGGTCTCGCCCGGGTCCTGCTTGCCGCCCGGGAAGCTCACCTCACCGGTGTGCGAGCGCATGTGCCAGGCCCGGCGGGTGAGCACGACGTGGACCTCTCCGTCGTCCTCGTACAGCGGAGCGAGCACCGCCGAGTAGCGGTTGGACACGACCTCGACGGGCGAGCGCCGGGGCGCCGGTCCCTGCTCGAGGGCCCGCCGGACCTGGTCGAGCGACGGGCGGCGCCGGTGGGCCGGCAGGGACGCCCACGGGGGCGGGTCGCCGGGCCGCACGCCCGGCGGGCGCGGGATGCGCTGGGGGCCGCCCCGGGCCGCGCCGGTGGGCGGGAGGTCGGACGGGGCGACCTCCGGGCTCCCCGCCTCCACGGCGGTGGGATCAGGAGCCGAGCACGTCACCGATGGTCTCACCGCCGCCGGCGTCGGGGCCCGCGACCAGGTCCTCGAGGAGCTGGCGCATGCCGCCCATCTTCAACTGCTTCATCAGCTCACCGGGCGAGATCTCGCCCTTCTCCCACTCCATCCAGTGGTCGAGCAGCTTCCGGGGGTCGGGCGGGGGGATCTCCATAGCGGGCTCCAGGCTACCGGGGAGCACCGGCGGCGCTCCGGGGACGGGACGGGGAGGAGGCGGTGGGAAGCGCCGTGGGAAACGCCGTGTGCCGGGCCCATCGGGCCCGGCACACGCGCTGATCTGGGGGGATCAGGGGGAGAGGGAGCTTCGCTAGAAGCCCATGCCGCCCATGCCGCCCATGTCGCCCATGCCACCGCCGGGCATCGCCGGCTCGGGCTCGGGCTGGTCGGCGACCAGGCACTCGGTGGTGAGCACCATGGCGGCGATCGACGCGGCGTTCTGCAGCGCCGCACGGGTGACCTTGGCCGGGTCGATGACGCCGGCCTTCACCAGGTCGGTGTACTCGCCGGTGGCGGCGTTGAAGCCGTTGCCGCCGGTCTCCCGCTCGACCGCCTCGACCACGACGGCGCCCTCGAGGCCGGCGTTGACGGCGATCTGGCGGGCCGGGGCGGCCAGCGCGGTGTACACGGCGCGAGCGCCGGTCTGCTGGTCGCCTTCGAGGCCGTCGATGACCTTCTGCACGGCGGCGCGGGCCCGGAGCAGGGCGGTGCCGCCGCCGGCGACCACACCCTCCTCGATGGCCGCACGGGTGGCCGACAGGGCGTCCTCGATGCGGTGCTTCTTCTCCTTGAGCTCCACCTCGGTGGCGGCGCCCACGCGGACCACGGCGACGCCGCCGCTGAGCTTGGCGAGGCGCTCCTGGAGCTTCTCGCGGTCCCAGTCGGAGTCGGTGTCCTCGATCTCGCGCTTGATCTGCTCGATGCGGCCCTGGACGTCGGCCTCGGAGCCACCACCCTCGACGACGGTGGTGTCGTCCTTGGTGATGATCACCTTGCGGGCGGTGCCGAGCAGGTCGAGGGTGGCGTTCTCGAGCTTGAGGCCGACCTCCTCGGAGATGACCTGGCCACCGGTGAGGATGGCCATGTCCTGCAGCATCGCCTTGCGGCGCTCGCCGAAGCCGGGGGCCTTGACGGCGGCCGAGGTGAAGGTGCCGCGGATCTTGTTGACCACGAGCACGGCCAGGGCCTCGCCCTCGACGTCCTCGGCGATGATCACGAGCGGCTTGCCGGACTGCATGACCTTCTCGAGGACCGGGAGCACGTCCTGGACCGAGGAGATCTTGGAGCCGAACAGGAGGATGTAGGGATCCTCGAGCACGACCTCCTGGCGCTCCGGGTCGGTGACGAAGTAGGGCGACAGGTAGCCCTTGTCGAACTGCATGCCCTCGGTGAACTCGAGGTCCATGCCGAAGGTGTTCGACTCCTCGACGGTGACCACGCCGTCCTTGCCGACCTTGTCGATGGCGTCGGCGAGCACCTCGCCGATGGCGGGGTCGGCGGCGGAGATGGCGGCGACCTGGGCGATCTCGCTCTTGTCGTCGATCTCGTGGGCCTGCTCGGCGATGGCGTCGACGGCGGCCTGCACGGCGGCCTCGATGCCCTTCTTGAGCTGCATCGGCGAGGCGCCGGAGGTGACGTTGCGGAGGCCCTCGTGGACGAGCGCCTGGGCGAGCACGGTGGCGGTGGTGGTGCCGTCGCCAGCGATGTCGTTGGTCTTGGTGGCCACCTCCTTCACCAGCTGGGCGCCCATGTTCTCGAAGGGGTCCTCGAGCTCGACCTCACGGGCGATGGAGACGCCGTCGTT
>DASTYO010000073.1:0-2241 GCA_035764875.1 Acidimicrobiales bacterium | reverse complement strand
CACGCCCAGTTCTTCGTCGACCACGTCCTCGAGCACGGCACGGAGGCGTGCAACTACCTCCTGGCCGTCGACATCGACATGAACACCGTCGACGGCTACGCCATCAGCTCGTGGGAGCGGGGCTACGGCGACATGGAGCTGGTGCCCGACCTGACCACCCTGCGGCCGCTGCCGTGGCTGCCCGGCACCGCGATGGTCCTCTGCGACCTGGCCTGGCTGGACGACGACCACTCCCCGGTGGTCGAGAGCCCTCGCGCGGTGCTCACCCACCAGGTCGAGAAGGCGGCGGAGATGGGGTTCGTCGCCCTGGCCGGCACCGAGCTCGAGTTCATGGTCTTCGACGACACCTTCGAGCACGCCTGGGACAGCTCCTACCGCGGGCTCACCCCGTCGACGCGCTACAACGTGGACTACTCGGTGCTCGGCACCACCAAGGTGGAGCCGCTGCTGCGCGCCATCCGCAACGGGATGTTCGGGGCAGGGTTCGTTGTCGAGTCGGCCAAGGGCGAGTGCAACCTCGGCCAGCAGGAGATCGCGTTCCTCTACGACGAGGTGCTGCGCACGGCCGACCAGCACTCGGTCTACAAGAACGGCTCCAAGGAGATCGCCGCACTGCAGGGCAAGTCGATCACCTACATGGCGAAGTTCGACGAGCGCGAGGGCAACTCGTGCCACATCCACATGAGCCTGCGCGGCACCGACGGGAGCATCGTCTTCGACGAGGGCTCCGGCATGACCCCGCTGTTCGCCTCGTTCGTCGCCGGCATCCAGGCGTCCATGTGCGAGCTGACCCTGCTGTACGCCCCCAACGTCAACTCCTACAAGCGGTTCCAGGCCGGCAGCTTCGCGCCCACCTCGACCGCGTGGGGCTACGACAACCGCACCTGCTCGCTGCGCGTGGTCGGCCACGGCGCCGGCATGCGCCTGGAGAACCGCCTGCCCGGCGGTGACGTCAACCCCTACCTGGCCATGGCCGGCATGCTCGCCAGCGGTCTGCGCGGCATCGAGCAGGAGCTCGAGCTCGAGCCGGCCTTCGGCGGCAACGCCTACACGTCGCACCACCCGCACGTCCCACGGACGCTGCAGCAGGCGCGTGACCTGTTCCACGGCTCGCAGCTGGCCCGCGAGACGCTCGGCGACGCCGTGGTCGACCACTACACCAACTACGCCGACGTCGAGCTCGCCGCGTTCAACGCGACGGTGACCGACTGGGAGCGCTTCCGCGGCTTCGAGAGGATGTGACGGCTCCCCCATGACGGCACCGACGACCCAGACGCACGTCGTCGTCGACCCGGCGACGGAGGACGAGGTCGCCACGGTCACGCTCACCTCGGCCGAGGAGACCGACGGCGCCATCGAGGCGTCGCACGCGGCCTTCCGCAGGTGGCGCGAGGTCGCACCGGCAGACAGGGGCCGGCTGCTGCGCCGCTTCGCCGACGCGGTCGACGGGGCGGTCGAGGAGCTCGCGCAGCTCGAGGTGCGCAACTCCGGCCACACGGTGTCCAACGCCCGCTGGGAGGCCGGCAACGTCCGGGACGTCCTCGGCTACTACGCCGCCGCCCCGGAGCGGCTGTTCGGCCGGCAGATCCCGGTGGCCGGCGGCGTGGACATCACCTTCAAGGAGCCCCTCGGCGTCGTCGGGGTGATCGTGCCGTGGAACTTCCCGATGCCGATCGCCGGCTGGGGCTTCGCGCCGGCGCTCGCCGCCGGCAACACGGTCGTCCTCAAGCCGGCCGAGCTGACCCCCATGACCGCCATGCGGATCGCCGAGCTGGCCCTCGAGGCCGGCCTGCCCGAGCACGTGCTCACCGTCCTCCCCGGCAAGGGGTCGGTCGTCGGGGAGCGCTTCGTGGCCCACCCGATGGTCCGGAAGGTCTGCTTCACCGGCTCCACCGAGGTGGGCACCCGGATCATGGCCCGGGCCGCCGAGCAGGTGAAGCGGGTGACGCTCGAGCTGGGCGGCAAGAGCGCCAACGTCGTCTTCGCCGACGCCGACCTGGAGAAGGCAGCGGCCTCGGCGCCGTACGGCGTCTTCGACAACGCGGGCCAGGACTGCTGCGCCCGAAGCCGCATCCTCGTCGAGCGCAGCGTGCACGACCGCTTCCTCGAGCTCCTGGAGCCGGCAGTCGCCGGCGTCAAGGTCGTCGCACCCGGCCGGGACGACGCCGAGATGGGCCCGCTGATCAGTGCCGAGCACCGCGAGCGGGTGTCGTCGTTCGTCGAGGGCGCCGGCGTCGACGT
>DASTYO010000072.1:0-22192 GCA_035764875.1 Acidimicrobiales bacterium | reverse complement strand
GGCGACGGCTGCCGGGGGCTCTGGACCTTCACGACCTCGCCCGGCCCCTCGCCCCGGCTGAAGGGCGCGAGGTCGGCGTGGTGCTCCCGCCACACGACGTCGGCGCGGTCCCAGCCCGCGCCGCCCCACCGCTCGGCGGCCAGCCGCGCGACCACGTCGACCACCTCCTGCATGGGGGCGTCCACGCCCTCGGCGGCGAGCGAGGTCACCGGCTTGTCGGCGATGCCGCACGGGACGATGTGGCCGAACATCGACATGTCGGGGTCGACGTTCAGGGCGAAGCCGTGCATCGACCGGCCCCGCGTGAGCTTCACGCCGATGGCCGCGATCTTCCGAGGGCGGGGCCCGTCGGGCTCGACCCACACGCCGGGGAAGTCGTGCAGCCGCCCGGCGTCGGGCAGGCCGAGCTCGCCGAGGGCGTCGATGACCAGCTGCTCGACCGAGCGGACGTACGCCACCGTGTCGGCCATGCCCCCGCCCCGCTTCCCGGGAACGGTGAGGATCGGGTAGCCGACGAGCTGGCCGGGGCCGTGGTAGGTCACGTCGCCGCCCCGGTCGGCCCGCACGAGCTCGGCGCCCACCGACGCCGGCGGCACGAGGACGTGCTCCATGTCGGCCCGCACGCCGAGCGTGTACACGTGCGGGTGCTCGAGCAGGAGGAGGTGGTCGTCGGGGCTCTCGGCGTGCAGACCCTGTTGCAGCGCGTGGGCGTCGGTGTACGGGACGGTGCCGAGCCAGCGGATGCGAAGGGTCACGGGGCCGAGGCTACCGAGGGGAGACCGGCCCACCGATCGGGACCCGGGCGTCCCGGATCGAGGCGACGACCGCGTCGGCCCAGACCGCGTGGCCGGCGCTGCTCGGGTGGTAGTCGTCGCCGGCGAAGTAGCGCGCGGGGTCGCTCGCGAACACCGGACCCGTCCGGGCGGCGAGGTCGACGTGGTGCGCGCCCACGTCACGGGCGACGTCGGCGATGACGTCGTCGAGCTGCGACGCCCGAGCCCCCGCCAGCTGCCGAAGGGGCGGCAGCAGGCGTGGTGCCGTGCCCAGGGCCGGGACGCCGACCAGCACCACGGGGGCGTCGGGCGCCCCGTGCCCCTCGAGCACCTCGCGGATGCGCTCGACCATCGTGCGGTAGCGGTCCTGGAACGTGGGCCGGCGGGTGAGCGCGGTGACGTCGTTGGCGCCGATGCTCACGAGCACGACGAGGTCGCGGCCGGGGCGCAGCACGTCGGCGAGCTGCGGGAGCTGGTGGTCGAGCACCTCGTGGACCTGGTCGCCCGAGCGCCCGAGCACGGTGAGCGACACCGGGCCGTCGGTCAGGTCGCGCGCGACGCGCCACGCCATCCCGTCGCTCGCCGGGTCCGCGCCCACCCCGGTGGTGGTGGAGTCGCCGAGCCAGATCACCTGCACGGGCCGGTCGCCGGCTCGCAGCAGCTCCTGTCGGGGTCGCTCCCCCAGCTCGTCGTCGAGCCGGCCGCCCGTCGAGCGGGCGAGCAGCACCTCGACGCCGAGGACCAGCGCCGGCACGCCGGCGGCCACCGCCAGCAGGGCAGCGATGCGACGCCGGGACATGGCGGCACCCTAGGGATCCCCGACCTCCGTCCCGGGCGCACCCCGCCACTACCGTCGTCCGGGTGCCCCAGCTCGTCACCGGCGTCGCCGGCTTCATCGGCTCGCAGCTCGCCGAGTCGCTCGTCGCCGCGGGCGAGGAGGTGGTCGGCGTCGACTGCTTCACCCCCTACTACGACCGGGCCGACAAGGAGGCCAACCTCGCCGCGCTCCGCGAGCACGACGGGTTCCGGCTCGTCGAGGCCGACCTGCGCGACGCCGACCTCCAGCCGCTCCTCGAGGGCGTCGACGTCGTCTACCACCAGGCCGCCCAGCCCGGCGTGCGCCTGTCGTGGTCGGACGGGTTCGCCACCTACGACAGCTGCAACGTGCTCGCCACCCAGCGCCTCCTCGAGGCCAGCCTCCACGCCGGCGTCCGCCGGGTCGTCTACGCCTCCAGCTCGTCCGTCTACGGCAACGCCGAGCGCTACCCGGTGACCGAAGGCGACCTGCCCCGCCCCCACAGCCCCTACGGCGTCACCAAGCTGGCCGCCGAGCACCTGTGTGGGCTCTACGCCGCCAACCACGGCCTGTCGACCGTCTCGCTGCGCTACTTCACCGTCTACGGACCCCGCCAGCGCCCCGACATGGCCTTCCACAAGCTGATCGAGGGCGCGCTCGACCAGCAGCCGTTCCCCCTCTTCGGCGACGGCTCCCACGTCCGCGACTTCACCTACGTCGGCGACGTCGTGCGGGCCAACGTCGCGGCAGGCCGGGCCGAGGTCGCGGCCGGCACCGTCGTCAACGTGTGCGCGGGCGGGTCCACCGTCCTGCGCGACGTCATCGACGCGGTGGGCGACGCCGTGGGCGCACCGGTCCCGATCGAGCGCCATCCCGAGCAGCCCGGCGACGTGCAGCGCACCGGCGGCAGCAACGACGCCGCCCGCAGCCTGCTCGGGTGGGAGCCCCGCACCAGCCTCACGGAGGGCATCGCCGCCCAGGTCGAGTGGCACCGTCGCCGGAGGAGCGGGTGACCGCCAGGTCGGCTGCCGCCCAGCTGGCGCGGGCCGCCGGTCTGGCACTGCTGGGCGCGGCCGCATCGCGGCTCCACCTCGCCCGCTCGTCCCGCACGAGCGACAGCCGCTGGTTCGAGATGTCCAACGCGCTGCTCGTCGAGGCCGACCTCGAGGGCTACTTCACCCGGCTGAGCCCGGCGTGGGAGGAGACCCTCGGCTGGACCCGCGAGGAGCTGATGGCCCGACCGTTCCGCGAGTTCATCCACCCCGACGACCTGGCCGCCACCCTGCAGCAGGCGACGGCGCTCGAACGGGAGCCCGGTGAGGTGCGGGAGTTCGAGAACCGCTACCGCACCAAGGACGGCACGTACCGCTGGCTGCAGTGGTCGGCGCGATCGGACCACCACCGCAAGTACGCGGTGGCCCGCGACGTCACCGTCCGCAAGCAGCTCGAGCAGGAGCGGGAGGCGCTGCTCGCGCAGGTCGAGGCGCTCGCCCGCACCGATGCCCTCACCGGGCTGCCCAACCGGCGGGCGTGGGACGAGCACGTCGAGGCCGAGCTCGAACGGGCCCGCCGGCACGGCGATCCGCTCACGCTCGCCATGGTCGACCTCGACCACTTCAAGCGGTTCAACGACGCCCACGGCCACGTCGCCGGCGACGAGCTCCTCGCCGAGGTCGCCGACGTCTGGCGCGGGGCGCTGCGCGCCGGCGACGTCCTGGCCCGCTACGGGGGCGAGGAGTTCGCCGTCCTCCTCCCCGGGTGCACCACCGACGAGGCGGTGGTGCTGCTCGAGCGCCTGCGCGCCGCGACGCCCCGGGGCGAGACGTGCTCCGTGGGCATGGCGACGTGCGAGCCCGGCGACAGCGCGGCGACGCTCGGCGCCCGCGCCGACGCCGCCCTCTACGAGGCCAAGCGGGCCGGCCGCGACCGCGTGGCCGTGGCCTGAGCCCGCGCCGGTTCAGCCCAGCTCCTGCTCCCAGTCCATCGTCTCGAGCAGCTCCCGGAGCCGGTTCAGGAACGCCGCCGCGTAGGCGCCGTCGAAGGCTCGGTGGTCCCACGTGAGCGTCAGGTTGCCGGTGGGGTGGATGGCGATGGCCTCGGAGCCGTCGGGCAGGTCGACCACGACCGGCCGGCGCTTCACGCCGTCGGTGGACAGGATCGCCACCTGCGGCTGGTTGATGATCGGCATGGTCATCGTCGTGCCGTACGGACCGGGGTTCGTGATCGTGAACGTGCCGCCGGCCAGCTCGTCGGGGCCCAGCTGCTTCGAGCGGGCCCGCGAGGCCAGGTCGCGGATCGACCGGGCGATGGCCCGCAGCCGCAGGCCGTCGGCGCCGGCGATCACCGGGACGAGCAGGCCCTTGAAGTCGAGGTCGACCGCGATGCCGAGGTTGACGTAGTTGTGGATGATGAGCTCGTCCGGGGCGAAGCTCGAGTTCACCTCCGGGTACTCGCCGATGGCGTCGACCACGGCCCGGGAGATGAACGGCAGGTAGGTGAGGCTGAAGCCCTCCTTGGCCTTGAACGCGTCCTTGTGGGCCTGGCGCACCCGCTCGACGTTGTCGAAGTCGACCTCGATCGACGCGTAGACGTGGGCCGAGGTGTCGATGGACCGCCGGAGGTGCTCCGCGGACGACCGCCGGATGCGCGAGTGCGGCACGACGGTGTCGCGCTCGCCGGCGGTGACCGGCGCCGCCTGCGCCTTCGCCGCCGGGGCCGGAGCGGCCGGAGCCGGAGCGGCCGGGGCGCTCGGCGCGGCCGGCTCGGCGGGAGCCGACGGGGCCGCCGCCCCCTTGCGGGCGGTGCCGGCGTCGATGGCGTCGAGCACGTCGTCGCGGGTGATGCGCCCGCCCGGGCCGGTGCCCTGGATGCGGTCGACGTCGAGGTCGTTCTCGTTGACCAGCTTGCGGACGACGGGCGACAGCAGCTTGGCGCGACCCCCGCCTGCCGCCGGCGCCGGTTCCTGCTGCGCGGCAGGCGCGGCAGGCGCGGCTTGGGCGGCGGGTTCGGCCTCGGCCTCGGGTGACGGCTGGGCCTGCGCGGCCGGTGCCTGCTCCGGAGGGGCCTGCTCCGCCTGCTCCTGCTGGGCCGGCGCAGCCTGCTCCGCGGGAGCCGCTTCCTCGGCGGGCGCTTCGGCCGGCGCCTCGCCGCCCTCGCCGATGCGAGCCAGCACCGTGCCCACGTCGACCGTGTCACCCTCCTGCACCAGGATCTCCGTCAGCGTCCCGCTCATCGGCGACGGCACCTCGGAATCGACCTTGTCCGTCGACACCTCGAACAGCGGCTCGTCCTCCGCCACCTGCTCACCCACCTGCTTGAACCAGCGGGTGATCGTTCCCTCGGTGACGGTCTCCCCGAGCTGCGGCATCTGGACATCGGCCATGCGCCGGACTCTATCGGCGCGCCTCCGCGGCGAAGACCGCCCGCCACCGACAGGTCAACGGAAGGACAACGCTGGAACGAGTCGGTCAACTCGGACACGGTCCTGCCGATGGAGACGGGGACCAACCACGGCGCGCAGCGGGCGGCTGCGGCAGTCCACCACCGGAAGTCCCATGAAGCGCCTCTTCGTCCCGTTCGGTCTCGCCACCCTGGTGCCGCTGCTGCTCCTGGGCTGGAGCTTGAGCGTCTCGAGCCGGGAGGTCTACGAGGAACGGGCGCTCGGCGTGTACGCCGAGAACGCCGACACCATGTTCCGCCTGATGGTCGACATGCTGCTGCGGCCCGAGGACTTCGAGCGCGGGATGTCGCCCGACCGGTACGAGGTGCTCGACGCCACCGTGCGGGAGCTCGACCCCACCGGTTCGTCCCTCGTGCGGGTGGTGACGCCCAGCGGCCGCGTCGTCTACTCGAACCGCCCCGAGGAGATGGGCGAGGTCCATCGTCTGCCGTCCCTCGCGGCGGAGTCCCTCGACGGCAGGGCCCGGGCACGGTTCAGCGACGGCGACGGCGACGCCCTGATCCCCGGCGCGCCATCCCGCATCGAGCTCTTCATGCCGGTGCGGCTCGGCCCCGAGGGCAGCGCGCCGCTGGGCGTGATGGAATCGACCTCGCTCGACACGACCCTCGCCGCCAGCATCAATCGCGACGTGCGGCGCCACCAGGCCATGATCGGCGTGGGACTCGGCGCGGTCTGGCTCTGCCTGTTCCCCATCGTCGACCGGGTCTCCCGGCGGCTCCGCCAGCAGGCGGCGGAGAACGAGCGGCTCGCGCTCCACGACACGCTGACCGAGCTGCCGAACCGGGTGCTCCTGCACGACCGCCTCAGCCAGGCGCTGCACGGCGCCGCGCGCACGTCGCACGAGGTCGGGCTGCTGCTGCTCGACCTCGACCGGTTCAAGGAGGTCAACGACTCGCTCGGGCACGCCAACGGCGACGAGCTGCTCCGCCAGGTGGCCCAGCGGTTCCGGCAGACCCTGCGCGGCGTCGACACCGTGGCGCGCCTGGGCGGTGACGAGTTCGCCGTCGTGGTGCCAGACGTCGCGCACGGGGACGCGGTCGCCGCGGTCGCCGAACGCCTGGTCCGCGCCCTCAACGAGCCCTTCGACCTCGGCGGCATCGAGGTCACGGTCGACGCGAGCATCGGCATCACGGTGGCGCCGGCGGACGGCGCCGACGGCGGGCTCCTCCTGCGACGGGCGGACATCGCGATGTACGCCGCCAAGGACGCCAAGCTCGACTACGCCTTCTACTCACCGGACCTCGACATCCACAGCCCGTCCCGGCTCAGCCTGGCCACCGACCTGCGCCGCGCGCTCGACGACGACCCCGGCCAGCTCGTCATCCACTACCAGCCCACCGTGTACCCCGTGAGCGGGCAGGTGCGCGGCATGGAGGCGCTGCTGCGATGGCAGCACCCGTCTCGGGGCCTGCTCGCCCCCGACGAGTTCATCCCTCTCGCCGAGCAGAGCGGGCTGATCCGCCGGCTCACCGAGCACGTGCTGGAGCAGTCGGTGGCCCAGGCCCGCGCGTGGGCGGCGGCGGGGCACGACCTGGTGCTGTCCGTGAACCTCTCGGCGCGGAACCTCCAAGAGGTGGACCTCCCCGACCGCGTGCTCGCCATCCTCGCCGCCTACGGCATGGCGCCGTCTCGATTGGAGCTCGAGGTCACCGAGACCGCGGTGATCCGCAACGCCGACGTGGCGATGGCGCTCGTCAGCCGGCTGCGTGCCGCCGGCATCCGCATCGCCCTCGACGACTTCGGCACCGGCTACTCGTCGCTCACCTACCTGCGGAGCATCTCAGCCGACCAGCTGAAGATCGACCGCACCTTCGTCGACTCGATGGAGGACGACCCCACGAACGCCAACATCGTCCGGTCGGTCATCGAGCTCGCCCACAGCCTGCACATGGGCGTCACCGCCGAGGGCGTCGAGAGCGCGCACCACCTCGAGCGGCTGGCAGAGCTGGACTGCGACCTGGTGCAGGGGTACTTCGTGCGTCGCCCGATGCCGCCGGACGATGTGTGGGCCTTCCTCGCGGGAGACCTGGTGCCGGACGCCGCGACGTCGATCGAGTCCCTCTAGTCGCGCCGCCGCCGGCGGCGTCGCCGGGCACCTCCCACCAGCTCGGCGATGACGAGGGTGACCGCGGCGGTGATGATCAGCAGCAGCCACAGGGGCTGCTCGGTCTCGAACGTGAGCCACTTCACCTTCGTCGACCGGGTGTTCTGGGCGACGAGGAGCGCGAGCGCCGCGCCGAGCACCATGCCGGCGACGAGCCGGGGGCTGAGGGCGATGCCCGACCGCTCGCCCTCCGGACGCTCGGGTGCGGTCACGTCCTAGCCCCGCTGCGTCGCCAGCAGGTCGCGGATCTCGGTGAGGAGCACGGCCTCATCGGACGGCGTGGGGGTCTCCTCGACCGGCTCATCGCCACGACGGCGACGCTCCTGCAGCTTCTCGAAGCTCTTGACGACGAGGAAGAGGGCGGCGCCGATGATGAGGAAGTCGAGGACCGCCTGCAGGAAGCCGCCGATCGAGAGCACTGCATCGCCCTCGTCGGACTCGCGCAGCGTGATGTTCATGACCTGGGTGATGTCGGGCTTCCCGAAGATCGCGGCGATGATCGGGTTGATGATGTAGTTGACGAAGGCGTTCACCACGGCCTGGAAGGCGACGCCGATGACGACCGCCACCGCCAGGTCGACGACGTTGCCGCGCATGATGAACTTCTTGAAGTCCTGGAGCACTCGTTGAACCCTCCGGTTCTCCGGTTCCGGCGCTGATCCCCCGACGTCAGGGCGCCGTCCGACGTCAGTACCGTACAAACCGTGCAGGTCGCGATCACCGGATCCTCAGGTCTCATCGGCTCGTCTCTGGTCGGCGCGCTCCGTGGCGCCGGCCACAGCCCACTGCGGCTGGTGCGCCGGAGCGCCGGAGCTCCCGACGAGATCGCCTGGGATCCCGATGCCGGCAGCATCGACGCCGCGCGGCTGGAAGGCGTCGACGCCGTGGTGAACCTGGCCGGCGCCGGCATCGGCGACGAGCGGTGGACGCCTGCGCGCAAGCGCCTCATCCGCGAGTCCCGCACGAAGAGCACCGACCTGTTGTGCCGCACCCTCGCCGGCCTCGAGCGGAAGCCGTCCGTGCTCCTCTCCGCCTCCGGCATCGACTACTACGGCGACACCGGCGACGCCGTCGTCACCGAGGCCTCACCACGGGGCGAGGGCTTCCTCGCCGACGTCTGCGTCGAGTGGGAGGGGGCCACCGCGCCGGCTGCGGACGCCGGCATCCGCACGTGCTTCCTGCGCACCAGCATCGTGCAGTCCGCCGACGGCGGCGCACTGAAGCGCTCGCTGCTGCCGTTCAAGCTCGGCGTCGGCGGGCGGTTCGGGTCGGGCGAGCAGTGGTGGAGCTGGATCTCCATCGACGACCACGTCCGGGCGATGCTCCACCTGCTCGAGGCCGACGTCGAGGGCCCGGTGAACATGACCTCGCCGAACCCGGTCACGAACCAGCAGTACACCAAGGCGCTCGGCCGCGAGCTCGGTCGCCCCACGCTGCTGCCCATCCCCAAGCTCGGCCCCCAGCTCCTGCTCGGCAAGGAGCTCACCGAGACGCTCCTCTACTCCTCGCACCGGGTGCTGCCCACCGTGCTCGAGGCCAGCGGCTTCACGTTCCGCCACCCCACCATCGAGACGTGCCTGGCCGCCGTGCTCGGCGAGGCCGAGGTCGCCTGAGCCCCACCCGTTCCGGGACGCGGGAGACGCCTCAGTCGGCGTCCCATGCGTCCCGCTACCCGGGGAACGGGGGCAGGGCCGCGCCGTGGACCCAGTCGTCGAAGAGCTGGTCGAGGTCGCGGCCCGACAGCTCCTCGCCCAGCGCGAGCAGGTCGGCGGTGGACGCCGTGCTGCCGGCGAAGCGGCGTTGCCACTCGCGCAGCAGCTGACGGAACGCGTCGTCACCCATCGCCACCGACAGGGCGTGCAGCGCCAGCCCGCCCCGCACGTACACGGTGGGCTGGAACAGCTCCTCGGTGCCGGGGTCGCCGGGCGGCACGCCGTAGTCGGCCGAGCGGTGCGCGGCCCGCGCCGAGTCGGCGATGGAGGGCCCGCCCGCCTCCTGCTGCCAGATCCACTCGGCGTAGGTGGCGAAGCCCTCGTTCAGCCAGATGTCCTTCCACGTCGCCGGGCTCACCGAGTTGCCGAACCACTGGTGGGCGAGCTCGTGGGCGACGACGTGCTCGATCACGCCGGCGCCGGTGACGGAGTCGGAGCCGAACAGCGACAGCGTCTGGTTCTCGAGCGCGAAGCCGAGCGGCTCGTCGACCACCACGTGGCCGTAGACCTCGAACGGGTACGGCCCGAACCAGTCCTCGAACGTGGCGACCATGTCCCCTGCAGGCGCGAAGTCGAGGCGGGCCAGCTCGGCCAGCTCCGGCGGATAGGCGTCGCGGAGCGGAAGGCCGGTGGGCGCGGTGCGCTCCTCGACGACCAGGTCGCCGATGACGACCGACGCCAGGTAGGTCGCCATCGGGTCGTCGGACTCCCAGCGGAAGGTCCGGCGGCCGTCGGGCTCGTCCCGTTCCTCCACGAGCACGCCGTTGGCCACCGCCGTGAGGTCACCCGGGACCGTGACCTCGAAGCTGAACGTGGCCTTGTCGGTGGGGTGGTCGTTGCCGGGGAACCAGGTCGCCGCCCCGGCCGGCTCGGACACGACGTAGGCGCCGCGGCCGTCGGTCTGCCAACCGGCACCGAAGATGGCGCTGCCGAGGCTGAGCGGCTGCGGCACGCCGCCGTAGGAGACCGTGACCGTCACCGGTTCCCCCCTCGCGAGCACGTCGGCGGGGTCGACGAGCAGCTCGCGCCCGTCGCGCTCCCACGTCGCGGCCACGTCGTCCACCTCCACGCCGCGCACCTCCAGGCCCTCCAGGTCGAGGTGGAACGCGTCGAGCGGTGCCGTCGGCGTGAGCTCGATCGTGGTGGTGGCGTCGATGGCGGCGCCCGAGGGCAGCCAGTCGAGGTCGATGTGGTAGCTGACGACGTCGTAGCCGCCGTTCCCGAGGCCCGGGAAGTACGGGTCACCCACGCCCGGATCGCCCACCTCTCCGCGGCCGCCGGCCCCACCGTCGTCGGCGGCGGTCGTGGTGGTGCTCGACGTCGACGTCGGTGGGGTCGGGTCGGGAGTCGCCAGGGTCAGGTCGCTCTCCCGGCACGCGGCCGAGAGCGCGAGCAGGGCGCAGCCGACGACGGCCAGGGCGGGGCGCACGGCAGCATCCTCGCACGGCGCCGGGGCGTCCCTGGCGGCACGGGTGCGGTCGGCCGGGGTCCGATCTGTCCGGCTCGGTAGTGTCCGGCCGATGAAGCGCCTCGTCCGGTTCGCCAGCCTCGCCGCCGCGGTCGCCGCCGTCATCGCCGCCATCCGGGCGCTCAACCGGGAGCAGGATCCGCTCCCCACCCCGGCCAGCGGCCCCACCGGCTCGCCCTGGCCGCCGCTGCGAGCGGAGCCCACCACGACCACCCCGGTGGGCGACGCCACGCCCACGCCTGACGCCGCCCCGGCGCCGAACCCGCCCGCCGAGGAGAGCCACGAGGTCGTCGTGCCCGAGCCCGACGGCATCCCCGTGGCCGTCGCCGGCGAGGCGCCGGACGCGCCGGCGGCCGGCGGCACGTGGACGGAGCCCACGGCGGACGGCGGCTGCCCGGAGGGCTACCCGATCAAGGCGAAGATGACGTCGAAGATCTTCCACGCCCCCGGCCAGCTCAACTACGGCCGCACCACACCTGATCGCTGCTACGCCAGCACCGAGGCCGCCGAGGCCGACGGGCTCCGCGCCGCCAAGCGGTAGGGGGCGGGCGCCGGGCGACGCCCTACGACAGCACGTGCACCGACTGGATGCCCTCGACGGCGCGCAGCTGGTCAGCGACCTCGCGGGGCACGGCCGGCGACGTGGCGAGCACCATGAGGGAGGCGTCGCCGCTGGTGGTGGAGCGGCCCAGGTGCATGTCGTCGATGTTCACGCCGGCGTCGGCGAGGGCCTGGGCGACGGTGGCGATCATCCCGGGGCGGTCGTCGTTGCGGACGATGAGCATGTGGTCGGCCGGGGGCACGTCGACGGTGTGGTCGTCGATGGCGACGATGGCCGGCTCCTGCCGGGCGCCCACCACCGAGCCGCCGATGGCGTGGTGGCCGCCGCTGATGGTGATGAGGTTGACGTAGTCGTGCGACGTCGACGAGGTGGTGTCGCGCACCTCGATGCCCCGCTCCTTCGCCAGCATCGGCGCGTTGACGTAGCTCACCGGCTCGTCGCTCACCTTGCCGAACGCGCCCTTGAGCACCGACAGGGTGAGGATGCGGGTGTCGTAGTCGGCGATCTCGCCGGCGTAGGAGATCTCGAGCACCTCGGGGATGCCCTCGCTCATGGCGGTGAACATCGCACCCATGCGCTCGGCGAGCGGGAGGAACGGCTTGATCGTCTCCGACGCCTCGGCGGCGGCCACGTTCACGGCGTAGGGCACGAACTCGCCGGCCATGGCCAGGCCGACCATCTCGGCGATGGTCACACCCGCCTTGTCCTGGGCCTCGTGGGTGGAGGCGCCGAGGTGCGGGGTGACGACCACCTGGTCGAGCTCGAACAAGGGGGACTCGGTGGTGGGCTCCGACGCGAACACGTCGATGGCGGCGCCGCCCACGTGGCCGGAGCGGATGGCGTCGGCGAGCGCGTCCTCGTCGATGACGCCGCCCCGGGCCACGTTCACGACCCGCAGGCCCGGCTTGGCCTTGGCGAAGAAGCCGGCGTCGAGCAGGTTCACCGTCTCGGGCGTCTTCACCAGGTGAAGCGTGATGAAGTCGGACCGGGCGGCGAGGGTGTCGAGGTCGACGACCTCCACGCCCACCCGGCGGGCCCGCTCGTCGGTGACGTAGGGGTCGTAGGCGATGACCTTCATGCCGAAGGCGTTCGCCCGCTGGGCCACCAGCGTGCCGATGCGACCGAAACCGATGATGCCGAGGGTCTTGTCGGCCAGCTCGACGCCGGTCCACTTGCTGCGCTCCCAGCGACCGGCCTTGAGCGCGCTGTTGGCGGCCGGGATGTTGCGGGCCTGGGCGAGCAGCATCGCCATGGTGTGCTCGGCCGTCGACAGGGTGTTCGACTGCGGCGCGTTCACCACCATGACGCCGCGCTCGGTGGCCGCCTCGGTGTCGACGTTGTCGAGGCCGATGCCGGCCCGGCCGACCACGATCAGGTCGGTGCCGGCCTCGAGCACCTCTCGGGTGACGGTGGTGGCGGAGCGGATGATGAGGGCATGCGCACCCGGCACCGCGTCGAGCAGCTGCTCGGGCGACAGGCCGAGCTGGATGTCGACGTCGTGCCCGGCATCGCGGAGCTTCTGCAGCCCGCTGTCGGCGATCTCTTCGGTGACGAGGATGCGTGCCATCGTCGCCGAGTCTCGCGGCTCGGCCTGACCGTGCGGAAACGGGTCCTAGGCTCCTGCCCGATGTCCTTCTCGCACCGAGTGCGCACCGCGCTGCGCGACCCGCAGGCCGCGTCGCTGGCCGTCCGCCGCCGCCTGGCCGCCCGCATCGCGCCGCCCGAGCCGGCGGACGCACCGTCCCCTGTCGAGTCCGCTCCTCCCCCGCCCACCTCCGCCGAGGTGCTGCAGGCCGTCGGCGCCCAGCTCGACACCGCCGGACGGGTGGCGCTCACCGTGTCGTGCCGCGACGCCGACGCCCTCCCCAAGGTCGAGGGCGCCGGGCAGGTGTTCGACGGCCCGCACGGGCCGGTGCAGCGGATGCACAACGGCGTCGAGGTGCCCCACCTCGGCTACTTCGGCGACTGGATGGCCGAGATCATCGAGCGCCTCGACGGACACCACGAGCCCCAGGAGGAGCTCGTGTTCGCCCGCCTCCTCGAGCGCATCGAGCGCCACGACCCGGTCATCGTCGAGCTCGGCTGCTTCTGGGCGTACTACTCGTGCTGGTTCCTGCGCCAGCACCCCGGCGGCACCGCGGTCGCCTGCGAGCCCGACCCCGAGCACCTCGACGTCGGCCGGGAGACCGCCAAGATCAACGGCGTCGATGTGCGCTTCGAGCACGCGGCGGCGGGCAGCTCCGACGACGAGGTCCTCGAGCTGCCGTCCTGGAACCACCCCGGCGTCGTCCACCGCGTCCCGGTGCGGACGGTGCCCACGCTGCTGGCCGACCACGACCTCGACCACATCGACGTGCTCCACCTCGACATCCAGGGCGCCGAGCTCGCCGTGCTCGAGTCGTGCCGGCGGCTGATCGCCGAGGGGCGGATCCGCTTCGTCGTCGTGTCGACCCACCACCACACGATCTCCGGCGACCCGGTCACCCACCAGCGCTGCATCGACTTCGTGCGCGAGCTCGGCGGCCACGTCATCGCCGAGCACACGGTGCTCGAGAGCTTCTCCGGCGACGGCCTGATGGTGGCTTCCTTCGACGAGCGAGACCGGGGCTTCCACGTCGCCCTCAGCCGGGCGCGCACCACCGAGGCGTTGTTCCCGTCGGGCGAGCAGGAGCTCGAGCGGTTCCGCCTGGCCTACGACGAGCTGCGCGCCCGCCTGGCCTGACCGTCGGCTCAGCCGCGCGGCACCAGCGCCAGCTGGCGGGACTGGGCGACCAGCCGGCCGGTGGCGTCCCACACCTCGCCGTCCTCCTCGAGGAAGCCGCCGGTGACGAACCGCGTCGTGAAGACGCACCGGAGCGGGCCCGGCGCCGGACGGGCCCGCACGTGGGCGGTGAGCTCCACCGTGGGCACCCAGCCGACCGGCAGCTCGACGTTGAAGATCGTGGGCGGGAAGGCATCGGTGGCCTGGAGCAGGCCGATGGTGTCGACCGGCTCGCGCTCGCCGTCCGGTCCCTCCGGGAAGGCGAACCAGCCGCGCATGCGCGCCGAGCCGGACTTCTGGCCCGACGAGAACACGGAGTCGTCGGGGTGCAGGCGCAGGTCGACCTGCTGCATGAACGCCGGCGCCAGCTCCGGCGCGTGCTGCCGCGGCCGGCACTCCTCGAAGCTCGGCAGCTCCGGCGGGGTGGCATCGACGAGCTCGTGGTGCTGGTTGGCGTCGAGCGTGGACGTGAGCGTGCCGAACGTGCCCAGCAGGCTGAGCAGCGGCCTGCCGTCGGCGTCGAGCAGGTTGCCCCGCACCGAGGCGAACGTCTTGCCCTCCTTCACCGTCTCGACCTCGACCGTCACGGGTCCCGGCTTGCCCGGCCGCAGGTAGTGGGCGGTGATGCTGACCGGGTCGGGGCGGCCGCTGGCGTCGCGCATGGCCCGGGCGGCGATGCCGAGCAGGTAGCCGCCGTTGGCGTTGCCGCCGATGTCCCAGCCGTCGTGCACCTCGCCGGCGAAGGTCGCTTCGTCGAGGCGGCTCACGGCGGTGTCGGCGGCGAAGGTCATGGGCGGTACAACAGCACGCCACGACCCGGTCATCCGAATCGGACGACCGGGTCGGTGGCGGGCGGCTGGCCGTGGTGGGCGTCAGTCGGTGGCGGGGACCCCGGCGGGCGGGACGAAGGCGGTGAGCTCGAGGAGGCGCCGGACCTCGGGACCGGGGTTGCGCAGGCACAGGAACCCGCCGCTCGCGGTGAGGATGTCGCGGGCGTGCTCGAGCACCCGCAGGGCCGCGGTGTCCATGAACGGGACGTCGCGCAGGTCGACGTCGAGCTCGGTGACGCCGGTGCGCAGCGCCTGCTGGACCATCGCCATCAGCTGGTCGACGCTTCCGGCGTCGATCTCGCCGCACGGCTGGAGGGTGACCCTCGTCGTGCTGAGATCGAGCCTGCTGAGCGTGTCGGTGATGACCATGTCGCACCCCTCCGGGGTCTGGACCTTTCGTGGTCGCTACCCGTTCAGACGCATCTGGAGCCCGGATCTATCCCGATGCAACGAACCTGCAACACGCCCCTCCCGAACGAGGCGCGGCTGCGCACCACCGCCTCCCGGAACTGGACGCGGCTGCTGCGCACCCCACGGGACGCTGGACGCGGGTCCTGCGCCGCTACTGCTCGCCCAGGAACTCGGTCATGGTCGCCTGCCCGTCCTCCGCGACGCCCTCACGCGACAGCACCACCCGCAGCGTCCGCCACAGGATCCGCAGGTCGAGCCGGACGGAGCGGTGCTCGACGTACCAGACGTCCATCTCCAGCCGCTCCGACCACGATGTGGTGTTGCGGCCGTTCACCTGCGCCCAACCGGTGATGCCCGGCCGCACCTCGTGCCGGCGGGCCTGGCGGGCCGAGTAGCGGGGCAGGTAGGCCGTCGGCAGCGGACGTGGCCCGACCAGGCTCATCTGGCCCCGCACCACGTGCGCGAGCTCGGGCAGCTCGTCGAGGCTGGTCGATCGCAGGAGCGCCCCGAACGGCGTCAGGCGCTGCTCGTCGGGCAGGAGCTCGCCGTCCGGCCCGCGTTCGTCGGTCATCGTGCGGAGCTTGACGAGCTCGAACGGCTCGCCGTGGAGCCCGGCCCGCGCCTGGCGGAACAGCACCGGCGAACCCAGCCGCACCCGCACGAGCAGCGCGACGCCCGCGAGCAACGGCGACAGGAGCACCAGCGCTGCGGCGCCGACGACCACATCGATCGCCCGCTTCAGATCCACGGCTTCAGCTCCTGGACGCGGATGCTGCGCACGCCGCTCACCGCCTCGCACCGCGGTAGCGCCAGCGGTTGGCGACGTCGCGTAGGTCGTTCTCGAGGTGCATGCCGCCCCGGACCTTGTGCTCGAAGAACTCCATGCCGTCGGCCACCTGCACGGGCGACCGGTTGAGGCGGTGCAGGTCGGTGCCCCGCCACGGGTTCGGCCGCGTCCGCGCGATCGCCGCCGTGCGGAACCGGCGGCGCACCTCGGCCTGCGCATCCGTGGAGCCGAGGACGGCCTTCGGGTAGGCGAAGTGCTGCGGGCGCACTCCGAGGTGGTCCTCGATGGAACCGATAGAGCGGTCGAGCTCGGATGCGGCGTCGGCGCGGGAGACCCGGTCGAGCAGGGCGTGGGTGTGCGTGTGCGAGCCGACCTCCACCAGTCCGGTGGACACCATCTCCCCCGCCTGCACCCAGGTCATCGGCCGCGCCCCGTCGGGGAACGCCACCTGGCGGTCGATGAAGTCGGTGGCGAGGTAGTACGTGGCCGGCACCCCGTGCCGCGCCAGCACCGGCAGCGCGTGGTCGATGAAGTCGGCGGTGCCGTCGTCGAAGGTGAGGGTCACGCAGGGACGACCGTGATCGAGGCCAGCCGGTCGGGACGCCAGGTCGGCCGCCAGCAGGTCGGCGGCCTCGGTGAGCGAGTAGATGCGGCACCGCTCGGCGAGGAACGCGACCTGCTCGTCGAACAGCGAGGTCGGGAGGTCGACGCTGGCGCGCGAACCTCCACCGACCCGGTGGTAGATGAGGATGGTGAGCCCGTCGGGGGGCGGCCGGAGGCGATCGAGCGCGACCGCCGCCCGCTTGGCGGTGGTCGCAGCGCCCGGGGCCATCGACCGCGAACCGTAGCCTGTGCCCTGCATGCCCCGGCTGCTGCACGTCACCACCACCGACATCAGCCTCGAGCTGCTCCTCGGCCCCCAGCTGCGGGCGTTCCAGGAGCTCGGCTACGAGGTCCACGCCGCCTCGGCGCCGGGCCGGTGGGTCCCGACGCTGGAGGCCGACGGCATCCTGCACCACCCGCTGCGCCACGCCACCCGGTCGAGCGCCCTGCTCGAGGACCTCAAGGCGCTCGTCGAGCTGCACCGGCTGTTCCGTCGGGTGCGCCCGCACATCGTGCACACCCACAACCCCAAGCCCGGGGTGTACGGCCGCATCGCCGCCCGCCTGGCTCGCGTGCCCCTCGTGGTGAACACCCAGCACGGCCTCTACGCCCAGCCCACCGACCGCTGGAGCCGGCGCCTGCCGGTGTACGTGCTGGAGCGGATCGCCGCCGCCTTCTCCGACATCGAGCTCGTGCAGAACGAGGAGGACGTCGCCACGCTGCGGCGACTGGGGGTGCCGGCCCGCAAGCTGCGCCTCCTCGGCAACGGCATCGACCTGGAGCGGTTCCGCCCCGATCCGCACGCGCGCCAGGAGGTGCGCGCCGAGCTCGGCATCGACGCTGACACGGTCGTGGTCGGGGCGGTGGGCCGCCTCGTGTGGGAGAAGGGCTACGCCGAGCTCTTCGACTCCGCCCGCCGCATCCTCGCCGACCGCACCGACGTCGTGTTCGTGGTGGCCGGCCCCTTCGACGCCGACAAGGGCGACCCCCTCTCCCCGAGCGACGTCGCCGCCGCCGAGGCCGCCGGCGTCCGCTTCCTCGGCCACCGCGACGATCCCGAGCGCCTGTACCAGGCGCTCGACGTGTACGTGCTGGCCAGCCATCGCGAGGGGTTCCCCCGCTCCGCGATGGAGGCGGCCGCAACCGGGCTGCCCATCGTCGCCTGCGACATCCGGGGGTGCCGCCAGGTGGTCGAGCACGGCGTCACCGGGCTGCTCGGGCCCGTGCGCGACGCCACCGCGCTGCGCGGGAACATCGAGCGCCTCGTCGACGACCGGACGCTGCGAGCCTCGATGGCCGCGGCCGCGCTCGACAAGGCACACCGGGACTTCGACCAGGACGCGGTGATCGAGCAGACCCTCGACGCCTACCGGACGCTGGTCGCACCCCGCGCGGTCTGACGAGGACGGGGCCGGGTACGGGTGGCCCCATGCGGACGACCGACCTCTCTCCGCTGGCGCGCCTGGCCATCGGCTGCCTCGCGCTCGTGGCGGTGACGGCGCTGATCGCGAGCCTGCTCGGCGGGGACGACGACACCGATGCGGATGCCGCCACCACCTCGACGACCACGGCACCCAACCCCTTCGGACCGGTGCCCGCCGGTGGACCCGGTGCGGTGCGGACGGAGGGCGGGCTGCTGCTCCCGATCAGCGGCGGCGAGCCTGGCGCGTGGACCGTGCTGACCCCGTGCGCCCAGACGGCGGTGGTGGACGGCGAGCACGTCGCCGGTGCGCACGTGGTGATCGATCCCGGCCACGGCGGCGAGGAGACCGGCGCCATCGGCCCCAGCAGCGTGGTCGAGGCCGAGCTCAACCTCGACGTGGCGAAGCGGGCGGCGCAGGCGCTGCGCGACGCCGGCGCCACCGTGGCGCTCACCCGCACCGACGAGACGCGGGTGACGCTCCGGACGCGAGCGGCGATCGCCCGGTCGCTCGACCCCCTGGTCTTCATCTCCATCCACCACAACGGCGGGCCCACGAGCCCCGCCGATCGGCCCGGCGTGCAGGTGTACCACCAGCACCGGACGCCCGGGTCGGCCCGCCTCGCGGGCCTGCTGTTCGAGCAGCTCCAGACCGCCCTCGCCCCGTTCTCGGACACGTGGTCCGGAGGCAGCGCCACCGGCGTCCGGGCCCGGCTCGGCACCGATGGCAACGACTTCTACGGGATCCTGCGCGAGGCCGGTGACGTGCCCGCGGTGCTCGCCGAGGCCCTGTACCTGTCGCACGAGCCGGAGGCGTCGCTGCTGCTCGAGCCCGACGTCCGCCAGGCCGAGGCGGATGCCATCGCCGCCGCGGTGCTGGCGTGGGTGGAGACGGGCCGGGCAGGCAGCGGCCACCTGCCCCCGCTCACCGCCTCGGAGTCCGCAGGCGGTGGCGGCGGGACGGCGGGGTGTGACGATCCGGCCGAGCTCGCCGGGTCGGTCGCCGGCGGCTGACCGGCGCCCTCAGAACAGCTCGAGGTCGCCGAGCGCGAACCCGATGTCGCCGAAGGCGGGAACCACCGGGTTGGCGAGCGTGCGCCACGTGACGATCGGTCCCTGGCGGGGCATCGGCACCAGCCCGTGCCAGGGGGCGAGGCCGATGGCGACCGCGTAGTCGCCGCAGGCCCGCACCAGCCGGAACACCGCCGGCGGGTCGGGCTGGTCGGACGCCCAGTCGACGATGGCGACCTCGCGCAGCGCGCCGCGCTGGCGGACCCGGAACACGCAGTGCCCGCCCCGCACCTCGATCGCCCGGTAGTGCAGCGGCTCGAAGCCGTAGCGCCAGGCCAGGTGCTCGGTCGTGCGTGGTGTTGCCCACTGGTCGATGCGAGCCGGGTGCATGGCGGGCACGACTGCGGATGCGGGCTCGCCGTACGTGCAGGTCTCCGACCACTTCTCGGCCGGCACCCGGGCCCGCACCATCCGGGCGAGCGTGACCGGCGATGAGGGCTGCACGAGCAGCGTCGGCCGACCCAGCTCGACCCACCCCATCTTCAGGTACCCGGGTCGGCTCTGGTCGTTCGGCGTGTTGAACACGGCGTCGACGCCCTCGGCGGTCAGCTCGTCGACGGCCTGCGTGGTGAGGCGGCGGAACAGGCCCCTGCCCTGGTAGTCGGGGTCGGTGGCGGTGTCGACGGCGCGCACCAGGCGCAGGCGGCGCTCGTCGACGGCGAGCTCCCAGCGCAGCAGCGTGCGGAACGCCACCAACCGCTCACCGTCCCACGCACCCCATGCCGGCGAGCGACCGAACGGGTTCTCGTGGTGCTTCCAGACGAAGAACGCCCGGTCGCGCTCGTCGCCCGCCCAGCCGAGCGAGCGGCTGGCGAGGCCGATGATCGCGTCGAGGTGCTCGGCCGTGTCCAGCCGCTCGACGCGCAGATCCCGCTTCCCGTGCCCTCCGCTTCCCATTCGTGCACCATCATGGCCCACGTGACCGACGGCGGGGATCGCACAACGGTGCTGTGGCTCACCAAGGGCCTCGGTCCCGGTGGCGCCGAGCGGCTGCTGCTCTCGTTCGCCCGGAACGCCGACCACGAGCGGTTCGAGCTCCACGCCGCCTACCTCCTGCCGTGGAAGGACCACCTCGTGGCCGACCTCGAGGCCGCCGGGGTCACGACCCGCTGCCTCGCCGGCTCGAAGCCGTGGGACGTCCGGTGGTGGTGGCGGTTGCGCCGCCTCGCAGCGACGACCGGCGTGGAAGTGGTCCACCACCACTCCCCGCTCGTCGCCGCCCAGTCGCGGCTCGTCCTGCGCACGCTCCCGCGTGCTCGACGTCCTCGCTCGGTCACCACCGAGCACAACGTCTGGGGCTCCCACCAGCGGCTCACCCGGTTCCTCAACGCGGCCACCATCGGACTCGACGACCACGTCTTCGCCGTGTCCGAGCAGGTCCGCGG
The DNA here is from genome assembly GCA_035764875.1 of Acidimicrobiales bacterium. Taxonomy (GTDB): domain Bacteria; phylum Actinomycetota; class Acidimicrobiia; order Acidimicrobiales; family Salinilacustritrichaceae; genus Salinilacustrithrix. The sequence goes on along the minus strand of DASTYO010000072.1, from coordinate 2,049 downwards.
CTCGATGTCCCCCAGCGTGCGTGGCCGCGTCGAGGTCCTGATCCACGGCGTCGACGTCGATGCCATCGCCGCCCGCCGCGCCGAGCGGACCGACGCCCGGGCCGAGTACGGGCTCGGCGACGACGACCTCGTCGTGGTCACGGTCGCCAACCTGCGGGCCAACAAGGACCACCCGACCATGCTGCGGGCGGCCCGCCACCTCGTCGACGACGGCGTGCCGGTCACGTTCCTCGCCGTGGGGCAGGGACCGCTCGAGGACGAGCTGCGGGCGATGAAGGACCACATGGGCCTGGGCGACCGGTTCCGCTTCCTCGGCTACCAGGCCGACCCGATCCGGGTGCTGGCCGCCGGCGACGTGTTCTGCCTGTCGTCCCGGTACGAGGGCCTTCCCATCGCCCTCCTCGAGGCGCTGTCGCTCGGGCTGCCCGTGGCGGCGACGTCCGTCGGAGGCGTGCCCACGGTCATCACCGACGGTGTCGAGGGCCGCCTCGTCCCACCGGGTGACCCCACCGCGCTGGCGGGGGCGATCGCCGAGCTCGCCGACCCGGAGCTGCGCCGGCGCATGGCCGTGGCAGCGGCGTCACGCAGTCGCGAATTCAGCGTCCTGCACGCCGTCGAGCGGCAGCAGGAGGTCTACGACGAGCTGGCCGGCGTGAAGCCGAGCACCCGCCCGTAGAACGCGAGCTCGGCCTCGAGGACGGCGATCACCGTCTCGGCCTTGCGGAAGCCGTGCTGCTCGCCCTCGAACGCGTGGTACTCCACGGTCACGCCCTTGTCCTGCAGCGCCTGCACCACCATCTCGGACTGGTTGGGGGGCACGATCTCGTCCTCGAGCCCCTGGAAGACGATGAGCGGCGAGTCGAGCTGGTCGATGTGGTTGATGGGCGAGCGGGCTTCGTAGACGTCCTTGGCCTCGGGGTACGGGCCGACGAGGCCGTCGAGGTAGCGGGACTCGAACTTGTGCGTCTCCTCGGCCAGCGCCTTCAGGTCGGCCACACCGAAGGACTACGCGACGGCGGCGAACACGTCGGACTGCACGAGCGCGGCGAGCACGGTGAAGCCGCCGGCCGAGCCGCCCCGGATGCACAGGCGTTCCCGGTCGGCGAGGCCCTGGTCGGCCAGGTGGGTGACGGCAGCGATGCAGTCCTCGACGTCGACGATGCCCCACGCCCCCTTGAGCAGCTCGCGGTAGGGCCGGCCGTAGCCGGTGGAGCCGCCGTAGTTGACGTCGACGACCGCGAAGCCCCGGCTGGTCCAGTACTGCTTCGCCAGGTCGAGCCGACCGCGCGCCATGCCGGTCGGTCCACCGTGGATGAGCACCAGCAGCGGAGGCGTCGTGCCCTCCACCGGCGAGACCTCGGGGTTGGTCGGCGAGTAGTAGAGCGCGTGCGCAGTGCGCTCGCCGCCCGGGCCGGACGGGAACGACACGGGCTGGGCGATCGAGAACCACGCAGGGTCGAGGCCCAGCTCCCGCGCCGGGCGGAGCACCTGCGCCTCCCCGGCCGTGGGTGCGTTGACGTGGCCCTCGACGGGCACCTCGACCACGACGGCCTCCCGGTCGAAGCCGGCGCCGACGAACACCACCGAGGTCGGGCGCACCGCCACCGATGCGATCTCCGTGTAGGGCAGGTCGAGGTCGATGATGGTGCCGTCGAGCGCGCGCACGGCCAGGCGGTCGAGGCCGTCCTGCGCGTACGCCAGCACCATGCGCCCGTCAGCCAGGAACCCGTAGCGGGACATGCCGAACACCCACTGGGGCGTCCCGATCTCGGCCTCGAGCTCGGTGCGCACGACGACGCCGTCACCCGTGGCCGCGTAGGCGTTCCACCAATCGGTGCGGTCGGACAGGAAGTGCAGCTCACCGTCGCCCCGGAAGACGGGCTGGATCACCGACTCCCCCTCGCCGCCGGCGACCACGACCGGATCGCCGAGGACGACCGCCCCGTCCACCACCTCGATGGCCGCCGCGCACAGCTCGGTCGAGTCCCACGGCATGTTCGGGTGGTCCCACTGGATCCACACCAGCTGCATGCCGCTCGGAGACAGGCG
>DASTYO010000071.1:0-32821 GCA_035764875.1 Acidimicrobiales bacterium | reverse complement strand
GGCTCGCTCGTCGGCGATGCGCATCAGCGACGCCGCGGTGAGGTGCGGCACGTGGGACACGACGGCGACGATCTCGTCGTGGCGCTCCGGCGGCAGGGCGAGCACCTCGGCGCCGAAGGACGAGACGACCGATCGGATGCGAGCGTACGAGGAGTCGTCGGTGTCGGCCGTGGGCGTCAGCACCCACACCGCGCCCTCGAACAGGTCATCGGTGGCGCCGTCGACGCCCTCCTGCTCGGAGCCGGCCATCGGGTGGCCGCCCACGAAGCGGGGGTCGTCGACCGCGGCCACCACCGACGCCTTCACCGAGCCGACGTCGGTGACGAGCCCGGCGGTGGCGGCGAGCGCCTTCCGGGCGGTCTCGGCGATGGCCCGCACCGGCGTGGCCACGAAGGTGATCTCGGCGTCCGGGTCGAGGCCGACGTCGTCGATGACCCCGAGCTCGAGGGCGCGCGCCGTGCGCGACCCGTCCTGGTCGCTGCCGCTGACGTGCCAGCCGTTCGCCCGCAGCGCACGCCCGATGGAGCCCCCGATGAGGCCGACGCCGACGACGTTGGCGCGTGGGGGCTGCGGGGGGCGGGGCACGGCGGACGATCCTACGGCGGAGGGTCGGCGGGCACCGCAGCCCGTTCGAGGGCGCGGACCTCGTCCTGGCGCAGCGGTCGCCACTCCCCCGGCCGCAGCTTCGGGTCGACGATGGGGCCGATGCGCGTGCGCACGAGGCGGACCACCGGATGGCCGACGGCCTCGCACATGCGCCGCACCTGCCGGTTGCGGCCCTCGTGGATCACGAGCTTGACCACGCCGGGGCTCACCATCGACGCCGACGCCGGCGCGGTGGGGCCGTCCTCGAGCTCGACGCCCTCGCGGAGCGCCCGCAGCGCCCCGCGCGACGGCACGCCCTCCACCTGGGCGAGGTACTCCTTCTCGACCCCGTAGCTGGGGTGGGTGAGCCGGTGGGTGACCTCGCCGTCGTTGGTCAGCAGCAGCAGTCCCTCGGTGTCGGCGTCGAGGCGGCCGACCGGGAACACGCGGGGCTCCGGCGGCACCAGGTCGACGACGGTGGGCCGGCCCTGCGGGTCGGACGCGGTGCTCACCACCCCCGCCGGCTTGTTCAGCAGGTACCAGACGGTGTCGGGCCGCACGCCGACCAGCACGCCGTCGACCTCGACGGCGTCGGTCTCGGGATCCGCGCGCTGGCCGAGCTCGGCCACCTGGCCGTTCACCGTGATGCGGCCGGCCTCGATCATCTCCTCGACGACCCGGCGGCTGGCGACGCCGGCCCGGGCCAGCAGCTTCTGGAGGCGGACGGGCTCGCTCACTCGCCGGGGTCGTCGACCGGGCGGACGTCCTCGTCCACGTCGGCCCCCTCATCGGTGCCCGGCTCGTCGGGCTCGGCGTCGAGGGCGTCGGGCCGCAGCCCCTTCTCGAGGGCTTCGTACACGTCGGCGCTGGGCACGAACTCGCCGAGCGGCGGCAGCTCGTCGAGCGCGTTGAGCCCGAGCTTCTCGAGGAACGTGGGCGTGGTGCCGTACAGCACCGCCTGGCCTGGCCCGGGATCGCGGCCCACCTCGTCGACGTAGCCCCGCTGGGCGAGCGTGCGCATCACGCCGTCGACGTTCACGCCGCGGATGGCGGCGATCTGGGCCCGCGAGATGGGCTGCTTGTAGGCGACGATGGCCAGGGTCTCGAGGGCGGCGTTGGAGAGCCGTCCGGACTGGCCGTCGAGCACGAACCGCTCGACGTAGGGCGCCAGGTCGGGGTGCGTCTGGTAGCGCCAGCCGCCGGCGACCCGCACCAGCTGGAAGCCGCGGTCGGTGGCGTCGTACTCGGCGGCCAGCTCGCTGCACAGGGCCTCGGTCCGCTGGACGCTGATCTCGAGGAGCTGGGCGAGCAGCTCGGCGGTGAGCGGCTCCTCGGTGACGAGCAGGAGGGCCTCGGCGGCCCGCCGCAGCTCCCGCTCCTCGGCGCCCTCGCCCGCGAACGCCTGCTCGGGATGCTCCTCGGTCACTCAGCCATCGTAGGCATCGACGAAGCCCAGGTCGTCGACGTCGAGCTCGAGCTCGTCGGGCCGCCCGGTCCACACGACCGTGAGGGCACCCAGCGCCTCGGGCTGCTGCAGGTCGATCCAACCCTGCTTGTACAGCTCCAGCACGGCGAGGAACCGCACCACGACCTCGAGCCGCTCGACCAGGTCGGCGGTGAGCTCGGCGAAGGTGGCCCGCCCGAGGCGGGGCAGCTCGTCGAGCAGCTCGGCCACCGCGTCGGTGACCGTGACCCGGATCTGGTGGATGTGGTCGATGTGCACCCGGGGCACGGGCTTGGGGGCCACGGCCCGCAGGAAGGCGGCCCGGAGGTCGTCGGGCGTGGTCTCGGCCAGCAGGTCGGGCAGGAGCCCGAGGAAGCGCTCCTCCACGCCGACCAGGCGGGGGTACGACCGGCCGGCGTCGTTGGCGATGGTGGCCATCGCCACGGCCGCGTCCTTGAACGTCTTGCACTCGACCAGGCGGGACAGCAGCAGGTCGCGCTCCTCCCACAGGGCCAGCTCGTCGTCGAGGTCGACGTCGCCGTCGTCGGGCAGCAGCCGCTTGGACTTCAGCTCGATGAGGGTGGCCGCGATGAGCAGGAACTCGGTGGCGAGCTCGAGGTCCATGCCCTCCATGCGCTCGAGCTCGGCGAGGTAGGCGTCGACGATGTCGGAGAGGCGGACCTCGTAGAGGTCGACCTGGTCCTGCAGGATGAGGTGCAGGAGCAGATCGAAGGGACCCTGGAACACGGGGGTCGCGACGTCGACGGCCACGGCACGAGGGTACGCGGCACCGCGGCGCGGGACGCGGATGCTCGGCACGCGCGGCGCGCTCCTCACGCACAGTGGCGGTATGACCACAATCGGCGTAAGGTACCGCTATGGGGGCTTCGCGCATCCTCGTCGTGGACGACGAGCCGGCCATCCGTGACCTGATCCGCACCACGCTCGAGCTCGAGGGGCTCGAGGTGGTGACTGCCGAGGACGGCGCCGCCGCCCTGGCCGTGCTGCAGGCCCAGCCGATCGACGTCGTGGTGCTCGACCGGATGATGCCGGGCATCGGCGGCCTCGAGGTCCTCGACGCCGTCCGGGCCGACCCGGCGCTCGCGCTGCTCCCGGTGATCCTCGTCACCGCGCTCGGCGACACCGCCTCCGCGGTGGAGGGGCTCGACCGGGGGGCCGACGACTACGTGCCCAAGCCGTTCGCACCCGACGAGCTGGCCGCCCGGGTCCGGGCCCAGCTCCGCGGGCAGCGGGCGTGGGTGGAACGGCTCACCGCCACCGTGGCCGGCCGGCGCTCCGTGCTGGCGAACGCCGCCGCCGCAGCCGGCGCCGCGCAGGGCACGGGCGCGGCCGCCCACGCCCTGTGCCACGCCCTCGTCGGCGAGCCCGAGCTGGCGGGCATCGAGGTGCTCGAGGTCGCAGGCGGTCGGGTCCGCCGCCTCGGCACCGCCGGCGCCGCAGGGCTCGGGCTGCTGCAGCTGGCCGACGCCGTCGACGACCTCGCCGCGATCCAGTCCGGCCTGCCCGACGGCCCACGCCACATCCGGCTCCCCGACCACGTCGTCACCGCCGCTCCCGTCCGCGACGGCACCGGCACGCTCGCCGTCGTCCTCGCCACCGGCGATCCGTCGGTCCGGCTCGGCGCGGCCGACAGCCTGCTGGCGCTCACCATCGACGTGGCCGCCATGGCCGTCGGCGTGCTCACCGAGCCGCTGCGCACGTCGCGCCTGCGCACCGAGGCGCAAGCCCGCATCCAGCGCATCGTCACCGAGGGCGCGTTCCACACGGTCTTCCAGCCCATCATCGACCTGGGTTCCGGCTCCGTGGTGGGCCACGAGGCGCTCAGCCGGTTCCACGGCGGCCTCGACCCCGGCGAGGTGTTCAGCACGGCGGTCCGCCTCGGGGTGGGCGCCGACCTCGAGCAGGCGACGCTCGGCGCCGCCGTCGATGCCGCCCGCCACCAGCCGGAGGGCTGCTGGCTGGCGCTCAACGTCACCCCCAGCCTCCTGCTCGGCGCCGTCGACCTCGAGACCGTGCTCCAGGCCGCGGGACGGCAGGACGTCGTGCTCGAGATCAGCGAGATGGAGCCGGTGGCCGACTACGACGCGCTGCACGGCGCCATCGACGACCTCGGCGCCGCGGTGCAGATCTCCGTGGACGACGCCGGCGCCGGCTTCGCCAGCCTCGCCCACATCCTCGCCCTGCAGGCCCAGTACGTGAAGCTCGACAAGTCGTGGGTGCAGGGCATCGACAACGACCCGGCGAAGCGGGCCCTGGTGGCCGGCCTGCAGAGCTTCGCCGACGAGACCGGCGCCGCGATCATCGCCGAGGGCATCGAGACCGAGTCGCAGCTCGAGGTCGTGCAGCGGCTGGGCATCACGTACGGCCAGGGCTGGCTCCTCGGTCTCCCGGAACCGCTGGCCACGGCCTGAAAGCCGTCTCGGAGGGCTCCGGGCACCGCACCTACGATGCCGCCCCATGGTCCGATCCTTCTCCGGCATCCAGCCCACCGGCGACGTCCACCTGGGGAACTACCTGGGTGCGGTCCGGCGCTGGGTCGACGACCAGCACACCTCCGACGCCGTCTTCTGCGTGGTCGACCTCCACGCCCTCACCGTCCCCCAGGACCCCGAGGACCTGCGCGAGCGCACGCTGTCGCTCACCGCGCTGCTCGTCGCGTGCGGCCTCGACCCCGACGTCTGCACCCTGTTCGTCCAGAGCCACGTGCCCGAGCACACCGGCCTGGCCTGGTTGATGCAGTGCTACGCCAGCTTCGGCGAGCTGTCCCGGATGACGCAGTTCAAGGACAAGTCCGACCGGGCCGAGTTCGTGTCCGCCGGGCTGTTCACGTACCCGACGCTGATGGCGGCCGACATCCTGCTGTACGACACCGACGTGGTCCCGGTGGGCGACGACCAACGCCAGCACGTCGAGCTGGCCCGCGACGTCGCCGAGCGGTTCAACTCCCGAGCCGGTCGCGACGTGCTCGTCGTGCCCGAGCACGTCATCCCACCGGTGGGCGCCCGCATCATGGACCTCCAGACCCCCACCAACAAGATGTCGAAGTCGATCGACTCGCCGCAGGGCACCATCCTCGTGCTCGACGAGCCCAAGGTGATCGAGAAGAAGATCAAGCGAGCGGTCACCGACACCGACAACGAGGTGCGCTTCGACCCCGTCGAGAAGCCGGGCGTGTCGAACCTGCTCTCGATCCTCGGCGTCGCCACCGGGAAGGACCCCGCCGCGCTCGCCGACGAGTACTCGATGTACGGCCCGCTCAAGGCCGACGCGGCCGACGCGGTGGTCGCCATGCTCGAGCCGGTGCAGGCCCGCTACGCAGAGCTGGTGCACCACCGCAGCGCCACCGCCGCCATCTTGGACACGGGCGCCGAGAAGGCCCGCACCGTCGCGGCGGCGACGCTGCGCCGGGTCCACGACGCTGTGGGCCTGCTTCCGCCGGAGTGATCCGCCGCCTCTCCCCCGCCGCCCGGCTCGGGCTGGGCGGCCTCCTCGCCCTGGTGGTCGGCGCCCTCGTCGCTGCCGACGTCGTCGTGACCGGTGAGGTCGCGGCCACCGAGGCGCTGAACGATCTCCCGTCGGCGGCCATCGACCTGCTCGGCGTCGTCATGCAGCTCGGCTCGCGGGCCGCCATCGTGCTCGTCGCGGTGGTGGCCGCGGTGCTCACCGACCGGCACCGCGTGCGCACCGGCCTCGTCGTCCTGCTGGCCGGCGGGCTGGCGTGGATCACGGCCGAGCTCGTGAAGGAAGCGGTCGAGCGCCCCCGTCCCGCTGCGGCCGGCGCATCGGTGCAGCTCCACGACGGTGCCGACGGCTTCGCCTATCCGTCAGCCCACGTGAGCGTGGCCACCGGGTCGCTCGTCGCCGCCGCGCTCGCCACCCGGCGGGACCCGTCGGCTGCGCTGGCGGTCGGGGCGGTCGTCGGTGCGGGGCGCATGGCCGCGGGCGTCCACCTCCCCCTCGACGTGATCGGTGGGCTCGGCACGGGCGCGGCCGCGGCGGCAGTCGTCGTGCTGCTCGCCGACCGCTGAGCCGGGTCAGGCGTCGAGGGGCAGCGCCTCGAAGAGCTCGACCGGCTCGTCGAGCCCCTTGAGGACGTGCGGCCCCACGGACCGGAAGCGCAGGCGGCTCCCGGTGGTGAGGTCGCGCACGACGGCGGTCACCAGGACCTGCCCGCGCGCCGCCGCCGCGCAGACGCGCGCCGCGATGGTGACCGCCAGCCCGTGGAGGTCACCGCTGTCGTCGGCGATCGGCTCGCCGGCGTTGATCCCCACGGCGACCCACGGGACGCGCTCAGGCTCGGCGCCACGACGCTCGGCCAGCCGGCCCTGGAACGCCACCGCCGCGGACACGGCGGCGGTCGCCCCGGGGAACGCCACCATCATCCCGTCACCGGTGTGCTTCACCTCACGGCCGCCGAAGCGGGATGCCGCGGCGCGCAGCTCGGTGTCGTGGGTGCGCACGCGCTCGTACGCCAGGCCGTCGCCCAACCGGGACTGGTCGGCGGTGGAGGCCACGATGTCGGAGAAGAGGATCGCCGTCGTCGGCGCGGCCGGCGGGGCGCCCGCCGGCTCGTCGACGAGCGCCACCCCGAGGAAGGCGCCCACCGCGGCGAGCGACTCCTCGGGTCGCTCGTCCCAGACGTTGTGGGCGCTGCCCTCCAGCGCGACCAGCTGTGCGCCGGGGATGCCGGCGGCGAGACGTCGGCCGCAGTCGAAGGGCACGGCGCGGCTCCGACGGCGGTGGAGCACCAGGGTGGGTGCGTCGACGGAGGGGAGGCGGTCGCGCACGTCGATCTCGTACAGGAGGGTGTAGAGCTCGCGAGCGATGTCCGGGCGGATCGTGCCCCGGCCCCGCGCAGCCAGGTTGGCGGTCGCGTCGTCGGCATCTGGCCGGGTCAGGTGGCTGAGCGCGGCGAACACGGCGTCCGGCGCCGCGTCGGCGACGTCGAACAGGCTGAGGAAGGCGGCCCGCCGCTCCGCGGTGGCCAGCCGATCGCCGTCGGCGAACGTGCCGTCCAGCACCAGGTGGGTGACCTCGTCCGGGTGCTCCGCCGCGAACGCGATGGCTGCGGGACCTCCCCAGCTCGAGCCCCACAGCACGCACGGGGCGGCGCCGGAAGCGTCGATCACCGCGGCGAGGTCGCCGACGAGGTCGTCGGGGGTCACCGGGCGGGGGATGTCCCAGTCCGACATGCCGTTGCCGCGCCCGTCGAACCGGACGACCCGGAAGGCGGTGGCCAGCACGTCGACGTAGCGGCGGAAGGCCGGCATCGCCATCGAGTGCTCGAGGTGGGTGATCCAGCCGCGGGACAGGACCAGCGCGGGACCGCTGCCCTGCGACGCCCACGCCAGGTGCACCCCGTCGGCCGCGTCGGTGAAGTGCACCGTTGCGCCCGTCATGACCGAACCGTAGTCTCCGACGCACACGAGCCCCAGGGGAAACGTCCGGGGCTCCCGGGGGAAGATCAGGGGGCGGGCATGCCGATGATGCAGGTCGCGCTGACCGGGTTGAACGAGCGGTTCGGCAAGGCTCGGTTGCACGAGCTGGCCGGCGGCGACCTCGACCTGTCAGCGCCGTTCGGGGAGCTGACGCGCACGCTGCTCGGAGACGAGCTGCCGCGGGGGTTCGACGAGTTCGTCGACACCATGCCGGCCGGGCTCCAGCACGGGCTGGTCGGTGCGCTGCGAAGCGCGCTCGAGCGCGGGCTGCCGGTGACGTTCGCGTGGGCGCCGGGCTACGACTGGGAGCTGACCCTGTGGGACGTGGCCGACACGGCCGACACCCACGGCGGCCTGACGGTGCTCATCCGCAGCCGCTATCCAGGCGACGCGCATCCGCTCGGCCGAGCCACCGCCGGCTGAGCGACGCCCGACGATCAGGTGATGCGGGTCAGGTCGTCCATCGGGTCGTCGAAGCCGAGGCCCGCTGGGATCTCGAGCGGCCGGGCGGCGCCGGCCGTGATGGCCTCGGCCTCGGCCACGGCCTTGCGGCCCTGGCGGGCGACCCACCAGTAGCGGGCCATGATGAGCGAGACACCGGCGCCTTCGGCCAGGACGTTGCAGCCACCGCACATGGCCGCCGATCGTAGACCTACCAGGGCTGGTAGGGCACGACCCAGAACGGCGATCCCCACGACAGGTCGAAGGGCCAGCCCTCCACCAGGTGGACGATGAGCGTCCACGACACGAACCGGGTGAACCCGTAGAAGAAGAAGCCGCGGTAGAAGGCGAGCAGCGCCCGGTCGGGCATGGCGAACTTCACCTGGATCCAGTCCCACGCCCCGTCGACCGGGCGCACCACGGTCTCGAACCAGTCCCGGGACAGGGTCCGCCAGGCGAACACGAGCAGCAGCACCAGGGCGAGCGCGTCCATGGCGAAGCCGAGCGACGAGTAGTACGCGACGGCGTCGCCGAACTTCCCCTGGCCGGCGCCGTACTTCCATGCGCCGAAGCTGAAGTTCTCCCACCAGAACGGCCACAGCACCATCGCGCCGGCCGTGTCGAAGGTGTCGGTGAGGGCGTGCGCCGACCAGCCGATGAACACGCCCCACGCCCACGCCTTGTGCCCCTTCGACACCCAGTAGGTGAACAGGGCGGCGATGACCGCCATGCCGAGCGAGGTGGTGAACCCCAGGCCGGGCCAGCCGCGGTGGAACTGCGCCGGGTTCTCGGCGCCGTAGTAGGTCCACGCCTTGGTCAGGAAGTCCGGGCCGAGCGCGCCGACCAGCAGGCCGAGGTAGCTGGTGCGCACCCCGAAGTGCTTCAGGAGCGCGAAGTTCTCGAACTCGTGCGCGGCCCAGCTCATGGCGGGGTGCTCATCGTGCGGTGCTCACCGGCCGGCGCGGCGGGCCCGCCAGCGACCCTGCAGCACCGGGACGTACCAGGCCCACACGGTGATGAACAGCGGGCCGATGATCCAGTTGAGGACGACGTCGTGGGTGAGCACGGCGAGGACGATGAACACGACGGTGCCCGCCGCGTAGAGGCGCAGCTCGTCGGCGGGGAACAGCTCGCGGAACGACGCCGTGCGGGCCCGCTCCTCGGAGGGCGCCGCAGCGGGTTCGTAGGTCGGCTCCCGGGGGTCGTCCATGGGTGCGTGACGCTAGCGGCGCGTGCGGTCGAGGAAGCGCAGCATCGACGCCAGCGCCTCGGCCCGTCGCATGGGGGCGCCGGCGGCGCGGGCGGCCGTGGTGGCGGCGTCGTAGATCGCCTCGACCTCGAGCCGGCGCCCGGCGTCGTGGTCGAGCTTCATCGACGGGTCGTAGGGCGCCATGGCGTCGGTGGTGGCCAGCATCTCGTCGCGGAACCCGCTCGGGATCGGGCGCCCCACGGCGCCGGCCGCCACGATGACCTCGTCCATGAGGTCGGCGACGAGGCCGCGGGTGTGCGGCTCGGCGAGCAGCTCGTCCGTCCGGGCGTCGAGCACCGTGCACAGCCCGTTGAACGGGATGTTCCACACCAGCTTGCGCCAGCGGGCCACACCGAGGTCGGGCAGGACGGCCGTGTCGACGCCGGAGGCCGAGAGGTCGGCCGCCACCTCCTCGGCCGCCGCCAGGTGCTCGGGCTCGAGGGGTGCCAGGGTGACGGCGCCGTAGTCGAGGTGGTCGGCCCGGCCGGGTGCTGTGCGGTGGACGCACACGAAGCACAGGCCGCCGAGGACGGCGCCGGCGTGGGGCACCTCGGCCCGGACCTGGTCCTCGGTGCCGAGCCCGTTCTGGAGGACCACGACGGTGGCACCCGGGCCGCACGCCGGCCCGAGCAGGTCGGCGAGGGCGTGGTTCGCGGTGGCCTTCGTGGCGAGGACCACCACGTCGGCGGCGGGCACCGCGGCCGGCTCGGTGAACACCTGCACGGCGTCGGGCGCGACCCGCAGAACCTCACCGCCGGTGCGGACCTCGATCCCCCGCCGGCGGATCTCCTCGGCGCCGGAGCGCACGAGCCAGCGCACGTCGTGGCCGGCGCCGGCGAGCCGCGTGCCGTACAGCAGGCCGACCCCGCCCGCGCCGACGACGGTGTAGCTCCGCAGCGCCGCCCGCTCAGTCATCGTCGGCGTCCCGCAGGGCTCGCCCGACGGCCACGGGCACGGACCAGTCGGTCTCGGGTCGGTGGTGCTCGCGCGCCCAGGCGACGGTGAGCGAGGCGGCGCCGGCGTCGTCGAGCATCCGGGCGCCGACGGCGTCGTGGCGCAGGTAGCGGCCGATGCGACCGCGCCAGCCGTCCCGGCCGTCCCAGCTCGCCGCCCGGCGCCGGCCGATCAGCGTGGCCACCACCCGGCCGGCGGTGCCGAGATCGGCGTCGACCTTGCCCACGTCGTGCAGCAGCGCCGCCGCCAGCACGGGGCGGGTGGCGTCGGGGCCGAGCCGGGCAGCGACGTCGCGGGCCACGCCGGCCGCGTGCTTGCGGTCGGCCAGCGCCATGCGGTCCCACAGCGCCCGTTCGCCGGGGCCGAGCACCGAGCGGACCCACTCGTCGTCGGCGGCGCGCAGCGGCCGGGGCGAGAGCGAGCCGAGGAACCGGCGGGCGAGGTGGAGCGGCCTGGCGACGCCCGCGGGCACGTCAGGCGTGGTCGATGCAGAACCGGGTCGCGGGCATGACCTCGAGCCGGTCGGCGCCGATCTCGGCCCCGCAGACCTCGCAGGTCCCGTACGTGCCCTCGTCCATGCGGGCCAGCGCCCGCTCGATGTCGTCGAGCTCGCGGCGCAGCTGCTCGTACAGGACCTTGTTCTCGCCCCGCTCCGCGGCGACCTGGCCCGAGTCCGCGAAGTTGTCGTCGTAGGAGAGGTCGTCCTCCTTCGCGTCGAGCTCCCGGACCTTGGAGGCGAGCAGGTCACGCTCCTCCTCGAGCGCGGCGCGGCGTTCGTCGGTTGCGGGCTCGGCAGGCTCGGACATGGCCGCAGCATAGGCAACCGGTGCGCCGCCGGCGGCGGCTTCAGCGGCCGGCTCGGGGATGGGCCGACCGCCATGCGGCGACGAGCCGCTCGGTCGAGACCTTGGTGTACACCTGCGTCGTCGAGATCGACGCGTGCCCGAGCAGCTCCTGGACGGCACGGATGTCGGCGCCGTGGTCGAGCAGGTGCGTGGCACAGGAGTGGCGCAGCACGTGGGGCGTGAGCCGGTCGCCGAGGCCGGCCTCGGCGGCCCGCGCCTTCACCACCAGCCAGGTGCCCTGGCGACCCAGCCGGCCGCCCCGCTGGTTCAGGAACACCGCCTCCTCGTCGTCGCGGCGCCGCCACCGGTCGGGGACCATCGTCCCCCGACCGTCGACGGTGAGCCAGGCGGCGAGTGCGTCCGCAGCCGCGCCCAGCACGGGCACCACCCGCTCCTTGTCGCCCTTGCCGACCACGCGCAGGAAGCCGTCGTGCAGGTCGAGGTCGCGCAGCGACATCGAGACGAGCTCGGAGATCCGCACCCCGGTGCCGTACAGCGTCTCGAGGATGGCCCGGTCGCGGCGGGCCACCGGGTCGTCGCCGACCACCACCGACAGCAGGCGGTCGACCTCGTCCTCGCGCAGCGCCTTGGGGAGCCCCCGCGCCACCGGCGGCGGCGTGACGGCGGCGCCCACGTCGTCGGCGACCATGCCCTCCTCGGCGAGGAAGCGGTGCAGGTTGCGGGCGGCGACGATGCGACGCTTGCGGGTCGCCGGCGCCAGCCCCTCCGCGCGCAGCTCGCCCGTCCAGCCCACCAGGTCGTCCTCGGTGACGTCGGTGACGGCGCGCCCGATGCCGCGCAGGTGCTGGTGCCACGCGCGCAGGTCGCGGCGGTAGGCCTCCACCGTGGAGCGGGCCCGGCCCCGCTCGAGCCGGCACCACGTGAGGTACTCCTCGATCTCGAGCGGCAGCTCGTCGTCGGCGTCGTGGTCGGTGACGGCGCTCAACGGGCGTGCACGAGGGAGACGGCGATCACCGTCTTGGCATCGGTGAGGCGCCCGTCGGCGATCATCGCCACGAGTTCGTCGAGGTGGTGGCGCTCGATCGTCATGGCCTCCTCCTCCACGCCCTGGGCGTCGGCCTCGCACTCCCGCAGCCCGGTGGCCAGGTACACGTGGACGAGCTCGTCGGACATCCCGGGTGCGTTGTGGAACGCCACCAGGTGCTCGAAGGCGGCGGCCTCGAGGCCGGCCTCCTCGGCCAGCTCGCGGGCGGCGGTCCGCTCGGCCGGCTCGTCGTCGACGTCGCGGATGCCCGCGGGGATCTCGAGCAGGTGGTCGTCGATGGGCGCCCGGTACTGGCGCACCAGGGTGACCGTGCCGTCGTCGTGCAGCGGCAGCACCGCCACGGCGCCCGGGTGGCGGACGATGTCGCGGGTGAAGCGGTGGCCGTCGGGCGCCTCGAACGTGCCGACCACGACGCGCATGGCGTGCCCGTCGTAGACGGGGTCCTCGTCGACCAGGCGGAACTCGCTCACCGGCCGCGGCGCCTCAGTCGACCGGGACGCCCTGGGGCTGCTCGACCGGGGCGTCCAGGTCGAACAGGTGCGGCTTGCGGCCCTCGGCCCGGGCCAGGGCGGCCGCCACGAACGCCCGGAACAGCGGCGCGGGGCGGGTGGGCCGGCTCTTGAGCTCGGGGTGCGCCTGGGTGCCGACCCAGAACGGGTGGCCCTCGAGCTCGATGAACTCCACCAGGCGGCCGTCGGGCGACTCGCCGCACAGCACGAGGTCGCTGGCCTCGAAGCGGGACCGGTACCGGGGGTTGAACTCGTACCGGTGGCGGTGCCGCTCGGAGACGACGGTGGACCCGTAGGCCTCGGCGACCTGCGACCCGGGCTTCAGCTGGGCGACGTAGGCCCCGAGGCGCATCGTGCCACCCATGTCGGTGACGTCGTGCTGGCTCGGCATGATCGTGATGACCGGGTCGGCCGCCGCGGGCTCCATCTCCGTGGAGTTGGCGCCCGGCATCCCGAGCACGTTGCGGGCGTAGTCGACCACCATCATCTGCAGGCCGAGGCACAGCCCGAGGCACGGGATGTCGTGCTCGCGGGTGTAGCGAGCGGCCTCGATCTTGCCCTCGGTGCCCCGCTCGCCGAACCCGCCGGGGATGATCACCCCGTCGAGCTCGCGCAGGCGGCCGTCGGCCATCAGGCCCTCGACCTCCTCGGCCTGGATCCACTCGAACTCGATGTCGGCGCCCAGGTCGAAGCCGCCGTGCTTGGTGGCCTCGACCACCGACAGGTAGGCGTCCTGGAGGGCGACGTACTTGCCGATGATGCCGATGCGCACCGGCTTGGTGGCGGCCTCCACCTTGGCGACCAGCGCCTCCCACTCGGACAGGTCCGGCTCGCGCACGTCGGTGAGCTGGAGCACCTCGCACACCACCCGATCGAGGCCCTCCTCGTGCAGGACGAGGGGGATCTCGTAGATGTTGGCGGCGTCGGCGGCGTTGACCACCGCGTCCTGGTGCACGTCGCACAGGCGGCTGATCTTCGCCTTGAGGTCCTCGGGGATCGGCGACTCGGAGCGCACCACGATGGCGTCGGGCTGGATGCCCCGGCTGCGCAGCTCGGTGACCGAGTGCTGCGTGGGCTTGGTCTTCTGCTCGCCGGACGGGCCGATGAACGGCACGAGCGTGACGTGCACGTAGCAGACGTTGCCGCGCCCGACGTCGAGGCGCAGCTGGCGGATGGCCTCGAGGAACGGGAGGATCTCGATGTCGCCCACCGTGCCGCCGACCTCGGTGATCACCACGTCGACGTCGTCGCCGGCGAGCACGTTGATGCGCCGCTTGATCTCGTCGGTGATGTGCGGGATGACCTGGACGGTCTTGCCCAGGTAGTCGCCGCGGCGCTCGGCGGCGAGCACCGCCGAGTAGATCGAGCCGGTGGTGGCGTTGGAGTCCTTGGTGAGCGACTCGTCGAGGAAGCGCTCGTAGTGCCCGAGGTCGAGGTCGGTCTCGCCGCCGTCGTCGGTGACGAACACCTCGCCGTGCTCGAACGGGTTCATCGTGCCGGGGTCGACGTTGATGTACGGGTCGAGCTTCTGGATCACGACCCGGAGGCCACGGGCCTTGAGCAGACGGCCCAGCGAGGAGGCGGTGAGGCCCTTGCCCAGGCTGCTCGTCACGCCACCCGTCACGAAGATGTGTTTCGTCACGGGACGCCAGCATAGGCCGGGGCTCCGCGAGCGCGGACGATCCTGCCCGGTGGCGTCCGGCACCTCTGCGTCGACCCAGGCGTTCTGGCCCACCGATCCCCGGGCATGCCGGGGGATCGGTGGGCCAGAAGGTGGCTCAGGGGAGGCGGCCGAGCCGGTCGAGGGCCCGCAGGGGCGGGATGCGGTCGATGACCCGCGAGAAGCTGACCCGCTCGCTCAGCAGGTTGAGGGCGAGCACGGCGAGGAGCACCACCGTCCGGGTGGACGCCGCGGTGGTGAGCACGACGGCGAGGCCGAGCGTGGCGCCGAGGACGTTGGCGCCCGTGTCACCGAGCATGAGCTGCTCGCGCAGGTCGGGCCAGAGCAGCGCCAGCGTGGCCCCCACGATCACCGCCGGTCCGACGAGGCGGTCGTCGACGCCGGCCGCGAGGGCGACGGGCACGGCGGTGAGGAGCGCCACCTTGGCGACGCGGCCGGGCGCGCGGTCGAGGAGGTTGGCGAGGTTGGCGGCGAGGGCGATGAGCGCGGCGTCGGCGAGGAGGCGGCCGGGGCGCTCGTCGCTGCCCGCCGAGGCGACGAGCACGGCCACCGCGCCGCCGCCGAACAGCTTCACCGCGCCGGTCGTGAGCCGACGCTGGCCGAGCGCACGCAGGTGGCCGGCGAAGCCCTTGGACGAGGCGTCGCCGGCGAGGTCGTCGAGCAGGCCGAGCAACCCGAAGCCGGTGGCGGCGGCGACCGCGGTGCGCAGCGCGCCGTCGTGCAGCTCGACCCACTCGAGCCGGTCGCCGAGGACGAGCAGCGCGGCTGCCGCGACCAGCACCACGGGGAGGATGACGCCCACGCCGACGGGCACGTCGGCACCCCGGACGTTGGTGCGCTGGAACAGCGGTGCGGCGAAGGTGGCGCGCAGCATCGACCAGCCGAGGGCGCCGCCGACCGCCCCGAGGGCGGCCGCGACGATCAGCGTCGGGCCGGGTCCCATCGGAGCAGCACGTAGGTGAGGTACGGCAGCAGGATGGCGAACATCATCGCCGGCACCGCCACGCCCGAGTCGTTGAGCGCGAAGCCGAGCACGGCCACGAGCAGGCCGCCCGCCAGCATCGGGCGGATCCCGGGCACGCCCTCCTGCAGGTCGCGGAGGAACCCGGTGCGCCGGCGGGCGAGGTAGATGAGCAGGCCCAGGGCGAACGGGATCGTGAGCGTCCAGATCGAGCTCGTGAGGATGTTCAGGTTCGTCGTGAGCTTCCGCTGGATGACGTCGAGGAACCCGCCGCCGCCGTCGTCGTCGAGCACCCGGTCGACGAGGCGGCCGAGGTGGGTGCGGTCCTCCTCGGGGCGGCTCAGGTCGATGGCGGCGAACACGCCGATGGCGACGATCGTCGCCACGCCGATGGCCACCGCCCGCTTGACGTCGACGCGCACGCCCATCGCCACCAGCACGAGCACGGCGAAGCCGGGCACGGTGGCGAGGACGCCGCCGACGTCGGAGCCCCACGGCGGTGCGCCGTCGATGACGACGGTGAGCACGAGGAAGGCGATCACCGCGGCGGCGGCGAGGCCACGGAGCCGGGACGAACCGTCGGCGGGGCCGGCGGCGAGGCGAGCGGTGCCCCAGCCGCCGCACGCCACCACGACCGCGCCGACGCCGACGAGCGCGAACGCCAGGTTCCCGAAGCCGGCGAAGCGCCCGGCGACGAGGGGCGAGTACCCGAACACGGTGTTGATCTGGAGGCGCCCCCCGGTGACGACGTCGACCACGAGCACGAGCCACGAGAGCGACACGAGCAGCAGCGGCGGCAGGGTCGCCCGGGTGCGGGGCCAGCGGCGGGCGACCAGCGCCCCGATGCCTTCGGCGAGGGCGGCCACCACCACCGCCGCGGCGAAGATCGCGAGCGTGTAGGCGGTGACGTCGGCCGACTCCACGTGGAGCACGCCGGCGAGGAACCCGACGGGCGGCGTGGCGAGCACCACCAGCGCCAGGTACGACACGGGCCGGGTCCACCGCCGGCGCCGGGCCACGGCGACGGCGGCCAAGGCGTAGGCGAGGATCTGCACGATGACGAAGACGACGCTCACCGGACCGGTGGCCCGGTCGCGGAACTTGGCCTCGGCGGTGGTGCCGGCGAACGCTTCGAACCGGGCGTCGTCGACGGTCACGCGCTCGCCGGGCCGGATCACGGTGCCCGTCATCGAGCTGGGCTGGTCGAGGTCGAAGTGCCGCACGACCGTGGGGGCGATGTCCGGCAGGGTCACGTACCCGGGCCGTCGGGTCGTCCCCGACCGGGCGAGCCGGCCCTCGCCACCGGCGTCGGACATCGCGAACACGCCGAGCGTCTCGGCGGCACGGGGCGGCGCCGGCGTGGCGAGGATCACCGTCGTGCCCGGCTCCACCGCGTCGAGGAGCGCGCCGAACACCTCGTCGGAGTGCACCAGCGCCTGCTCCCACATCGCGGCCGCCGGCTCGGATGCGGCGTCGCGGCGGAACTGGTCGGCGCGGTCGAGGTCGGACAGCTCGACGAGGGCGACGTCGACCTCAGACCACATCGCCTCGAACGCCTCGAGCACGGCCGGCGGGTGGTAGCGCACGCCGTAGGGAGCGTCGACGTCACGCCGGAGCAGGCCGCGCGACTCGGCTCGGGCGACCTGGCCGGTCTCGTCGATGGCGGCGAGGGCGGCGGCCCGCGCGTACTGGCCGGTGGTGAGCTCCAGCGGCTCGGGCGTCGGCACGTCGGGGTCCTCGGCGGCGGGCTCCTCGTCCTCCACCACCTCGTCCACCTCGGGCTCCTCCTCGGCCGCCGGCTCCTCGGCGGGGAGCTCCTCCTCGACACCGGCGTCGACGTCCTCTCCCACCGGGGCGTCGTCGGCCGGGGCCTCCTCGGCGGCGGGATCGGGGGCGAGGCCGATGCCGGTGTCGGCGTTGGCGACCACGCCCATGACGAGCCCGTGCTCCTCGAGCGTGGTGGCCAGCGCTCCCGGTTCGGCGCCGTACAGGTAGCGGTCGTTGGCCCGGGCGATCGCCGGGAACCCGAGCTGGAGCAGCTCGCCGGTGGCCTCCGTGCCCGTGCGCCGCTCGAAGGCCTGGGAGGCCGTGCCCTCCTCGAACCGCTCCCCCGGCGCGAGCGCCATGCCCTCGATGGACGAGGACACGCCGGCCCGGTTGCCGGCGCCCATGGTGAGGTACCCCTCGCCGATGCCGGTGCGCGCGCCGAGCGTGCGCAGGCTGAGCATGGCCACGGACGCGTCGGCCATCCAGCCCTCGATGTTCGGGAGGTCGTGGTCGACGAGGTCCGACCACCGCAGCGCGGGGGCGGACACGACGAGCACCTTCCCCGGCTCCTCCGGCTGCGTGGGCGCCGCGCCCGCCGGACCGCCGGGGACGACGAACGCCGATGCGAGCACGAGCAGCACGAGGGCCACGACGGCGGACCGGGCGCGGCCGCCCCGTGGTGGTCGGGCGGCGGTCCGTCCGGTCTCGGGCATCCGACGATGATGGCTGACGGCGCTGACCGCGGCGCAGCGCCGCCCGGGGGCGGTCACGTGAAGTCGCTCCACCGGCCGGACTCGAGGTGGCCCAGCTCCACCAGCCGATCGACGCTGGGCTGGAACCACTCCGCGAGCTGGCGACGCAGGTCCGGTGGGACGGCAGGCGCCGGCTGCGGGGTGTCCATGGCGGCGCGCAGGCGGCCGAGCCGGCGGGCGAGGCGGGGACCCACGATCGCCTTCACGCGGGGCTGGGCGGCCTGCAGCGCCTTCGCGAGCGCGGCGCCGGTGCGGCCCTTCGTGACGCCCGAGCGGTTGTACTGCACGGACGTCTGGAACGCGTGCCGCTCGACGCCGAGGTGGTCGCACACCTCGTCGAGCGCGCGCTGCGGCCGGTCGGTGAGCGCGTCGTAGTCGAGCACCAGCAGCGATGGGCGGCCGAAGCGCGCCGTGTACCGGTCGAGCTGGACGTCGTAGAGGCCCATGCGCAGCACGTGGGTGCCCGAGGCGTACGGCGTGTAGTCACGCCCGCCGGCCATCTCGCGCTCGCAGGCCGCCCGGAACCCCGCGACCGCGTCCTCGGCCGCCCCGCGGCGGATGTGCAGCCAGTGGCTGTACGCCCGGTCGATGGGGTTCCGGAGCACCGCGATGAAGCGGACGTCTCCGCCGAGGAGCCGCTCGACCTGCTCAGGGGTCTCGCGCACGTACAGGTACAGCGGTGACGCCTCGCCCAGCACGTCGCCCGGCCGGGCGTGCGCGAAGAGGCCCTCGTAGGCCTCCCGCGACGTGACCGACTTGGTGACCATCGACGACGTCGGGTCGAACAGGGGCGCCGGCGGATCGACGGTGTGGTCGAAGGCGAAGAAGTTCGGCTCCTTGATCGACGACATCGTGATCGAGGGGTGCTGGTCGAGGTAGTAGTGCAGTGACGTGGTGGCCGAGCGCGCCGCGCCGATGACCAGGAAGGAGGGCAGGGTCACTTCATCACCTCGCGGTACTGCTGCTCGACCGCGCGGACGAGCACGTCGGGAGCGAACCGCTCGACCGCAACGGCGTGGCCGGCGTCGGC
Source organism: Acidimicrobiales bacterium (assembly GCA_035764875.1). Classification (GTDB taxonomy): domain Bacteria; phylum Actinomycetota; class Acidimicrobiia; order Acidimicrobiales; family Salinilacustritrichaceae; genus Salinilacustrithrix. The sequence continues at coordinate 14,138 of DASTYO010000071.1, read as the reverse complement.
CAGGCGACGGGCCCGGACGGGGTCGGCGAGCAGGTCGAGGATGGCCTCGGCGAGCGCCTCCGGCGAGCGGGGTTCGACCAAGCGCCCGGTGACCCCGTCCTGCACCACCTCGGGGACGGCACCGACCGCGGTGACCGCCACCGGGCGGCCGAGGAGCAGCGCCTCGGCGACCGACAGCGGCGAGCCCTCCCAGATCGACGACAGGGCGAACACATCGGCCGCCGCGAGCTCGTCGGCGGCCGACGGCCGTTCGCCGAGCAGCTGCAGGGCGTCGCCCAGCCCCAGGCGTGCGTGCTCGGCGCGCAGCTCGGCCTCGGCCGGGCCGCCGCCCACGACGACGAAGCGCACCTCGGGCCGGACGTCGAGCACCCGGCGGGCGGCCGCGAGCAGCGTGGGGAGGTCCTTCTGGGGGTTGAGGCGCGCGACGGTGGTGACGAGCGGGGCGTCGCCCACGCCGAGGTCGCGCCGCACGGTGGTGGCGTCCCGCGCAGGCACCGGCAGGGGCCCGGCGGGCGGGATCACGACGATGCGCTCGTGGCCCGGGCTGGCCTCGAACCGGGCGGCGATCTCGGCGGACACCGCGATGGTGCGGTCCATCCGGGCCGGCAGGCGCTGCTCGAGCAGCCGCAGCGCGGCTGCGCCACGGCCGGCGGTCTCGTCGAGCACCACGTTGTGGATGGTCATCAGGCGGGGGCGGACGCCGCCGGCCACGGCGCACAGTCCCGCCTTGAGGCCGTGGGCGTGCACCACGTCGACGTCCCGTCCGAGCGCTCGCAGGGCTCGTGCCGCCCGAGCGACCTGCACCGGCGACGCGCTCACCGGCACCTCGTGGTCGACACCGCCGAGGCCGTCCATCACGCCGGCCGGGCCGGCCACGGCGACCTGCCAGCCGAGGTCGCGCAGGCCGTCGCGCAGGACGGCGACGTGCCGCCGTATCCCCCCGGCCGAGGGTCCGAGCACGAGCAGGGCACGATCAGGCACCAGCACCTCCGGGGCGCAGCAGGCGGATGACGGAGCCGACCCGGGTCCCCCCGAGCAGCTGCTGGACGAGCAGGTAGGCGACCAGGCCGACCGCGCCGGCGACGGCCACGGCGAGCAGCGCACCCGACCGGCCGCTGCCCGGCAGGCGGTCGGCCACCTGGGCCATCACCACGCCGGCCGCGGTGGCGGCGACCACGCCGACGGCCACGACGCGCCCGACGCGCGGCCGCGGTTCGAGCCGCGTGGTCACGATGGCGCCGAGGGCGACGGCACCCGCGAGGTAGGTGCCGGTGTGGCTCCAGGCCAGGGCGCCGATGCGGGCGTCGCCGGAGACCGCGGCCGAGCTCGCCACCATGGCCACCACGCCGAGCGCCACGACCACGCCGTGCACGACCGCCGGCGAGCGGGCGTCGTCCATGGCGTAGAGGATCCGGGTGAGGAAGTAGAACACGCCGTAGCCGAGCAGGCCGGGGGCGAACCCGACGAGGGTGACCCGCACCAGCTCGGCGCCGGACGTGTCCGAGCCGGCGAAGGGCACGATGACGCTGAGCGGACCCGCGAGGGCCACGAAGCCGGCAGCGGCGGGCAGGACGAAGAACGCGATGGCCCGCGTCCCACGCTCGACGGTGAGCGCCACGCCGCCCTCGTCGCGGGCCTGGGCGCGGCGGGCCGCCTCGGGGTACAGCGTGTTGAGCACGGGCAGGGCGAACAGGGCGTGGGGCAGCAGGAAGAACGTGAAGGCGACCTGGTAGCCGACGATGCCGCCCTCGACGGCGTTGCCGAGCACGAGCACCGCTCCGAGCAGCACCTGGGTCATGGCGAGGAACAGCGCCGCCCAGCCCCCCTGCCGCGCCAGCGCCCGCAGCGCCGGGTCGGAGCGGTCGAGGTTGGGCCGGAACCGGAACCCGCCTCGGTGGGCGCCCACGATCGGGAGCGCGCAGAAGGCGACGACGCCGAGCGTCGTGCCGCCGGCGAGGACGGCGATCTCGAGGGCATCGAGGTCGAGCCCCGGCCCCTCGTCGCGGCGCAGCCACCAGAAGGTGCCGTAGGCGGCGCAGACCACGACGTTGTTGACGGCGGGCGCGATGGCCGGCAGGCCGAACCGCCCACGAGCGTGGAGCACGGCGGTGGCGACGAGGCCCACGTCGTACACCAGGATCTGGGGCAGGAAGATCAGGAGGAACACCGTGCCCAGCGAGACCTGGTCGGCGCGGACGGCCGCGTCGTCGACGCCGGAGACCATGGCCCGCATCAGCAGCGGCGAGGCGACGGCCCCGAGCACGGCGAAGCCGGCGAGCACGGCGAGGGTGAGCCCGAGCACCGAGCCGGCCAGGCGGGTGGCGCCCTCGTCGTCGCCCCGGTCGAAGCGGGCGACGAGGGCGGGGACGAGCACGGCTTGGAGCGCGCCGGCCGCGAACAGCTCGAAGACGATGTTCGGCACCGTGTTGGCCGACTGGTACGTGTTGCCGAGGAACGTGGTGCCGAGCACCGCGGCCACGACCATCACCCGCACGAAGCCGGTCACCCGGCTCACGGCGGTCAGCACGGTCTGGGTCGCCGTCGACCGGGCGAGGCCGCGCCGGTCGTCGACGTCGGCGTTCATGGGGCGGGCAACGGCGGCAGCAGGGCGGATGCCCCGTCGCCCAGGCCGTAGTGCCCGATGGCGCCCTCGCCGACGTCCTCCACGGCGAGCACCGTGGCCATCCAGCCCTCGAAGTGGTCGAGGCCGTCCACGGTGGAGACCAGCGCACGGAGGCGCTCGTCCTCGCGCACGGACGCCACCACCTCGGCGACCGAGCCGTCGTCGGCCGTGGCGGAGGCGACCACCGTGCGGGTCGGCACGGAGGTGCCCTGGGCGAGCCGGGCCACGAGGGGCTGGACGAACACGTCGTCGGGCACGGCGGCTGAACCCCCGACGATGACGATGCGGACGCCGGCCGCCAGGAGGGGCACCTCGGGACCGTCGGCCATGGGCTCGAAGGTGATGAAGCCGGCGTCGATGAGGGCCTCGGCGACCGGGATCGAGGACTGGGTCGGTCCGAGCGGCGGCATGTCGCCACCGGGCGACGGCACACCGGTGTCGGTGGCGTCGCCGGGGGTCGTGTCCCCCGGATCGGTCACCTCGGCGTCAGGAGCCGGCGCCTCGCCCTCGGCGCCCGTGTCCGGTGTCCCCTCGGCACCGGCGCCACCGCCGGCGGCGTCGTCCTCGGCGGTGCCCTCGTCCGGCGCGTCCGCGCCCGTGGTCTGGAGCTGGTGGACGCGCAGCTCGCCGCCGAGCGCGTCGACCGCCAACCGGCGCAGCCGGGCCGGGTCCTCCGACGGCTCGTCGAGGGCGGTGGCCAGGTCGTCGACGTCGGCGTCGCCCTCGAGCAGGAAGCGCTCGGTGAGCCACCAGGTGCCGAGCACGTCGGCGCCGGCGGTCTGCAGCGACTGGAGGGTGCCGTCCACGTCGGCCTCGTCGACGCCCTCCGACGCGACCACCACCACCGGCACGGGGTCCATCCGCCCCGCCAGCAACGTGGTGCCCTGGGCGTCGAGCGCGCTCTGCAGCGCCTCGGACTGCTCGAGCTCGCCCTGGAGCTCGTCGATCTGCTCGTTGCGCTCGTCAAGACGCCCCTCGAGGTTCTCCAGCTGCCCGTTGAGGTTCTCGACGGTGGCCCGGTCGAGGAACGTGGATCCGAGCGTGAGGCCGATGCCGATGGCGAGGAAGACCGCGGTGAGCGAGACGATGTGGTAGCGGAGGTTGATCATGAGGTGAACGAGACCCAGTACGTGCGGATCACCAGCCGGATGGGCTCGCTGATGAGCACGATCACGGCGAGGGTGAAGACGGCGGCCAGCACGAGCAGGAGCAGGTCCCGGGTGCGGACGGTGGACTTGTAGAGGCGGCTGACGCCCTTCGCGTCGACGAGCATCATGCCGACCTTCATCCGGACGAGGAAGGTGGACGCCATCCCGGCCCGGCCCTTGTCGAGGAACTCGACCATGGAGTTGTGGGTGCCGACGGCGACGATGAGCTCGCAGCCCTTCTCGTAGGCGAGGAGCATGGCGATGTCCTCGCTGGTGCCCTCCGAGCCGTACACCTCGTAGGTGAGGCCCAGGTCGTCGAGCCGCTTGCCGCCGGGCGCCCGGCCGTCCTTGTAGCCGTGGACGATGAGGCGGGCGCCGCAGCGCAGCGCGTCCTCGGAGACCGAGTCCATGTCGCCGATGATCACGTCGGGCGTGCGCCCGACCTCGAGCAGCGCGTCGGCGCCCCCGTCGACGGCGATGAGCACCGGCTTCTGGTCGGCGATGTAGCCCGAGCGGCGCAGCAGGTCGAGATCGTCCTTGTAGCCCAGCCCGCGCACCACGATGAGGACGTGGCGCCCGCGGAAGTCGACGCCGGGCACCTCGGGCACGTCGGGCTCGTCGACGAGCAGGTGGCCCTCGCTCTGGATGTACCGCAGCGTGTTCTCGGCGAACCGCTCCAGCTCGGCGCCCATGGTGAGGCGGGCCTCGTGCAGGCGCTCCTGCAGCCCGTCGTGGGTCTGGCGCAGGCCGGCGGCGACCTCCTCGCCCCGGACCAGCACGCGGCCGTCGCGGATGGTGACCTCGCTGCCCTCCTCGATGGCCATCACATCGGCGCCGGCGCCGTCGACCAACGGGATGCCGGCCTCGGTGAGGGCGAGGGGACCGATGTTCGGGTAGCGCCCGCTCATGGAGGCCGACGCGTTGATCACGGCGGCCGGGCGAGCCGCGACGAGGGTCTCGGCCGCCACCCGGTCGAGGTCCTCGTGGTCGATGATGGCGATGTCCCCGGGCTGCAGGCGGGAGACGAGGCGCTTCGTGCGCCGGTCGACCCGCGCCACGCCCGTGAGCGCGGGCGGTTCGGAGACGGTGGCGGGCTGGGTCACGCCGACCTCCGGGCCGCGGCGGCGGCCTCGAGCAGCTCGACGGCGTGCTGGCGGCCGGCCTCGCTGTCGGGCTGGCCCGAGAGCATGCGGGCCAGCTCCTCGACCCGGGCGTCCTCCTCGAGCGCTCGTGCGCTGGCGGTGGTGGACGTGTCGTCGGCGACCTTGGCGACCTGGATCTGGCGGTCGGCGAAGGCCGCGACCTGCGGGAGGTGGGTGACGACGAGGATCTGGTGGCGGCCGGACAGCGTGGCCAGCGACGACGCCACGGCCCAGGCGGCCTCGCCACCGATGCCGGCGTCGACCTCGTCGAACACCAGCGACGGTGGGCCGGCGGTGAGCTCGAGGCGCAGCGCCAGCGTGGCTCGTGACAGCTCGCCGCCCGAGGCGACCTTGGCCACCGGTTGCGGCGCACCGCCCGGGTTGGCGGCGAGCAGGAAGCGCACGTCGTCGGCCGGGCCGTCGCCCTCCACCACCACCTCGACGCGGGCGTTCGGCATGGCGAGGGTGCGGAGCCGCTCCTGGACGCCGCCGGCCAGGACCGGCGCGGCGGCGCGACGGGCCTTGGCCACGGCCCGGGCGGCGCTGCGCTCGGCGGTGCGCGCCTCGCCCAGCTCGACCTCCAGCGCCTCGGCGCGGGCGTCGTGGCCGACCAGCTCGTCGAGGCGGCGGCGCACGGCCTCCCGCTCCTCGATCACCTCGGCGAGGGTGTCGCCGTACTTGCGGCGCAGCTCGGCCAGCAGCTGCCGTCGCTCGCGCACCGCCACCAGCCGCTCGGGGTCGTCGGCGATCGCCTCGGCCGTGTCGCGCAGGTCGTGGGCGGCCTCGGTGATCTCGGCCGCCGCGGAGCGCAGCCGGGCCTCCAGCTCGGCGAAGGGGCCACGCCCGCCCACCTGGCCGATGACGGTCTGGAGCTGGTGGGCCACGCCCTCGTCGCCGACGAGCGCCTCGGCGGCGATCGCCGCCGCCTCCCGGTGGGCCACGGCGTCGGCGAGCAGGTCCTCCTCCTCGTCGAGGCGCTCGTCCTCGTCGGGATCGGTGAGGCCGGCGCCGTCGAGCTCGTCGAGCTGGTACCGCAGCAGGTCGATCTCGCGGGCCCGGGTGCGGTCGTCGCCGCCGAGCTCCGCCAGCTGGGACTCCAGGTCGACGATGCGGGCGCGCGCCTCGCGCAGAGGCGCGAGGTCGACCCCCGCGAACCGGTCGAGGGCCTCGCGCTGGGACGCGGCCTGCAGCAGCTGCTGGTGGGCGTGCTGGCCGTGCAGCTCCACGAGGGTGGCACCCCGCTCGGCGAGCTCGGCCACGGTGACCGGCCGGCCGTTGACGTAGGCGCGGCTGCGGCCGCCGCCGGAGGTGCCGTGCGCGGGCACGACGCGGGACAGCACGACCTCCTCGCCGTCCGCGGTGACGAAGCGGCCGTCGACGATGGCCTCCTCGGCGCCGGGGCGCACCACCGCAGCGTCGGCGCGGGCGCCGAGCAGCAGCTGGATGGCGCCGACCACCAGCGACTTGCCGGCCCCGGTCTCGCCGGTGAGCGCGGTGAGGCCTTCGTCGAGCACGAGGCGGGTGTCGGCGAACACGCCGAGGTCCCGTACGGCCAGCTCGGCGATCATCGGTCGGACAGCCCGAACTTCGTCTTCAGGATGGCGAGGAAGTCGTGCTCGCCGAAGGTCACCAGGCGCGCCGTGCGGGGGCTGGCCGTGCACGTCAGCGCCTGGCCGGGTCGCAAGGTGCCGAGGTTCCGACCGTCGGCCGAGAGCGTGGCGGGCCGGTGGCCGACCACCTCGAGGCGCAGCGTGGAATGGGGATCGAGCACGAGCGTGCGGTCGAAGAGCATGTGGGGCGAGACGGGCGTGAGGACCAGGCATCGGTGCATCGGCGCCACGATGGGGCCGCGAGCCGAGAACGAGTACGCGGTGGACCCCGTCGGGGTGGCCACGATCAGGCCGTCGGCAGCGTAGGTGGTGAAGTACTCCCCATCCACGCTCACGGCGATGCGCACCGTGTGGCCAGATGGCGTCTTCTCGAGCACGGCCTCGTTGAGGGCGACCTGCTCGACCGGGTCGTCGCCGTCGACGCGGACCGAGAGCAGCATGCGCTCCTCGATCTCGTAGGCGCCGGAGAGGAACCGCTTCACCGCCATCCGGGCGCCGTCGGGGTCGACCTCCGTGAGGTAGCCGAGCTGACCCACGTTGATGCCGATGACCGGGATCCCGCCGTCGGCCACCAGGTCGACGGTGCGCAACATGGTGCCGTCGCCGCCCAGGCTGATGGCCACGTCGAGGCCGTGCGCGAACCGGTCTTCGGGGACGGCGTGCTCCTCGAGGCCGACGCGGGCGGCGTCGGTGGTGGACAGGCGGATGTCGTGGCCGCGCTCGAGCAGCCAGCTCGCCAGGTCGAGGGTGATGGCGGCGGCGCGCTCCCGCTCGGTGTGCAGCACGAAGCCGGCGGTGACCATCAGGCGGTGCCCTCGCCCTCGCCCTCGCCGGCGGCCTCGCGCACGAGCGCGCCCACGTCGAGCGCGTGGGCGCGGCCCGGCGCCGACGAGCCGGGTGTCTGCTCGGGGCGACGGACGTGCACCAGGAACTCGGCGTTGCCATCGGCCCCGCGGAGGGGGGACACCATGGCGTCCATGATGGCCCCTCCGGCCTCCTCGATGGCGACAACGGCGTCGTCGAGGACGCGCCGCCAGACGTCGGGGTCGCGGATCACACCGCGCCCCCGGGACACCTCGGCCCGGCCCGCCTCGAACTGCGGCTTCACCAGGACGACCAGGTCGCCGTGGTCGGCGAGGAGGTCGAGCAGCGGGCCGATGACTCGGCGCAGCGAGATGAACGACAGGTCCGCCACGACGATGTCGAGCGGGCCGCCCACGTCGTCGGGCCGGACGGCGCGGATGTCGGTCTGCTCGCGCACGTCGACGCGCGGGTCGGCGCGCAGGCGCTCGTGCAGCTGGGCCCGGCCCACGTCGACCGCCACGACCGAGCGGGCGCCCGCCTGGAGCAGGGCGTCGGTGAAGCCGCCGGTGGACGCACCGGCGTCCAGCGCGCGGGCTCCCTCCGGGTGGAGGTCGAAGCGGGCCAGCGCGCCGGCGAGCTTGTCGCCGCCCCGGCCGACGTAGCGCGCTGGCGGGCCGAGGACGCGGATCGGCTCGCCGGGCGCGACGAGCCGGCCCGCCTTGTCCGCGGGCGCGCCCGAGACCAGCACGCGCCCGGCGTCGATGAGGTGGCGAGCCTGCTGGCGGCTCTCGGTGAGGCCGCGGCGGAGGAGCTCGACGTCGAGTCGACGCCGGGCACCCGTGGCCATGCCTCCTACGACGCCGAGGTGCCGGAACCGGCGTCGTCGCCGGGCGCCGAGCCGTCGGGGCCGGTCATCTCCGGGCCGACCGAGAACGGCGCGGTGGCCTCGGGGGCGTTCACCGTCGGCACGTCACGCGTGCGGGCGGTCTCGCTCGTCTCCGTGGTGGCCGGCGCGACGGCCGGCGCTGCCGTGGGGGCCGGCGCAGCGGTGAGCTGGGTGGGCTCAGCGGCGACCTCGGGCAGGACCGGCGGGGCCTCCTTCGCCGCCTTCGCCGCCTTCGTCGCCGGCGACGCCTTCTTGGGCGTGGCCCTCGTGCCCGCCGCCTTCTTCGTGCCCGCCTTCTTCGCCGCCGCCTTCTTGCCGGCCGCCTTCTTCCCTGCGGCCCGCTTGCCCGGGGTCTTCTTCGCCGCCGCCTTCTTGCCCGCGGCCTTCTTCGCGGCCGCCTTCTTCGTGCCCGCCTTCTTGGCCGCCGCCTTCTTGCCGGCGGCCTTCTTGCCCGCGGCCCTCTTCGTGCCCGCCTTCTTGGCCGCAGCCTTCTTCGACGGGGATGCCTTCGTGGAGGCCGGTGCGCCGCCACCGCCGGCCGCCGACGCCAGGCCGAGCCGCTGCTCGAGCTTGGCCAGGTCGGCCTCGCTGATCAGCCCGAGTGACGCGATCTGGTCGCGGACCTCCTTGCGCACCAGGTCGAGCAGCCGATCGGTGTTCTTGCGCGACCGGTCGACGAGCTGGTTCACCAGGTCCTCGGTCTTCGCCGCCTGCACCTCGCCGGCCTTCACCAGGTCCTTGACGATCGCCTCGGCGCGGGCCTGCGTCATCTGCGTGAACGCCATGCCGGCGTCGAGGTACCGCTTGATCAGGGGGTTCTGGGCCATCCCGGCAGGCTACGACAGCGACCCGGACGGCGAAAGTGGCCGGCCGCGCCCGTACCATCCCCCCGTGCTCCCGCTGAAGGACGTGAACCCCACGCGCCGCACACCGGTCATGACCCTGCTGCTGATCGTCGCGTGCGTCGCCGCGTGGGTGTGGTGGCAGCAGGAGCCGCAGCGCCAACCGGTGGATGACCTCGTCTTCAACGTGGAGAACGCCGCCATCCCCTGCGAGCTCACCGAGGGCCGCCCGCTCACCGTGCCGGAGGTCGAGGCGACCTTCGGCGAGCTCGGCGGCGACACCGAGTCGTGCGGCATCGGCGGCGAGGACGCTCCCCGTGTGTTCCCCGACAAGTCGGTGTGGCTGGCGGCGTTCGCGTCGATGTTCTTCCACGGCGGGCTGATGCACATCGGCGGCAACATGCTCTACCTGTGGATCTTCGGGAACAACATCGAGGACCACCTCGGCCACGTGCGCTACGTGCTCTTCTACGTCGTCGGCGGGCTGGCCGCCCTCGCCACCCACGTGCTGCTCGACCCGAGCTCCACCGTTCCGGTGGTGGGGGCGTCGGGCGCGGTGGCCGCGGTCATGGGCGCCTACCTCGTCTGGTTCCCCAACGCGCCCGTCCGCACCGTCGTCTTCCTCGGGTTCCCCATCCTCGCCACCATCACCGCCAAGTGGCTGCTCGGCGTGTGGTTCGTGCTCCAGTTCTTCACCAGCCCCAACTCGGGGGTGGCGTGGGCCGCCCACGTCGGCGGGTTCGTGTTCGGGGCCCTGGTCGGCCTCGTCGTGCGCACGAGCCGGGCGGCGCAGCGGGCGGCGTGGACGACCGACCACCGGGGCGAGATGTCGCCGCGGCACTGGGACTCCACCGGCGGCGTCGGCCGCCAGCAGCAGTACGAGCGCTGGCGCCCCCGCCGCTGACCCGCTCGTTCGGAACTGGACGCGGATGCTGCGCAGGTCAGGCCAGCAGCTGCCGCACGAGGCTCAGCAGGTCGTCCGCGACCGCCCACGGCTGGGGCTCCACCGGGAGGTCGGCCTCCGTCGTCACGCCGGAGAGCACGAGGGCGAACCGGTAGCCCAGCGCGTGGGCGAACCGGCCGTCGGTGTCGCAGCGGTCGCCGACCACGATGCCCTCGTCGCCGAGGCGCTCCTGGAGCAGGTCGACCATGGCGCCCTCGGGCTTTCCACCGATCTCGGGCGCCACGCCGCCCACCGCCCGGATGGCGGCACCGATCGCACCCGCGCCGGGCTCGAGCCCGTGCGGGGTCGGGAACGTCGGGTCGGGGTTGGTGAGCACCCAGCGGGCCCCGCCGTGGATCGCCATGCCGGCCCGGCGCAGGGCGTCGTAGCTGAACTGGCGGTCGAGCCCGGAGATCACCGCGTCGCACGGCCCCTCCTCGACGAGCACGCACCCCCTCGCCTCGACCTCCTCCCGCAACCCCGGTCCGCCGACGACCAGCACCCGCTCCCCGGGCACGAGCAGGCGAGCGCCGGCCTCGGCGGCGCCGACCACGGCACCGTGGGCGGGGATGCCCATCGCCTCCAGCGACGCCTCCTGGTCGCGGATGCGGCGATACGCGTTGTTGGTGGCGAACACCACCTCCTCACCCGCGGCGCGCAGCAGGGCCACGGCCTCGGCGGCGCCGGCGATGGGCTCGTCGCCGAGGCGGATGACGCCATCGAGGTCCAGCACCCAGGGCATCCGGGCATCGTGGCAGCCGCCGGTGGTCCGCAGCAGATCCGGGTGCGCTCGGCCGGGTCTGACACGATGGTCGGGTGCCACGCTTCGAGCCGTTCCGAGGGCTGCGCTACGACCGCGAGCGCGTGTCGCTCGCCGACGTCACCGCCCCGCCTTACGACGTGATCGACGAGCGCCAGCGCGCCCAGCTCGCGACCAACCCCCGCAACGCCGTGCGGATCGACCTGCCCATCGACGAGGACGGCGAGGACCGCTACCACGTGGCCTGCCGGCTGCTCCACGAGTGGCAGGACGAGCAGACCCTCGTCACCGACGAGGCGCCGACGTTCACCGTCTACCGCATGACCTTCACCGACGAGGCCGGCCACGTGCGCCACACCACCGGCGTGATCGGGGCCCTCGAGCTGTGGCCGCCGGGGGCCGGCGAGATCCTCCCCCACGAGCACACGACGCCGAAGGCGAAGTCCGACCGGCTCGACATGCTCCGCTCGTGCCGGTACAACCTGTCGGCCATCTGGGGCCTGTCGCTGGCCGAGGGGCTCACCGAGCTGCTGCCCACCGACGCCGAGCCGGACGAGGAGTGGACCGACCCCGACGGGGTCACCCACACCGTGTGGACCTGCACCGACGCCGAGACCAACGGCCGCATCGCCGCCCGGATCCTGCGCGAGCCCATCGTCATCGCCGACGGCCACCACCGCTACGAGACGTCGCTGCAGTACCGGGACGAGCGCCGGGTCACCGACGGGCCGGGCACAGCCGCCGACCTCACGATGTGCTTCGTCGTGGAGCTGGTCGAGGACGAGCTGACGGTCCAGCCCATCCACCGGCTGATCACCGGCCTGCCCGACGGCGCGGCCCTGCACCTGCTGCTGAGCGAGCACTTCGAGGTCGAGGCCACCGAGCCCTTCGGCCCCGACGCCGTCGACCGCCTGGTGGCCGAGGGCGCGCTCGGCCTCGTCGACGACACCGGCACCTTCCTGCTCCGGCCCCGACCCGAGGCGTTCGACGCGTCGGTCGACCTCGACACGGTGCGCCTCGAGCAGGCCCGGGAGGCTCTGCCCAGCCACGAGCTGCACTACCAGCACGGCGTGGCCAACGTGCTCGACGCGGTCGCATCCGGCGAGGCCCAGGCCGCGCTGCTCATGCGCCCGGCCACCGTCGCCCAGATCCAGGTCATCGCCCACGGCGGCGACCGCATGCCCCCGAAGACGACGTTCTTCGCCCCGAAGCCGGCCACCGGCATCGTCTTCCGCTCCCTGGATTAGCCCGTTCTGGCATGCCAGATCCCCCGCATGCGCGGGGATCGGTGGGCCAGATCGTCAGGTGACGTCGAGCAGGAGGCGCTGGCGGACGTCGCCGGCCGACGCCGCGACGAGCACCTCCCAACGGCCGGGGTCGGTCACCCAGCCGTCGGCACCCCATCGGCGGAACGCCTCAGCCGGCACGGTGACCGTGACCGCCTCCTCGGCGCCCGGCTCGAGGCGCCGCTTGGCGAACCCCCCGAGCACCTTGGGCGGCCGGTCGAAGCCGTCGGGGCCCGCCAGGTAGGCCTGGACGACCACCGTCGCGGGGCGCTCCCCCACCGACCGCACCGGCACCTGCACCTCGACGGCGTCGCCGGCCGCGATCGCGCCGGATGCGAGCGTCGCCTCGCCCCACTCGACGTCGCCGTAGGAGAGGCCGTGGCCGAAGGGGAACAGCGGCCGGGTGCCGGCTTCGTCGAAGCCCCTGTAGCCCATCCGCAGCCCCTCGCCGTAGTGCTGCACGCCGTCGACGGGGGCGTACCAGCGCCACGCCGGCGTGTCCTCGAGCGCGGCGGGGAACGTGATCGGCAGCCGCCCGCCGGGGTCGGCCTCGCCCAGCAGCACGTCGGCGACCGCGTCGGCCATCTCGTTGCCGCCGAACCAGGAGACGAGCACGGCGGCGACATCGTCGACCCACGGCATCGCGACCGGCGAGCCGGCGTTCACGACCACCACCGTGGAGCGGTTCGCTGCCGCCACCCGCCGCACCAGCTCGTCCTGCTCGCCGGGCAGAGCGATGGTGCTGCGGTCCTCGCCCTCGGTCTCCCACTCGTCGTTGGTGCCGACGACCACGACGGCCACGTCGGCGTCGCGGGCGGCGGCGACGGCGCGCTCGATCATGTCCTCGGGCTCCGGGGCGCGGACGCCGAGCCGGATGCCGGCGAAGCCTCCACGACCCGTGGTCGTGATGCGGATCGGCACCGGCGCGCCGGCCTCGCACTCGATGGTGGCCTCCTGCTCCTCGGACGCCAACCCGAAGAAGAGCGGGCCCCGGGGCAGGGCGCGGTCGGGGTCGTCGAGGATCGCCCGGTCGCCCACCTCGACGCGACCGGCGCCCGTGAGCACGGCGGACAGCAGGTGCGGGCCGGTCACCTCGGGCACGAACGACCCGGTGACGGTGACGTGGAACCGCTCGGGGTCGACGCCCTCCGGCGTGGAGCCGAAGAACCGCAGCATCGACTCGGGCGTCACGTCGGTGACGACGATCGGCGAGTCCGGGTCGAGGCCATCGCGGTAGTCGACCCGCAGGCCAGGCTCGCCGTCGGGGGTCCGGAGCACGTCGGCGGTGAGCGGCGGCGGCAGCCGGTCGATGCGCACGCCACGCTCGTGCACGACGGACCCCGCCCGGTCGGCGAGGGCGTCGAGCAGCGAGCGGTGCGGCAGCGGCTCGAGGCTGGCCGAGCCGCCGCCCATGATCCGCAGCTCCGAGGCGTTCGGACCGATGACCGCCAGCGACGCACCCGGCGAGAGCGGCAGCACGCTCCGCTCGTTCCGGCACAGCACCACGCCCTCGGCGGCGGCCCGCCGGCACAGGGCGCGCTCGACCTCCTCGTCGACGCTCGTCTCGGGCTGCTCGGCGTGGCGCTCGGTGGCTCGCACGCGGGCCATGAGGCGGAGCAGTTCCTCCACCTGGGCGTCGACGAGGGCCTCGTCGACGTCGCCCGCCTCGACCGCGGCCCGGAGCCGGTCGCCGTAGATCGTGTGCGGGCCGGGCATGGGCACGGTGAGGCCGGCCCGGGCCGATGCGACGGTGTCGTGCGAGCCGAACCAGTCCGAGACGACGAACCCGTCGAAGCCCCACTCGTCGCGCAGGATCTCGGTGAGCAGCCGCCGGCTGCCGGCGCAGTGCTCGCCGCCCAGCTGGTTGTACGCGCTCATGACCCCCCAGGCGCCGGCGTCGCGGATGGTTGCCTCGAAGGGTCGCAGGTACAGCTCGCGCAGCGTCCGCCCGTCGATGTCGACGTCGACGGTCATGCGGTCGACCTCGGTGTCGGTCGCCACGTAGTGCTTCACCGTCACCGCGACGTCGTGGGCCTGCACCCCGCGCACCAGGCCCACGGCCAACCGGGCCGTCAGCTCGGGGTCCTCGGAGAA
>DASTYO010000070.1:0-2640 GCA_035764875.1 Acidimicrobiales bacterium | reverse complement strand
GGGCTCTCCGACGGCGGGGCCCACTGCGGCGCGGTGTGCGACGGCGGCATGCCCACGTTCATGCTCAGCTACTGGGCCCGCGACCGCACCAAGGGCAGCGGCACGCTGCCGCTCGAGCACGTGGTCCACCGCCAGACCCGCCAGACCGCCGAGCTGTACGGCCTGCGCGACCGGGGCCTGCTCGCCCCCGGGATGCGCGCCGACGTCAACGTCATCGACCACGCGGGCCTCGGCGTCCACGACCCCGAGATCGTCCACGACCTGCCCTCGGGTGCCCGCCGGCTCCTCCAGCGGGCGTACGGCTACCGGCACACCATCTGCGCCGGGCAGGTCACCGTCACCGACGACCAGTTCACCGGCGAGCTGCCGGGCCGCCTGGTCCGCGGGCCGCAGGGGTGACGCCGGTGGGAACGGCCTCGACCCCCCGGCTGCTGGCGCTGCACACCCTGCGCCTGCGCGGCGTCGCCGAGGCCGAGGAGATCGCCGAGTACATGGACGCCGACCTCGAGGCCATCCGCGCCGAGCTGGCCCGCCTCGAGTCCGAGGACCTCGTCCGGTACCGCCGGGGCCGCATCGGCGGCTACGCCCACACGCCCGAGGGGCGCGCCGTGGGCGAGCGGCTCCTGGCCGCGGAGCTCGACGAGCACGGCCTGCGCCCCCGCATCGAGGCGGCCTACGAGGAGTTCCTCACGTTCAACCGCCAGCTGCTCACCGTGTGCACGGCGTGGCAGCTGCGCACCGTCGACGGCCAGAGCGTGCCCAACGACCACCGCGACGCCGCCCACGACGAGACGGTGCTCGATGCGCTGGTGAGCCTCGACCAGCGGGTGCAGCCGGTGCTGGCCGCCCTCGTCGAGGCCCTCGACCGCTTCGCCGGCCACCAGCGCCGCCTGCGGTACGCGTTGGACCGCGTGCTCGCCGGCGAGCACGATTGGCTCACGAGACCGATGTTCCCGAGCTACCACTCCGTCTGGTTCGAGCTGCACGAAGACCTGCTCGCGACCCTCGGGCGAGACCGCACCACCGAAGGGAGCCCGTGATGGGCGCACTCCGAGACGCCCGGTTCGGCCGGGTCCTCACCGCCATGATCACCCCGTTCGACCGCGACGGCGGCCTCGACCTCGACGGCGCCCAGGAGCTCGCCCGGTGGCTCGTCGACCACGGCAGCGACGGGCTCGTGGTGAACGGCACCACGGGTGAGTCGCCCACCCTCACCGCCACCGAGTCGATCGACCTGTTCCGTGCCGTGCGCCAGGCGGTCGAGGTGCCGGTGATCGCCGGCACCGGCTCCAACGACACGGCCCACGCCATCCGCCAGTCCGAGGCGGCCGCCGGCATCGGCGTCGACGGCCTGCTGGTGGTGGCGCCGTACTACAACCGCCCGTCGCAGGCCGGTCTCGACCAGCACTTCCGGGCCATCGCGGGCGCCACCGACCTGCCGGTGATCCTGTACGACATCCCCATCCGGACCGGTCGCAAGGTGGAGACCAGCACGATCCTCCGGCTGGCCCACGAGGTGCCCACCATCGTCGGGCTGAAGGACGCCGCCGGCGATCCGGCCGAGACGGCCGCCGTGGTCGCCCAGGCGCCCGCGGGGTTCGACGTGCTGTCGGGCGACGACAACCTCACCCTGCCGCTGCTGTCGGTCGGCGCCGTCGGTGTCATCAGCGTCACGTCGCACTGGGCCGGGGAGCAGGTCCGGGCGATGTTCGACGCCTTCGACGCCGGCGACGTCGCCGAGGCGATGCGCGTCAACCAGCGGCTGCTGCCCTCCTACGCGTTCCAGTCCACGCCGGAGGCCCCCAACCCCGTGCCCACGAAGGCGATGCTGCGCACGCTCGGCCTCCCCGCCGGCGAGTGCCGCCCGCCCATGGGCCCCACCCCCGACGGCCTCGAGGTCGAGGCCAAGGAGCTCTGGGACCAGCTCACCGGCTGACCCTCTCCCCGGGCGGAACCCCCGAACGGAACTGGACGCGGATCCTGCGCACACCGGGGCGCCGACCCGCGCCCGGTACCGTGCGACCCATGCCAGCACCGGTGAAGATCACGTTCCTGGGCGGCCTCGGCGAGATCGGGCGCAACTGCGCCTGCATCGAGGTCGACGACCGGATCATGCTCATCGACTGCGGGCTCATGTTCCCCGACATCGACATGCTTGGGGTCGACCTGGTGCTGCCCGACTTCAGCTACCTCTACGACAACGCCGACCGCATCGAGGGCTGCGTCGCCACCCACGGCCACGAGGACCACACCGGCGGCCTCGCCTTCCTGCTGCGCGACATCAGCTTCCCGATCTACGGCTCCGAGCTCACCCTGGGGTTCGCCAAGAACCGCATCGAGGAGGCCGGGCTGCTCGACCGTACCGAGTTCATCCCGGTGCGCGACGGCGAGCGCCGCCAGATCGGCCCGTTCGACGTCGAGTTCATCCCGGCCACCCACTCGGTGCCCCACGGCTTCGCCACCGCGTTCCACACGCCGCAGGGCACGATCCTGCACTCCGGCGACTTCAAGATCGACCTCACCCCGGTCGACGGCCGGCTCACCGACCTGTCCCGCATCGGGGCGATGGCCCACGACCCGGGGATCCGCCTGCTGCTGGCCGACTCCACCAACGCCGAGGAGAAGGGGCACTCGGCCAGC
>DASTYO010000069.1:0-22540 GCA_035764875.1 Acidimicrobiales bacterium | reverse complement strand
GTCGTGCAGCCGAGCGAGCGCTGAGGTGCGCTTGGTGCGGAACCGGTCGGTGGCCTCCCCCACGTTGGCCCGCAGCACGGGGTCGGCCACCGCCGTCGCGGTGCGCTCCCGCAACGTCGAGCTCCGCAGCGGCCACTCGGCGCTCATGCCCCGCTCCCCTCCTCGGCCGCCTGCTCGAGCAGCTGGGCGATGTGCGTGGTGCGCACCGGCAGCCCGCGCGCCTCGGCCCGGGCCCGCAGCTGCAGCAGGCACGATGCGTCGGCGCCGACGATGACCTCGACGCCCTCGGGCAGCACGTCGAGCTTCTCGTCGGCCATCGCCACCGACGCCTCGGGCAGCTTCACGCTGAAGGTGCCGCCGAAGCCGCAGCACTGGTCGGCGGCGGCCCAGGGTTCGACGTCGCAGCCCTCCACACCGGAGAGCAGCGCCTCGGGCTGCTCCTCGACGTGCAGCTCGCGCAGCATGTGGCACGACCGGTGGTAGGCGACCCGGCAGGCCGGCACCGAGCCCGACGGTCGTCGGTCGTCGGGCAGCGCGTCGAGGAGCTCGGTGAGCTCCCACAGCCGCTCCCCCACCTGGCGCGCCCGGGCGGCCCCGTCGGCGTCGCCGGCGAGCTCGAACAGCTGCGGCCAGTACAGCCGCATCATGGTGGCGCAGGAACCGGCGGGCACGACCACCGCGTCGGCGCCGTCGTCGAGCGCCTGCGCCAGCGCGTCGAGGCTGGTCCGCGCCACGCGAGCCGCGTCGGCGGTGAACCCCGAGTTCCACGCCGGTTGCCCGCAGCAGGTCTGACCCTCGGGCACGGTGACCTCGCACCCGGCCCGTCGCAGCACCCGCACCGCGGCCACCGGGACGTCGGGGTCGACGACCTCGCCGACGCACGTGACGAACAGCGCCGCCTGCTCGACGTCGTCGGCCCGCCGTCCCTGCGCGTCGCTCACCGCCCCATCTTGGCAACTGCCGACCACCGCTGGACGGTACGCATCCGCGTCCAGTTCCGGAGGGTCCGCGTCCAGCTCGGGTGAGGCCTCACTTGCGGCCCTCCGCCCGGCGCCTCGCCTTGTGCACGAACGCCTTGGCGGCACCCCAGGTGATGCCGGGTTCGTGCAGCGACGGGTCGATGTCGGCCCACGTGGCCGGCATGAGGTCGTAGCGGTCCGACGGGAACGACCGCTCGGCGAACTGGTCGCGCTGCACGGCGGGCATGCCGGCGCGCTCCAGCACGGCATCGGCGTGGCGGGTTGCGCCCCGGAGCAGGTCGAGCGGGTTGCCGCGCTGCTCGTCGATGTCGGTCTCCAGCAGCCGGCGCAGCCGCGGCACCACGTCGTCCCGGGCGGCCTCGCCGGCGGCGACCGCCTCTGCCGCCACCTCCGGGCTCACGTGACCGCTCCACTCCCGGACCCGCGTCACCACCAGGCGCTCGATCCACCCGGGCACGGCTGCCTCTACCCGCTCGGCGAGCGAGCGCGCCGCGTCGTCGAGGCGGGCCTCGTCGGCCGGGTCGGCGCGGCCCCGAGCGGGCGGGTTGGCATCGGGCGCCATCCCGGCCAACCTACGGAGGTGCGTCCGCCCCGCGTCGAACCCGGTCCCGACCAGGAGTCCGTGTGGGACTACCCCCGCCCTCCGGCGCTCGACCCGTGCGACCACCACGTCGTCATCCGCTTCGGCGGCGAGGTGATCGCCGACACCCGTCACCCGATCCGGGTCCTCGAGACGAGCCAGCCACCGGCGTACTACCTGCCCGCCGCCGACGTGCGCACCGACCTCCTGCGGGCGAGCGCTCGCCGCACGTCCTGTGAGTGGAAGGGCGTGGCGTCGTACTGGACCGTCGACACGGGACGGGCGCAGGCGCCGGACGCGGCGTGGTCGTACCCCGATCCCAGCGAACGGTTCCGCTCCCTGGTCGACCACTACGCGTTCTACGCGCAGCTGATGGACGAGTGCACCGTCGACGGCGAACGGGTGCAGGCCAACGAGGGCGCCTTCTACGGCGGCTGGATCACGTCGAAGGTGGTCGGCCCGTTCAAGGGCGCGCCGGGCACGATGGACTGGTGAGGGGACGACCGTGAGGATCCGGGCGATGTCGGTGTTCGAGGGGATCGTGTACCACTCGGCCTGCCTCGACCCGTCGAACCCGGCGAAGCCGATGCTGGAGATCGACGCGGTCGTGCGCGACGGCGACGTCGACGACGGCCCCGTCCTGCTGCCCTGGGCCGACTTCGTCTACATGGTCGGCAAGCCGGTGGCCGACCGCTGCTTCCCCGAGTTCGCCGAAGCCGGACGGATCGTCGAGCACCTCGGCGTGAAGCACCTGGCGTTCCCGCTGTGGACCGCGGGCGAGATCATCCGGCGCTAGCGCGTCCGGTGTTGCGGAACCGACGGGAACTGGTCGGCCTTCGACCAGCGAACGTCCCCGGGGTTGAGGTTGCCGGAGCGCAGGCCGGCCAGGTCGAGGGTGACCCAGCGGTAGCCGGCAGCGCGGACCGCGTCGAGGACCTCGTCCCGCCGGTGGACGACGTCGCCGAGGCGGTCAGCCGGCACCTCGACGCGGGCGAGCTCGTCGTGGTGGCGCACCCGCAGCTCGGCGAAGCCCATCGCGCGCAGCGCCGACTCGGCCTGCTCGACCGAGCGGAGCCGGCCGAGGGTGACGGGGATGCCGTACGGGAGCCGGGAGGCGAGGCAGGGCGCCGCCGGCTTGTCCCACGTGCGCAGGCCCAGCTCCCGCGACCACGCCCGGACGTCGTCCTTGGTGAAGCCGGCCTCGACGAGCGGGAACACGGCGCCGCGCTGGCGGGCCGCCTCCTGGCCGGGGCGGTGGTCGTCGAGGTCGTCGATGTTGACGCCGAGGGCGACGGTGGCGCCGGCCACCGCCACGATCGGCTCGACGGCGTCCATGAGCGCGTCCTTGCACCAGAAGCACCGGTCGACGTCGTTGCGCCGGTACGCCGCGTTCGCCATCTCGTCGGTCTCGACCTCACGCCAGCTGAGTCCCCACTCCTCGGCGAGGGCGCGGCAGTCGTCGCGCTCCAGGCCGGCCAGCGAGGGCGACACGGCCGTGACGGCGGTGGCCCGCTCGGGCCCGAGCGTGTCGTGCGCGACCCAGGCGAGGAACGACGAGTCGGCACCACCGGAGAACGCCACCACGACCTCGCCGAGCTCGTGGAGCCGGTCGCGCAGCACCTGCAGGTCAGCCATCAGCCCCATTGTGGTGCGGGCGACGCGTCAGCGCTGCACCCACGGCGGCGGGTCGGGCTCGATCCGCGGGAGCGCGGAGGCGACCGTCGGGAATCGCGGGTCGCCGGCGAGCCACGCCTGGTGGGCGTCGGTGATCTCATCGCGCGTGCGGGCGACGTAGTTCCACCACATGAGGAGCTGCTCCTCGAACGGGACGCCACCGAGCAGCACGGCCCGGGCCGGTGCCGTCGCCTCCAGCCGGCACTCCTCGTGCCCGAGGCCGAGGTAGGCGTGCTGGCCGACGCCGACCGGACGGCCCTGCACCTCGACGGTCCCCTCGACGACCACGACGGCGTGCTCGTGCTCGGCCTGCAGCGGCAGCACGGCGGTGCCGGCCCGCAGGACGAGGTCGACGCCGACGTGCTCGGTGTCCCGCCGGGCCGGCGACGTGGTGCCGTCGAGCTCCCCGACGAGCACGGTGGCGGTGGCCGAGCCGACGTCGACCTGCGGCAGCTCGGCGTGGTGCTCGAACGCCGCCGCGCCGTGGCGGGTGGCCTCCGGCTGCGCCACCCACAGCTGGATGCCGTGCAGGTCGCCCCGGTACCGACCGGTGGCCTCCTCCGAGTGCGCGACGCCGGCGCCGGCGGTCATGAGGTTCAGCTGGCCGGGCGCGATGACCTGCTCGGACCCGAGCGAGTCGCGGTGCAGCGCCTCGCCCTCGAAGAGCCAGGTGACGGTCTGCAGCCCGATGTGGGGGTGCGGAGCCACGTCGAGGCCCTGGTCCTCGGTGACCGCCGCCGGCCCCATGTGGTCGACGAAGCACCAGGCACCCACCGTGCGCCGGGCCCGGCGGGGCAGCGCTCGACGAACCGTAAACCGCCCGACGTGCGCCTCCCGGCTGTCGGCGACCTCCACGTCGGGCGTGGTCTCGCCGTGGCAGCCCTCCGCCGGGGCGTCGTGGTCGCCGGTGACCGGCCCGCTCATCGTCGCCTCCGAGCCGTCGTCGCGCGCATGGCGCGGTTCTACCGCGGACGGCGGCGACCCCGCCGGTCGCGTGCTAGAGGTGCTCGCGCGCCCGGTCGCGGATGAACTTCAGGATCTCGCGGTGCTTCTCGTTGTCGCGCTGGATGATGCGGACGACCAGCTCCCAGATCGTGGTGTCCTTGACGTCGCGCAGCTGCTTCTTGAGCCGGTCGAGCTCGCGGTTGTCCTCCCGCTCGAGCTCGAGGTAGCGCTCGGTCTCGGCGAGGATCTGGTCGCGGTCGGCGCCCCACATGCCGAGGCCGGGGATCGGCGGCGGGTCCGGGCGGAGCTCCGCTGCCATCTTGATGGTCTCGGCCAGGTCGCGCAGAAGCTGGTGGTGTCGCCGCTCGTCGTCGAGGATCAGCCGGGCCAGGTAGCCGAAGGCCGGCGAATCGGTCTGCTCGGCGAGCTGCTCGTAGGACCGGATGACCACCATCTCGTCCTCGAGGTGGCGCACGACGTGGTCGTAGAGCTGCTGCTCCCAGACGCTCGCGCCCTGGATGGTCGTGTCGGACATGGATCGGTCACCCCTTCGGTCCACGGAAGCTGGCTGCATTCTCACGATCCGCGCGCGACCCGCCCAGGGTCGAACGTCCCAACGAGGACCGTCGGCGCACCTAGGCGCCCCCGTGCAGCAGGCGCTCGTCCAGCGACCTGCAGGCCAGCGCAGCCACGATCTCGAGCACGGGCTCGCCGACCGACGCTGCGGCGGACGTGGCCGCGTCGAGCTCCCGCACCCGGTCCGCCGTCGCCCCGCCGCGGGCGCGGACCTCCCAGGGTCGGTGGCTCTGCCCGCTGCGCAGGCGGAAGCGCTCGGCAGCCGCCAACAGCTGGATGGCCACCGGGTCCGGGTGTCCGCTCGGGCTCAGCACCACGGCGGCGGCTTCCAGGGCGTGGGCGGCGCAGCCGAGGTTGTCGTACTCGGCGAAGATCCGGACCGCCTCCGCCACGTAGCGCGCCGCATCGGCGAGTCGGCCGTCCTCGAGGGCGATGATCCCCCGACCCTCCACGTTGTGGGCGATCCCGTTGGGGACACCGACCGTGCGCAGCTGGACGTCGGCTTCCGCAGCGAGCTCCTCGGCCCGAGACAGCTCCGTCTCGCGCATGGCTGCAACCCACAGCGCGTATCCCAGGCCCATGTGGTCGTCGGTGGTGCGGAACCCCTCGATCGTCACCTCCACGGCACGGTCGACCTCGTCGAGCTCCCCCGCACCCCAGTGCGAGTGGGCGAGCAGATACCGCGACCAGCCCGCGAGGCGCAGGTCCCCGGCGCGCTCGAACGCCGCGACCACCCGCCGGTTGGCGGCCGCGGACTCCGCCCAGTCGCCCACCTCGAACAAGATGTTGCCGAGGGCGGCCCAGGCGTGGCCCTCGTGCACGGGGTCGAGCTCGGCGCTGTCCGCCGCGGCTCTGAGCAGCGAGCGCAGCTCGGCCACGCGCTCGGTCCGGTGGATGGTCAGGGGGACCATGGCTGCGACTCGCAGGGCTGGGACCGCATGACCCTGCGTCGCCGCCCACCGGGCTGCCGACCGGTGCGTCACGGCGTCCCGGGACGCGCTGCGGAGGGCATCGTCCATGGCGGGCGTCCTGATGGCCGCCTCGAGCTCGTCGACGACCGAGATGCTCCATGCCAAGAGCCGGGACATGGCCGCGGCTTCCTCGCCCCGCTCGGCGAGGCGTTCGAGGGCGAAGGCGCGCAGCGTCTCGAGCATCTGGTACCTCATGCCGTCCGGGGTCGGGAGGGCGGCGATGAGCGACTTCGCCAGCAGCTGGGACAGGAGGTCGACGACGTCGAGCTCGGAGACGGGCGGCGCGGCCACCACGGTCTCGGCCATCTCGAGGCTGAAGCGGTGCGGGAACACACCCAGCCGCTCGAACGCGCGCTGCTCGTCGGGACCCAGCAGGTCGTAGCTCCACCGGACGACGGCCGCCAGCGTCTGGTGCCGGGTGACGTCGGCCGGGCCCGACCGCAGCAGTCGGAATCGATCATCGAGCCGTGCGGCCAGCTGCTCGAGCGACAGCACCCGCAACCGGGCAGCGGCGAGCTCGATGGCAAGGGGTAGGCCGTCGAGACGTCGGCAGACAGCGGCGAGCGTCGCGAGGTCGACGGCACCGACGTCGAAGGCGGGCGCCGCCGAGACCGCCCGCGTCAGGAAGAGCTCGACGGCATCCGAGGCGAGGATCGCTGCCCGATCGTCGCCGGCGTCGGGGAGGCGCATCGGCGGGGTCTGCACGCCGTGCTCACCTCGGACGCCGAGGAACGATCGGCTCGTGGCCAGGATGCGCAGATCCGGGCACGCAGCGAGGAACCGGACGGCGAACGCGCCCGCACCGACCACCACCTGCTCGCAGTTGTCGAGCACCAGGAGCAGGTCTCGCCCTCTGAGCCACTGCGCGAGTGAATCGGCGAGCGCCTCGTGCCCCTCGCGGACGCCCAGCGCCTGCGCGACGGCGGACACCACCCGCTCGTCGGCATCGACTGCTGCGAGGTCGACGAACCAGACACCGTCCCGGAACCGCTGGAGTGCCGCCCGCGCCGCCTCCAGGGCGAGCCGGGTCTTGCCGCCACCCCCAGGACCCGTCAGCGTGACGAGGCGGTTCCCGTCGATCGCCAGCAGCAGCTCGTCGAGCTCATCGCCGCGACCGATGAAGACGTCGACCGCGGCAGGAAGGTTCGTGGGGTGCGGCGACGACGCGACCTTCAGCGCCGGGAAGTCGGCATCGAGGCCCGGCCACACCAGCTGCAGGATGCGGTGCTCACCGACGTCCTTGAGCTCGTGTCGACCGAGGTCACGCGTCGGCGGGTCGCCCGCGAGCTCGACGGTCACCTCGGTGGCGAGGACCTGGCCACCGTGCCCGGCGGCCGCCACCCGCGCCGCGATGTGCACCGTCATCCCGACGTAGTCGTCGTCGACCACCGCCGCCTCTCCGGAGTGCATGCCCATCCGCACCCGGATCGAGGCATCCTCCGGCCAGGGCTCGGCCTGGAGGGCCTGCTGGCCGGCGAGGGCGCCGGCGACCGCACCCGCCGCCGTCTCGAACGCCACGAAGAGCGCATCGCCCTCCGAACCGAAGATGACACCGCCGTGGTCCTCGAACGCCTGGGTGAGCAGGTCCACGTGTCGCGCCCGCACCCGCGCGTAGCGATCACCGAGCCGCTGCAGCAGTCGCGTCGAGCCCTCGATGTCCGTGAAGAGGAACGTCGGCGTGCCACGAGGCAGCGGCCGGCGGTGCTCCATCACGCGGCGGGCAGCCAGAGCTCCAGCTGGATGTCGTCCGGGTCGCGGAAGACGATCACGGTGCCGATGGGCGTCTCGGCGATGGGTGAGTGCGGGACACCCTTGTCCTCCAACGTGCGCTCCCAGGCCTGCAGCTCGTCCATCGACCCGACGGTGAAGGCGAAGTGGTCGAGCCCGCAGCGGAACTCGTCGAAGGGCCCCTCCTCCTTGCCGAGGTACTGGCGCACACCGACGACCCAGCCCGAACCGGGGCACATCAGGACGCGGAACCGCACGTCGTCCTCGTCGCCCTGCATGACGACCTGCATCCCGAGCAGGTCCTCGTAGAACCGAGCGCTCCGGTCGGCGTCGGTGACCGTGAACGCGATGTGGTGGCCGCCGGTGATCGAGGGCATGTCGTTCCTCCCACGCCGGGAGCGGCTCCCCACGCCGCCCCACTGCCACGCACGGTACCCCCGGCAGCGCAGGCCAGCCCGGGTCGGAGCTCCCGTTCCGCCGGGCCACGACCCGCTGACCCTCGGCGCGTGGGCGGGCGGCCGCAGCACCGCGCCGACCGATGGGGGCATGCTGGGGGGCGTGGGCACCGAGGGCGAGCACCGAGCACGGTCGGACCGCCCGGGGTTCATGCAGCGCCACGCGCTGAAGGGCCTGGCCAGGCAGGCCCGCAAGCGTGCCGGCGAGCCGCTGAGCCCCGCCGACTGGGAGGCGTACTGGCGGTTCGGAGCGCAACCCTCCGCGTGGGCGTTCAAGCGCGTCCTGCGCGCGCTGCCGAGCACGCCTCGGTGCGGCTACTGCGGGGCGCCGTTCGCCGGCGTCGGGGCCCGGCTCGTGCGTCCCCTCGGCTACCGGCCGTCGCGCAAGAACCCCAACATCTGCTCGATGTGCGTGGAGCTGGCCCCGCCCGGCGGCATGACGGTGGAGATCGGCGTGCTGTTCGCCGACCTCCGGGGCTTCACCTCCGCTTCCGAGTCGCGCACCCCCGCGGAGGTGGGCGCCGAGCTGCGGCGCTTCTACGCCCACGCCGAGAAGGTCTTCCTGCCGGAAGCCCTCATCGACAAGCTGATCGGGGACGAGGTGATGGCGCTGTACGTGCCGCCCTTCATCGTGCCGTCGGCCGAGGAGCCCGATGACGAGGTCCGCCGGCACATCGCGCAGGTGATGGTCGAACACGCCCGCTCCCTGCTCCGGCGCGTGGGCTACGGCACCTCGGCGACGCGCGACTTCAAGATCGGCATCGGGCTCGACTTCGGCGAGGCGTTCATCGGCAACATCGGCGACAGCGCCGTGCACGACTTCACGGCCGTCGGCGACGTCGTCAACACGGCGTCACGGCTCCAGGACCACGCAGCCGAGGGCGAGGTCGTGCTGTCCGCGAGGCTGGCGCGCCTCCTCCCTGAACCGATCGGCGTGCCCGAGAAGCTCGCGCTCAAGGGCAAGCAGGAGCCGTTCGACGTGCGTCGGGTGCAGTGGTTCACCGATCCACCCACCTGATCGCCTGCGTCAGGCGTCGACGACCTCGAGGCGGATGCGCTTGTTGCCCTTGCCCTTCGACTCCGTCTTGGTGATGCGGATGCGGCCGACCTCGCCGGTGGAGCTGACGTGGGTGCCGCCGTCGGCCTGCTTGTCGAGGCCGACGATGTCGACGACCCGGATCTCGGACACCGACTCGGGGATCATGTTGACCTTCGTCCGGATGAGGTCCTCGTCCTCGACCGCCACCGACCGCGGCAGGAAGCTGACCTCGACGGGGCGGTCGGCGGCCAGCTCGGCGTTGACGAGCTCCTCCACCCGTTCCTTGAACCCCTCGGGGAGCGGGTCGAACTCGAAGTCCATGCGGGCGGACAGCGGCTCCATGTTGCCGCCGGTGACCGGAACGCCCCACTCGTTCCAGATGACCCCGCACAGCACGTGCAGCGCGGTGTGCGTGCGCATGAGCGCGTGCCGCCGCTCCCAGTCGAGCTCGCCGGTGACGGCCTCGCCCACCACCGGGAGGTCGCCACCCTCGACCGTGTGCCACACGACGGGGCCCTCCTTGCGCACGTCGGTGACCCGCAGGCGGCCGCTCGGCACGGCGAGGGTCCCGGTGTCGTGGGGTTGGCCCCCGCCGGTCGGGTAGAACGCTGTGCGGTCGAGGGCCACCCGGCCGGCCGGATCGACGTCCGAGACGGTGGCCTCGAAGATCCGCAACCCGGCGTCGCGCAGGTGGAGCAGCTCGGTCGCCATGGCCGGATTCTGGCCCACGGCGCGGACATGCGCCTTCCCGGGTGCCCGTGCGTGCGCAGGATCCGCGTCCAGTTCGGGAAGTGTCGAACCGGATGTGCTCATCTTCCCGGGGTGCGAACCTCCGTGCGCTCCGCCACCGTCGGCTTGGCCGCCGTGCTGGTCCTCGCCGCGTGCACCGGCGGCGGAGATGGCGGCACGGCACGCAGCTCGACGACGACGAGCGAGGTGGCCCTGGCGTGCCCCGACGGCAGCCGCCCCGATGCGGCGCCGCCGGCACTGCCGCCGCCCACGGCCACCGAGGCCGCAGCTGCACCGACTTCGGCACCTCGTGACGGCGTGCTCGACATCGGCGTGCTGCTGCCACGCAGCGGCGACCTGGCCTTCCTCGCCGCCGCGCCTGCCGCCGCGGCGGCATCGGCGGCCGAGGACATCGCCGCCGCGGGTGGGGTGCTGGGCTCACCGGTCGTGCTGCACCCGGGCGACTCGGCGCCCGAGGTCGCCGGGCGCGTCGAAGCAGAGGTCGACCGGCTGCTCGCGGCCGGCGTCGACGTCATCGTCGGTCCGATCACCTCCGGCGCCACGGCCCGGGTCCTCGAGCGGGTGCGGGCCGCCGGCGCCCTGCTGATCTCGCCCGGGAGCACGGCCACCGGCCTCGACCAGCTCGACACGGGAGGTCGGCTGTTCCGCACCGCGCCCACCGACGACGTGCAGGGTCAGGCGCTGGCCGAGCTCGCCCTCGACCACGGCGCCCGGACCGCCTCCCTCGCCGTCCGGGCGGACGAGTACGGGCGCACGATCGCCGAGGGCTTCGCTCGGCGGTTCGCCCTGGATGGCGGCGAGGTCGTCTCCCGTGCGACGTACGACCCCGCCACCGAGGACCTGGCCGGCACCGTCGTCCCGCAGCTCGACACGACGGCCGATGCCCTCGTGGTCGTCGGCCTCGCCGAGAGCGCCCGCATCCTGGACGCGCTCGTCGCCGCCGGCGAGGCGCCGGCGCAGCGCCGCGTGTACGGCACCGACGGCAACCTCGGTGACCGGCTCGGCGACCTGGTCGACGAGCGCGCCACGCTCGCCTGCTTCGGCGGCCTCCTGCCGGCGGCAACCCCCGACGACGCCTTCGCCTCCCGTCTGCGCGAGGCCGCACCGGAGCTGGACGGCACCGTGCTCGACCTCGCCGCCGAGGCCTACGACGCCGTGGTGCTGGCGGCCGTCGCCGCCGAGGCTGCCGGCACCGACGACGCCTCGGCGATCGCCGCGGAGCTCCGCGGCGCCTCCCGGGGCGGCCAGCCCTGCCGCGACCCGGAGGCGTGCCTCGCCCTGGCCGCGGCCGGCGGCGACCTCGCCTACGTCGGCGCGTCGGGCCCGACGGCCCTCGACGCCGACGGCAACCGCACGGTGGCGCGCCTGACCGCGGTCGCGTTCGACCGCGACGGTCGGCTGCGGCGGCTCGGCGATCGCACCGTCGAGCGCTGAGCCGGAGGACCCGGCGCTTTCGGGAACGTGGCGTTCCTGTGTCCACCGCCACATGGCGGTGTGACCTTCAGTACGCTGCGCGTCCCTGTTGGTGAACGAAAAGGAAACCCATCTGATGCGCAAGCCAGGCAAGTTCCGCCTGCTCGTGGCGCTGTTCATGGCGTTCGCTCTCCTCGCTGCTGCATGCGGCGACGACGACGACACCACGGAAGCGACCGACGACACGACGGAAGACACGACGGACGACACCACCGAAGACACGACGGAGGACACCACCGGCGATGAGCAGGCGGCGTCCGACTGCGAGCCCGGCGAGGGTGACGGCACCCTGCACATCGGCACCGTGCTGCCCGAGACGGGCAACCTCGCCTTCCTCGGCCCGCCCGAGTTCGCAGCCGCCGAGCTCGCCGTGCAGGACATCAACGCCGCCGGCGGCGTGCTCGGCCAGGACGTCCAGCTCTCCCAGGGCGACTCTGGCGACACGTCCACCGACGTGGCGTCCCAGACGGTCGACCGGCACCTGAACGCCGGGGTCGACGCCTTCATCGGCGCCGCCTCGTCGGGCGTGTCGTTCACCTTCATCGACAAGGTGACCGGCGCCTGCAAGATCCAGTTCAGCCCGGCCAACACCTCGCCCGACTTCACCGACTACGACGACAACGGCCTGTACTTCCGGACCGCCCCCTCCGACGTGCTCCAGGGCCGCGTGCTCGCCGACCTCATCGTCGCCGACGGCCACGAGAGCGCCACGGTGATCGCGCTCCAGGACCCCTACGGTGAGGGCCTCCTGCGGTACACCAAGGAGCCCCTCGAGGAGCAGGGCGTCACGGTGGACGAGGACTTCGTCTACGACCCCTTCGCGGAGAACTTCGACGCCGAGGTCCAGCGGGTGGTCGAGGCCGACAGCGACGCCCTCGTGCTCATCGGCTTCGACGAATCGGCCCGCATCCTCACCGGCCTGTTCGAGAACGGCTTCACCCCCGACTCCAAGGGCATCTACCTGGTCGACGGCAACGTCGGCAACGCCCTCGGCGAGCAGGTCCAGGCGTCCCTGGTCGGCGTGAAGGGCACCCTGCCCGCCGCCGAGATCACCGAGGAGTTCCGGAACCGGCTGCTCGAGGTCGACCCGAACCTCGAGGACTACTCGTACGCCCCGGAGACCTACGACGCCGTCACGATCATCGCCCTGGCTGCGCTGATCGCCGAGAGCGACGACGCCGTGGCCATCGGCGAGGAGATCAACGGCGTCACCCGCGACGGTGAGAAGTGCACCACCTACGAGGAGTGCAAGACGATGATCGAGGCCGGCACCGACATCGACTACGACGGCCCCTCCGGACCGCAGACCTTCAGCGATGCTGGTGAGCCCACCGAGGCGAGCTTCGCCATCCTGCAGTACGGCGAGGGCAACACCATCGACGACTCGCTGACCGAGTACCGGTTCGCCCAGATCTGATCCGGACGAACCCGTTGAGCTGAGGAGGCCGGGCCTGCGGGCCCGGCCTCTTCGCGTCCGCTCCGCTGGCGGGTCTGCGGGTCAGCGGCCGGCGGCGAGGGTGCCGAGGTACAGCTCGATGACCTTGGGGTCGTCGAGCAGCTCGCGGCCGGTGCCGGTGTAGGCGTTCGCACCCTGGTCGAGGACGTAGCCGCGGTGGCAGATCTGCAGGCACTTGCTGGCGTTCTGCTCGACCATGAGGATCGACACGCCGGCCTCGTTGATGCGCCGGCAGCGCAGGAACACGTCGTCCTGCAGCGCCGGGGACAGGCCGGCGGAGGGCTCGTCGAGCAGCAGCACCGACGGCTCCATCATCAGGGCGCGGCCCATGGCCAGCATCTGGCGCTCGCCGCCGGACAGGGCGCCGGCCCGCTGGTCGGCCCGCTCGGACAGGCGCGGGAACATGTGCAGCACCCGGTCGTAGGCCGACTTGAAGCGCTTCGGGTTCAGGTACGCGCCCATCTCGAGGTTCTCGCGCACCGTGAGCCGCGGGAACACGTTGTTGTTCTGGGGCACGTAGCCCACGCCCCGCTCGACGAGCTCGTGGGCCTTGAGGTTGACGATGTCCTCGCCGCGCAGGGTCACGCTGCCCTCGCGCACGGGGATGAGCCCGAAGATGGCCTTGAGCGCGGTGGACTTCCCGGCGCCGTTCGGCCCGATGATGCCGACGAGCTCGCCCTCGTGGACGGTGACGTCGCAGCCGTTGAGGATGTTGACCCCGGGCAGGTAGCCGGCCACCAGCCGGTCTGCGACCAGGAGCGGCTCGCCGATCGTGGGCATCAGCGGTCCTCCGGTGCGAGCTCGATGGTGCCGAGGTCGATCTCGTGGGAGGTGCCCAGGTAGGCGTCGATCACGGCCTTGTTCTGGCCGATCGAGGCGTGCGAGCCCTCGGCGATGATGGACCCCTCGGCCATGACCACGACCCAGTCGGAGATGTCGCGCACCACGTCCATGTCGTGCTCGACGAAGATGACCGTGAGGCCTTCCTTCTTGAGCTCCTTCACGTGCTGCAGCAGCGACTGGGTGAGGGCCGGGTTGACGCCGGCCATCGGCTCGTCGAGGCAGATCACCTCGGGGTCGGCCATGAGGGCGCGGGCCATCTCGAGCAGCTTGCGCTGGCCCCCGGAGAGCTCGCCGGCGTAGTCGTCTCGCTTCTCGTACAGCTTGAAGCGCTTCAGCAGCTGGTCGGCGCGCTCCTCGATCTCACGCTCCTGATCACCCCACAGCGGGCGGAGCAGCGCCTTGAACGGGTTCTCGCCGGTCTGGGCCACCGCACCGAGCTTCATGTTGTCGATGACCGTGAGCTTCGACAGCGCCTTGGTGAGCTGGAACGTGCGCACCAGGCCCTTGCGGGCCACCTTGTAGGCAGGCACGCCCGCGAGCGACTCGCCCTTGAAGGTGAACGTGCCGCCGCTGATCTCGTCGAAGCCGGTGATGAGGTTGAAGAACGTGGTCTTGCCGGCGCCGTTCGGGCCGATGAGCCCGGTGATGGCGTTGGCCTGGATCTCGAGGTGGTCGACGTCGACGGCGGTGATGCCGCCGAAGCGCCGCACCAGGCCGTCGACCTTCAAGATGGGGTCGGGCTTCGGTGCGCCGGGGGTCTCGGGGACGCCGGCGAACGGGCTCGCCACGGACGTGTCAGCGGTCATCGAGCGCCACCTCCCGCTTGTTGCCGAAGAGGCCCTGCTGCCGGAAGATCATCAGCCCCGCCAGCAGCGCGCCGGCGATGATGAAGCGGACCTGACCGGCCTGCACGCCGTCCATGATGGAGTCCGGGATCAGGTCGTTGCGGATCGCCTGGCGCAGGAAGACGTCGGTGAACTGGACGATCCCCCAGAACAGCATCGCCCCGACCACGGGACCGAAGACACGGCCGGCGCCCCCGAGGATGAGGGCGGTGAAGGCGAAGAACGTCGTGGGCGTGAAGAACTGGTCGGGCTGCACCGACTGCTGCTCGAGGGTCAGCATGATGCCGCCGAGCGCACCGAAGACGCCGCCCAGGATGAGGCTCTGCATCTTGTACCAGGTGACGTTCTTGCCGAGGCTGCGCACGGCGTCCTCGTCCTCGCGGATGGCCTTGAGCACGCGCCCCCACGGGCTGCGCACCAGCAGGTACGTGAGGATCATGCACAGCACGACCACGCCCCATCCGGTCAGCATGAACCACTGCTCCCGGGCCGAGAAGTCGACGATGCCGAGGTCGAGGCGGCTGCTGAACGGGTTGGCGTCGTAGTAGCCCTCGGCGATGCCGTTGAGGCCGCCCGAGCCGCCGGTGACGCCGCGGTACTCGGTGGACTTCACCACCCGCCGGATGATCTCCGCGGCGGCGATCGTGACGATGGCCAGGTAGTCGGCGCGCAGGCGCAGCGTGGGCAGGCCCAGCGCGAGGGCGAGCAGGATCGAGAGGGCGATGCCGAAGAGGGCGGCCGGGAAGATCGGCCAGCTCCACTGGGTGATGGCGATGCCCGTGCCGTACGCGCCGGCGGCCATGAAGCCGGCCTGGCCGAAGTTGAGCAGACCGGTGTAGCCGTAGTGGATGTTCAGCCCGATGGCCGCGAGGGCGAACACGACGGCGTTCTTGGTGACCATCGCCTCGAGCGAGGATTCGAGGATGCCGCTCCAGTTCATCAGCCCACCCGCTCCTTCCGGCCGAGGATGCCCTGGGGGCGCACGAGCAGGATGAGGGCGAGGATCAGCAGCGCGGCCACGTTCTTGAGCTCGGAGGAGATCACCAGCGTCGAGAGCTGCACGGCGAGCCCGACGATGATGCTGCCGACGAGGGCGCCGTACGCCGTGCCGAGGCCGCCGAGGGTGACGCCGGCGAACATCAGCAGCAGCAGCTGGAACCCGCCCTGCCAGTTCACCTGCTCGCTGAGGCCGAGGAAGATGCCGCCGACCGCGGCGAGCGCGGTGCCCGCCGACCAGACGACGAGGATCACCTTCTCGACGTCGATGCCGGAGGATTCGGCCAGGTCCTTGTTGTCGGCCACGGCACGGGTGGCCTTGCCGATGCGCGTGCCCTGGAGGGCGAGGGCGACGAGCACCAGGAGCAGGACGGACACGCCGATGATCCAGAGGTCCTTGCGCACCATCGTCACGCCGAAGTACTCGAGCGTGTCGGTCTGGATGGCGTAGTCCCCGAACGGACGGGTGCGTCCGCCGAACTGGTACAGGAAGACGTAGCGCAGCACCAGCGACATGCCGATGGACACCACGAGCAGGGCGATGAGGCTGGTGCCGCGGTTGCGCAGCGGCCGCCAGAACCCTCGATCGAACAGGCCGCCGAACACGCCCGAGATCGCGACGGCGATCGGGGCGGCGATGAACAGGTGCATGTCGAGGGTGACGTTGAAGTAGTACGCCACCAGCGCGCCGAAGGTCACCAGCTCGCCGTGCGCGAAGTTCACCAGGCCGGTGGTGCCGAAGATGAGGCTCAGCCCCACCGCCGACATGGCGATGATGAGCCCGAACTTCAGGCCCTCGAACGCCAGCTGCGGGACCTGGTCCCACTTGGTGGAGCGCCCCTCGTCGCCGCCCCCCTCGCCTTCGACGATGGGGAACAGCACCGTGCGCTGCTGGCCGGGGCTGAGCGAGAAGGTGGTGGTGGCCCGCTCCTCGTCGCGGATCGAGAGGCCTTCCGGGATCGTCTCGACGTCGAGCGTGAAGGTGTACTCGCCGGGTTCGGGCAGCTCGAGCTCGAAGCGTCCGTCCTCGTCGGAGGTGTCCTGGGCCACCTCCTCGCCGTCGGCCGTGGTGGCCATGATCTCGACGCCCTCGACCGGGACCTCGTTCTCCTCCTCGTCCTCGTAGTCGAGGGTGCCGACGACCCGAGGAGGCTCGGGCTCGGTCTGCGCGGCCGCCGAGGCGGCGAGCAGCGGGATCGCACCGACCGCCGCCAGCACGACCAGCAGCAGGGTCAGAACGCTCCGGGTTGTGCGGCGGCCGGACACGATCGGGGGATCATAGACATCTCGCGGTGTGTCGCCAGTCACCGTGCCCGAAAACTTCCCGTTTCGACGCGGAAGGGCAGTCAGATCGCGCGCCGGCCGTCAGGAGCAGCAGCCGGGCGGCGGGTAGCTCACCGACGGCGCGATCACGCCGTCGACCTGGGCGATCTCCGCCAGCAGCAGCCCCACCGTGTCGATGCCCTCGACGTCGGGCAGGTCGAGGTGGAAGACGTCCTCGGCGACGCCTGCCCGCCGGGACGACACGCTGACGTCGGTGATGTCGGCCCCGACGCCGCCGATGCGGGACGCCACCGCGCCCAGGGCGCCCGGGCGGTCGGGCAGCTGGAGCGTCACGACGACGTGGCGCCGGCCGCCAGCGGTGCCGGGGGCGTGCTCGGTCATGTCGCGCAGCTCCATGGGGTCAGGCAACCGGGCCTGCGTTCCGGTCCCACGTTCGCCACGTGAACGGTCCGTGAACGACCCGGCGCTACGCGCCGAGCCCGACGGCGTCGAGCACCTCGTCGAGCGTGCCGACCATGCCGGTGACGAACGCACCGAAGTCGCCGTAGATCGCCGACGCCCGGTCGTAGCGCATGGTGTACACGACCTCCTTGAGGTCGTCCGGCTTCTGGGCGAACAGCGTGACGCCCCACTCGAAGTCGTCGACACCGGTGGATCCGGTGACCACCTGCAGCACGCGCCCGGCGAAGTTCCGCCCGGACTTGCCGTGCTCCATCATCAGCTCCATGCGCTCCTCGTAGGGCAGCAGGTACCAGTTGCCCTCGACCGTGCGGCGCTTGGACATCGGGTAGAAGCAGAACGCGTGCTTCCCCTCGGGCGGGAGCTGGGGGTACAGGCGCGCCTGCTTCATCTGGTCGGGCACGCCTTGGGCGTACTCGCTGATCTCCGTGAGGCTGACGTAGCTGTCGACGAGCTCGAGGCCGGCTGCGACGAGCTCGGTCTGCAGCCGGCGGAGCCGCCACTGGTCGGGCCCGAGGGCCATGAAGCCGAGGTCGGCCTTGTGGCCGAGGACGGCCACCGGGACGACCTGGTGGTCGTCGGCCCGCGCCGCCTGCACCGCCTGCCGGACGGCGTCGGCGTCAGCGAGCGGCGAGACGGCGAAGAACAGGTGCAGGACGGCCAACCCCTGGGCGGGGCTCGAGGGCTCGGGGGTGGTGGTGGCGTCGCTCACGACGCCACCCTAGGCGTGCCGGCGGAGACCGACTCAGGGAAGGAGCGTCCGGCGGTCGTACGTCCTGTTCGGAGCTGGACGCGGATCCTGCGCAGCTCGTCAGGTGTACAGGCGCCCGCCGTCCTGCGACGCCCAGCCGACCAGCGTGATGCGGGCGATGCGGGCCGCTTCGACGGCGAGCGACGTCGGCGCGCCCTTGGCGACCACGGCGGTGATGCCGGCGGCCCACGCCTTCTGGACGATCTCGAAACCGACCCGGCCGCTGACCGCCAGGCCGTGCCCGTGGCGGGGCAGGCGCCCGGCCAGGAGCTCGTGGCCCACGACCTTGTCGACGGCGTTGTGGCGTCCCACGTCCTCCCGGACCACGACGGGCGCGCCCTCGGGGTCGAACAGGGCGGCGGCGTGCACGGCGCCGGTGGCGGCGAAGATCGGGGTGTCGCCGAGCAGCTCGCCGGGTGCCCGGAGCAGGACCTCGTCGGGGATGGGCTCCCCGACCGGCAGCGGGTGCAGGTGGGCGCGGAGCTCGTCCACGGCCGTGGTCCCGCACATGCCGCACGCGCTGGAGGTGACGGCGAGCCGGGGCTCGGGCACGGGGGCCCGCCCGCCGGTGCTGACCGTCACCACGTTGAACTCCGACTCGACCACCGCGCCGGGGCCGTCGCCCCGGCAGTACTTGGCCGAGCGGACCGGCGCCCCGGCGAGGAGGCCCTCGGTGTGGCAGAAGCCGACGGCGAGCTCGAAGTCGTGGCCCGGCGTCCGCATCGTGGTGCCGGCCAGGTGGCCGTCGAGGCGGATCTCGAGCGGCTCCTCGACGGCGATCTCGTCGGGGTCGCGGGAGCGCCCCTCGCCGCCCACCCAGGTGGTGAGCAGGCGGTTCGTGCGGCCCCGGGACATCGGTCCCACCCTACGGGCGGATCGCCGGACCCGGAACCGGACGCGGCTCCGTCGCACGCCCCGTGGCAGGAGGTCGCCCGCCCGGTCCCGAACAACACCGGGGAACACGACGAGACCATGTCGCACGCATCGCTCCGGGCTGCGCGCCCGCACCACCGCCGACCGCACCGACGGTCCCGCTCGCTCACCGCAGCGCTCGCCGCCGCCGTCCTCCTGCTCCTGGCCGGCGCGTCGGCCGTGGCGGCCGCACCGCCCGCCGGCGTGCCCGTCCTGCGCCTCGACGGGAAGGGCCACGGCCACGGCGTGGGCCTGTCGCAGTGGGGCGCCCACGCCATGGCCCGGGCCGGCGCCGACGCCCAGGCGATCCTCGCCCACTACTACCCGGGCACGTCCGTCGGCTCGGGCGGCGGCGAGGTGGTGGTCGTGGTGTCCGAGACGGGGCGCACCCTCCTGTCGCTGCCCCAGGGCGGCGAGCTCCGCTCGGCGCGAGATGGCGCCCAGGCCGCGGGCTTCCCGATCCCCCTGTCCCCTGGCGAGGTGGTGGCCGTCCACCACGACGGCAGCGGCTACCGCGTCGAGCGCGCTGGCGTGCAGCCCCTCGGCGCCGGGCAGGCGCAGCCGTTCCAGGCCGACGACTGCGTGGTGCTCTGCGCACCGGAGCCCGAGCCCGAGCCGCAGCCGGACCCCTCGCCGGAGCCGGAGCCCGCCCCCGAGCCGTCGCCCGACGACTGCGTGTTCTGTCCGCCGCCGCCCGGCGACGCGCCGGACGAGCCGCCGCCCGGCCAGCCGCCCGCCGCCCCCCAGCAGCCCGGCGAGCCCGCGCCGCCGGCATCCGGGGACGCTCCCCGCTCCCCCACCCCCATCTGGGCCGTGCCCGCCGGGGGCGGCACCGTGCACTCCGTCGACCGCGGCCGCACCTACCGGGGCCTGCTCGAGGTCACCGGCGGACCGGGGGCGTTGCGGGTGCGGAACCACGTCGACGTCGAGGACTACCTCCGGGGCATGGCCGAGGTGCCCGGTACGTGGCCGGCGGCTGCCGTGCAGGCCCAGACCGTCGCCGCCCGCACGTACGCGCTGCGGGCCATGGCCGGTGCGGGCGAGCTGTGCGACTCGGAGTCCTGCCAGGTGTACGCCGGCATCGCCCGGGAGAGCGCCGGCCAGGACGCAGCGGTCGCCGCCACGCGCGGGTGGGTGGTGACCCACGGCGGCGGGTTGGCCGCCACCTTCTACTCGGCATCCGCAGGCGGCTACTCGGCGACGGTGCAGGAGGGCTTCGGCTCGGACTACGACATCCCGTACCTGCAGGCCCGCCCCGAGCCCGGCGCCGACCCCCGCGCGTGGCAGCTCGAGGTGTCCCTCGCCGACGTGGCCGCCCGCCTCGGCTACCCCGGCGCCCTGCGCGAGGTCCGCATCGACGCCGCGGGCCCGTCCGGCCGCCCGCTGGCCATGACGCTCGTCGGCGACGCCGGCGACCGGCCGGTCGATCCGCAGGTGTTCCGGCGGCGCCTCGGCCTGCGCTCCACCTTCTTCACGGTGCAGACGGGGACGGCCGGCGTCGCCCCGCCGCCGCCGCCTGCCCCGGTGGAGGAGGACCAGCTCCTCTCCTCGGTGGACACGCCGGCCAACACGACCACCACCATGGCTCGCCGGGATGCCGCGCTCGCCGTCCCGCGGCTGCTGCCTCCGGATGGGCCACTGCCCGCCGCGCAGGTGGGGCGCGCCGCCGTGTCGGCGCTCGCCGTCGCGCTGCTCGCCGGGTTCGGCGTGGCGCGCGGTCGCCGCCTCGGCCGCCTCGCACCGCTGCGCCTCGCGGTGCCGCAGCGGCTCCGACCCGGAACGTGGATCAGGTGGCGCGCTGCACCCGCTGCGATGATGGCCCGGTGGAAGCGCCGAAGCCGCTCACGCACACCCGCGTCGTCCTCCGAGGGCTGACCCGCCGCTGCCCGCTGTGCGGCAGCGGCGAGATCTTCACCTCGTGGTACCGCCAGCGTGACCGCTGCCCGCGCTGCAACTACCCCACGACCCGGGTCGACGACCAGTGGATCGGCTCGCTCGGGATGAACACGATCGTCAGCTTCGGGCTGCTGCTCGTCACCATCGCCATCGGGTTCACCGTCACGTACCCGGACCCGCCGGTGGCGCCGCTGCTGGTGATCGCCGTGGCGGTCGCCGGCGTCTTCCCGGTGCTCTTCTACCCGATCTCCAAGTCGCTCTGGTCGGCCATCGACATGGCGATGCGGCCGCCGGAGCCGAGCGACGACGTCGACCCCCGTTGGCTCCCGCCGGCGGCGCACCGCGAGCCGTAGCCGGCACCAGCCGCCGAAAACGGAGCTGGCAGCCCCGAGGGGCTGCCAGCTCGACTCGCTCCGGGGTGAGGACCGACTAGAAGTCGTCCATGCCGCCCATGCCGCCGCCGTGGGCGTGCTCCTTCTCCGGCTTGTCGGCGATGACGGCCTCGGTGGTGAGGAACAGGGCCGCGATGGACGCCGCGTTCTGCAGCGCCGAGCGGGTCACCTTGGCGGCGTCGATGATGCCGGCCTTGGTGAGGTCCTCGTAGTTGCCCGTGGCCGCGTTGAGGCCCTCGCTCGGCCCGTCCATGGCGAGCACGTGGTCGACCACGACACCGCCCTCGAGACCGGCGTTGCGGGCGATCTGCTTCAGCGGCTCCTGCAGGGCGACGGCGACGATCTTGGCGCCGGTGGCCTCGTCGCCCACCAGCTCGCTCGCCAGCGCGTCGACCTTGGCCTTGGTGCGCAGCAGGGTGGTGCCGCCGCCGGCGACCACGCCCTCCTCGATGGCGGCCTTGGTGGTGCTGACCGCGTCCTCGATGCGGTGCTTCTTCTCCTTGAGCTCCACCTCGGTGGCGGCGCCGACCTTGAGGACGGCCACGCCGCCGGACAGCTTCGCCAGGCGCTCCTGGAGCTTCTCGCGGTCGTAGTCGGAGTCGGTGTTCTCGATCTCCGACTTGATCTGCTGGATGCGGCCCTGCAGGTCGGCGTCGGAGCCGCCACCGTCGACGATGGTGGTCTCGTCCTTGGTGACGACCACCTTGGCGGCGGTGCCGAGCAGGTCGAGGGTGGTGTTCTCGAGCTTGAGGCCGATCTCCTCGGAGATGACCTGGCCGCCGGTGAGGATGGCCATGTCCTGCAGCATCGCCTTGCGGCGCTCGCCGAAGCCGGGCGCCTTGACGGCGACGGCCTTGAACGTGCCGCGGATCTTGTTCACCACGAGGGTGGCCAGGGCCTCGCCCTCGACGTCCTCGGCGATGATGACGAGCGGCTTGCCCGACTGCATGACCTTCTCGAGCACGGGGAGCAGGTCGCGCACGGCGGAGATCTTCGACGACACGAGGAGGAGGTAGGCGTCGTCGAGGACGGCCTCCATGCGCTCCTGGTCGGTGACGAAGTACGGGGAGATGTAGCCCTTGTCGAAGCGCATGCCCTCGACGAGGTCCATGTCCATGCCGAAGGTCTGGCTCTCCTCGACGGTGATGACGCCGTCCTTGCCGACCTTGTCGATCGCCTCGGAGATCATGGTGCCGATCTCGTCGTCGGCGGCGGAGATGGCGGCGACCTGGGCGATCTGGCCCTTGCCCTCGACCTCGACCGACAGGTCCTTGATGGACTCGACGGCGACCTCGACGGCCTTCTCGATGCCCCGCTTCAGCGACATCGGGTTCGCGCCCGCCGCCACGTTCCGCAGACCCTCGCGCACCAGCGCCTGGGCCAGCACGGTCGCGGTGGTGGTGCCGTCACCGGCGACGTCGTCGGTCTTCTTGGCGACCTCCTTGACGAGCTCGGCGCCGATCTTCTCGTAGGGGTCCTCGAGGTCGATCTCCTTGGCGATCGAGACGCCGTCGTTGGTGATCGTCGGGGCGCCC
>DASTYO010000068.1:0-11022 GCA_035764875.1 Acidimicrobiales bacterium | reverse complement strand
GCAACGCCACACTCGGAGAGCCGCGGACCGATCAGTCCGTCAGTCAGATCTGATCAGCAGAGCAGAGAGCGGGTGACGGGAATCGAACCCGCGTTGTGAGCTTGGGAAGCTCATGTTCTGCCATTGAACTACACCCGCAGGACGGGCCAGGCCCGTCGAACAGGGCGACATCCTAGGCACACCGCTGCGCCGGTTCACCCCCGTCCGGTTTGTCCGTCCGGGGCATCCCTGACGCAGCGTGCTGGCGCGCCTACCGTGAACGAGGTGGACCACAGGGAACGGGGCACGGTGACCGCCCGGATCGGGCGGCAGGACGTGGAGATCGACCTCGCGGCCGACGCTGCGCTCCGTGCTGCGGTCGATGATCTGGCCCGGGGCGACGTCACCCAGCAGCTCGAAGCCGCCCAGCGCCTGCGCCACGCCGCCGAGGCGCTCGTCGCCGAGCTGGTGGCCGAGGCCCGGAAGAAGGGCGCCACCTGGTCCGACATCGGCGACACGCTCGGCGTGTCGACCCAGGCCGCCCACCAGAAGTACCGCTGGGTGGCCGGCAAGGGCCAGACCTGACGCACCGGGCGATGCCGACGGCATCTGCCGCCGCGCCCTAGGTTTCTCCGGCGTGATCCTCTCCGACCGCACGATCCGCGA
This sequence comes from Acidimicrobiales bacterium, assembly GCA_035764875.1. Taxonomy (GTDB): domain Bacteria; phylum Actinomycetota; class Acidimicrobiia; order Acidimicrobiales; family Salinilacustritrichaceae; genus Salinilacustrithrix. The sequence goes on along the minus strand of DASTYO010000068.1, from coordinate 10,377 downwards.
GCAGCTCGAGGCCGGCCGGATCGTCATCGACCCGCTCGACGAGTCCTTCATCCAGCCCTCGTCGGTCGACCTGACGCTCGACCCCCGCTTCCTCGTGTTCCGCAACCACACCCGCGGGATGATCGACGTCAAGCAGGACGCCAGCGACCTCACCGAGATGGTCACCGTCGACGACGACGCGCCGTTCGTGCTCCACCCCGGCGAGTTCGTGCTCGGTGCCACCCTCGAGCGCATCGGCGTGCCCGAGGACCTCGTGGCCCGCCTCGACGGCAAGTCGAGCCTCGGCCGCCTCGGCCTGCTCATCCACTCCACGGCCGGCTTCATCGACCCCGGCTTCTACGGGCAGATCACCCTCGAGCTGTCGAACGTCCACAACCTGCCCATCACGCTGTACCCGCGCATGAAGATCGGCCAGGTCAGCTTCCTGCGGATGACCACGCCCGCCGACGTCCCCTACGGCACCGGCGCGCTCAAGTCGAAGTACCACGGCCAGGACGGCCCCACGCCCAGCCAGTACTGGAAGAACTTCGAGCAGTAGGCCCCGCAGACGGCGGGCCATTCGGCCCTGTCTGCACCCGGCCCGCCCTGCCCACGATCGGGGGAAGAGCCCCGAGGTGGAGGCAAGGCCATGGCAGAGATCCTGGTGGAACCCCGGCCGGAGCGGTCCGAGCGGCGGGAGGGCATCTCGCTCGTCGCGGTGGCGGTGGCGCTGATGTCGCTCGTCGTCGCGATCGCGAGCGTCGGCTTCAGCATGCGTGCGATCGACGAGGCGGAGGAGGGCGGCGGTGCCGCGGGAGGCGAGGTCGTGGCGGCCGAGGCGTCGGTCGTCCTCACCGAGTTCGCCATCACGCCCGACCAGCTCGACCTGGGCCCGGACGGCACCATCACCGCCACGAACGAGGGCACCGTCCAGCACGACCTCGCGGTGCGTGGCGAGGAGGACGGCTACAAGATGGACCTGCTGTCCGCCGGGGGCTCGGGGACGCTCGACCTCGCCGGCCTCGACGACGGGAGCTACGAGCTGTACTGCACGGTGGCGGGGCACGCCGACGCCGGGATGACCGCCTCGCTGACGGTCAGCGAGGGCGGCGCGACCGCCGGCACCACACCGCCGGCCGGCGGCGGCGAGCTGAGCGCCGACGAGATGGACGAGTCGGCCCACGAGCGGGTGCTGCAGTTCCCGGCCGAGACGAAGGGTCAGGGCGGCCAGGCGCTCGAGCCGACGGTCCTCGACGACGGCACCAAGCGCTTCGACCTCACCGTCGACGTCGTCGAGTGGGAGGTCGAACCGGGTCGCGTGGTGGAGGCGTGGGCGTACAACGGGCAGGTGCCCGGACCGACCCTCAAGGTCCAGGTCGGGGACAAGGTCGAGATGCGGGTCACCAACAACTTGAACGAGTCGACGACGGTGCACTGGCACGGCATCGACGTCCCGAACGAGATGGACGGCGTGCCCGACGTGACGCAGGAGCAGATCAAGGCGGGCGACACCTTCACCTACGCCTTCGAGATCACCGAGCCGGCAGTGGGCATGTACCACGCCCACTCGAACTCGCAGAAGCAGGTGCCGATGGGGCTGCTGGCCGGCATGCTCGTCTCCGAGATGCCGGTCCCGGAGGGCGTGACGGTCTCCCAGGAGCTCCCGTTCATCCTCAACGACGGCGGCGAGCTCGGGTTCACGATCAACGGCAAGGCGTTCCCCGCCACCGCGCCGGTGACGGCCGAGATCGGCGAGACGATCCTGGTCCACTACTACAACGAGGGTCTCCAGGTGCACCCGATGCACCTGCACGGCCCGGACCAGCTGGTCATCGCGAAGGACGGCAACCCGCTGCCCCAGCCCTACAAGGCCGACACGGTCCTCGTCGGGCCGGGTGAGCGCTACTCGGTGCTCGTCACCCCGAACCGGCCGGGCACCTGGGTGTGGCACTGCCACATCCTCACCCACGCCGAGGCGCCCGAGGGCTTCATCGGCATGACGACGGCGCTCGTGGTCCCCTGACCTCGAGGCTCAGGCCGGCGTGCGGAGCTGCTCGTCCACGGCGGCGAGCAGCTCCGTCGCGTGGACCGGTCGCTCGAGGGCCGCGTCGGCGCCGGACGAGAGCAGCAGCTCGCGGTTGGACGCCGCCTCGATCGCCAGGACTCGGGTCGACGACACCCGCTCGTCGTCGTGGGAGCGCAGCCAGTCGACCAGCTGCAGGGCCGAGCCGAGGCCGGTGCGCGCGAGGTCGACGACCACGACGCGGGGCAGCTGCACGGCGGCGACCTCGAGGCCGCCGGCGGCGCCGGCCGCGGTGCAGGCCCGCAGCCCGTGGCGCACGAGCAGGCGCCGCAGGACCTCGACGGTGCCGTGGTCGTCGCCGACCACCAGCACCACGGGCGGCTGCCGGCGGTCGGCGACCACGGCCGGTCCGATCAGTCGGTCATGGTGAGGGGCGACGACGCCTCGCGTGCCTCGCCGGCCTCGATGGCCTCGAGGACGTGCATGGCGATGTCAGCCACCTTGACCTCGTCCTCTTCCTTGCCGGCCGCCTTCACCCCGTCGTCCATCATCACGTAGCAGAACGGGCAGGCGGTGGCGACGCGGCTGGCGCCGGTGGCGACCAGCTCACGGGAGCGCTCGTCGTTCACCTTCGTGCCGAGGGACTCCTCCATCCACATGCGGGCGCCGCCGGCGCCGCAGCACATGCCCTTGGTGCCGTTGCGGGGCGCCTCGACGATCTCGACGCCACCGAGGGAGCCGATGACCTTGCGGGGCGACATGTAGATGTCGTTGTGCCGGCCGAGGTAGCAGGAGTCGTGGTACACGATGCGCTCGTCGAGGCGGGCGCGGGACAGGTCGAGCTTGCCGTCGGCCACGAGCTGCTCGAGCAGCTGGGTGTGGTGGATGACCTCGTAGTGGCCGTCGAGCTGCGGGTACTCGTTGCCCAGCGTGTTGAAGCAGTGCGGGCACTGGGTGACGATCTTCTTGACGCCCATGGTGTTGAGCGTCTCGATGTTCTGCATCGCCAGCATCTGGTAGATGTACTCGTTCCCCGAGCGGCGGGCGGGGTCGCCGGTGCACATCTCGTTGGGGCCGAGGATGGCGAAGTCGAGGCCGGCCCGCTTCATGAGCTTGGCCATGGCCTCGGAGACCTTCTGGTTCTTGTCGTCGAACGAGCCGGCGCAGCCCACCCAGTACAGGTACTCGTGGTCGAAGGCGTCGCCCGGGTCGACGACGGCGATGCCCTCCACCTTCTTCGACCAGTCGCCGCGGGTGGCGTTGGACATGCCCCAGGGGTTCCCCTGGTTCTCCATGTTCATGTAGGCGCCACCGAGCTCGGTGGGGAAGTTCGACTCCATGAGCGACAGGTAGCGCCGCATGTCGAGGATCTTGTCGAGGATCTCGATGTTGACCGGGCAGATCTCGTCGCAGGCCTTGCAGGAGGTGCAGGACCAGATCTCCTCGGGCGTGATGCGCTCGAAGAAGTTGTTCGCCGGGATGGTGATCTCCGGCACGGTGCCGAGCGGCGGGCTCACCTGCGGCGTGCCGGTGGCGGCCATGACCTCGCCGGACTTGAGCACGATCTCGCGGGGGTCGAGCGGCTTGCCCGTGGCGTGGGCCGGACAGACGCTGGTGCAGCGCCCGCACATGGTGCAGGCGTCGAGGTCGAGCAGCTGCTTCCAGGTGAAGTCCTCGACCGTGGTGGCGCCGAAGCTCTCGAGCTCGGTCTCCATCAGGTTCGGCATGGCCTTCATGGCGCCCTTCGGGCGCTCCCGATCGCGCAGGTACATGTTGATCGGGCTGGTGAACATGTGGCGCAGCATCGTGACCGGCAGGATCGCCAGGAACACCAGGAACGTGACGACGTGGGCGATCCACATCGCCTGGTGCCAGCCGTGGATGCTGGAGACGTCCTCGACCAGGCCGGAGAGCGGGTAGCCGACGAAGCTCCACTTCTCGAAGTCGGGCCGGCCGTCGATGGCGATGCGGAACATCTCGGCGAGGAAGCCGGTGACGCCGATGACGAGGAACGTGCCGAGGATGACCGCGTGCTCCGGCTTGGTCTTCATGCGGATGCGGTAGGGGCGCTGGACGTAGCGCCGGACGATGGCCCAGCCGACGCCGATGAGGAACAGCACACCGGCCGCGTCGCCGACGAAGGAGTACGCCTTGTACACGTCGCCGTGGAGGAACTTGGCGTCCTCGGGGAGCTGGTGGTTGATCTCGAGGACCGTGGTGACCGCCAGCAGGATGAGGAACGGGAAGTAGATGAGGCTGTGCATGACGCCGGCTGCGGGGTCGCGCAGCAGGGTCTGCATGTACACGCCGGCGCGGAAGTCCTTCAGGCGCTGCTTGACGTTCTTCGGCGTGGTGCGCCGGTTCTCCGGGGCGCCGCGCTCCCAGTTCTTCATGCGCTGCGAGAAGGCGACCGCCCCGTACAGCAGCATGATCGGCACGATCATGTAGAAGGCCGCCTTGATCGGCGACGGGATGTTCTCGAAGACCTCGCGCGTCACCTCGGACTCGTCGTGGAACTGCAGCACCGTGGCGGCGATGCCCGAGATGACGGTGACGACGGCGATCAGCACCCCCAGCCCGAGGGCCAGCTGGTGCGGCTTGATCCGACGCGTGGACGCGGCTGTGGGTTCCATAGCGCACGGGAGGCTACTTGCGGTCACTGCGCGGCGGGAAAGCCCCGGCACGCCCCGAGAACCGGGGCGTTCAGACGGAGGCGTCGAGGCCGACGACCTCGATGCCGAGGCCGCTGGCGAGCCGGCCGGCGAGCGCCACGGCCTGGGCGGCGCTGATGGTGGTGCCGGACAGCCCTGCGACATGCCGCACCGCGGTGAGGTCGGCGCCGGTCAGGTCGACGCGCTCGCAGCGCACGCCGTCGAGGACGACGTCGGCCAAGGAGACGTCGGACAGCTCCACGTCGCCGAGGCGGGCGCCGGTCGCGTCGAGCCCGTCGAGGCGGCCTCCGGTCACGGCGACCCGGCGCGCCCGCGCGAGCCGCCACGACGCGAGGTCGAGCGCGCAGTCGTCGAACACGACGTCCTCGAGGGTGGCGTCGGAGAGGTCGGCCCCGGCCAACCGGCACCGGACGAGCCGTACCCGCACCGCGCCGACGATGCGCCAGCCGGTCAGGTCGACGTCCCGCAGCTCCGCGTCGCGCAGCTCGAGCGGCGTGCCGGCCGGCGCGTCGATCGTGCAGGAGGTGAGGCGCGAGCGGAGCACGTCGACGGTCCGGGCCCCGGGGAGGGCGATCGCCTCGCCCGTGAGGTCGACCGCGTCGATGTCCGGGTACTCCTCGTCGAGACCGGCGACGTCCAGGGTGGCCTCCAGCTCGGCGGGCACGCGGGGAGGGTGCGGGGGCGAGACGGCCACGATCCGGACGCTACGCCGAGGCGGGCGCAGACGTCTGTTCGAGCGCTTCGCCGCTTTTCATCGCTTCTGCATGGCATCGGGCGGTTGCGCGCGGTCACGATGGTGCGGTGAGCACGCGACGCCGGCGTCCATGCTCCGCGGCCCTGGCCGCGGTGGTGGCTGCGCTCGCGCTGCTCCTCGGTGCCGTGCCGTCCGACGCCAGCGCGCCCGAGTGGAACATCGCCCGCATCGGCGCGCCCGGGCCGGCCGCCGGCGTGGTCATCGCCGTGGTCGACACCGGCGTCGACGCCGCCCACCCGGCGTTCACAGGCCGGGTGCTGCCCACCATCGACGTCATCGGCGGCGGCAACGGCGATCCCAACGGCCACGGCACCCATGTGGCGGGCACCGCCGCAGGAGCCGATGCCGGATGCGGCCTCATCGGCGTGGCGCCCGACGCGCGGGTCCTCCCGGTGAAGGTGCTCGACGCCGAGGGCGAGGGGACGGTCGACTCGGTGGTCGAGGGCATCCGGCGGGCCGCCGACGCCGGCGCCGCCGTCATCAACCTCTCCCTCGGCTCCGACGTCGTGCTGCGCAGCGTGTCCGGCTCCGGCCTCGAGGAGGCGATCCGCTACGCCTGGTCCAAGGGCGCCATCACCGTGCTCGCCGCCGGGAACGACGGACTGGTCGGCGGGCTCTTCGGCTCGGGCTACGGCGACGTGCCGGCCGTGGTGGTCACGGCCACCGACAACGAGGACCGCGTGGCCCCCTACGCCACCTCGATCGGGTCCGCCGACTGGGGCATCGCGGCGCCCGGCGGCGACGGCAGCGGCGACCTGGGCCGCGACATCCTGTCGGCGTTCCCGCAGGAGCGCTGCGCCCTCCACGCCGGCACGTCGATGGCCGCACCCCACATCTCCGGCGCGCTCGCGGTGCTGCGGTCCCAGGGCCTGGCGCCGCAGCGGGCCGTCGAGCACCTGCTCGCCACCGCGCGCGACCTGGGCCCCGAGGGCCACGACGGCACCTACGGGCACGGCATCGTCGACCTCGGCGCCGCCCTCGCCGCCCTCGGCGCGGCACCGCCCAGCACGGCGCCCGCCGACCCAGCACCCCCCGCCGGTGGCCCGCCGCCCCCGGCCGGCGACACCGCCGGCCGACCCGACCCCGCACCACCGCCCGACCAGCGGGCCACCCCGGCCACCGCAACGTCGCCCGGCGGGTCCCCGACGCTGGACGGCGGCGGGTCCAGCGCCTCCGACGCGGCCACGCCGGCGGAGCCGACGTCGTCCACCCTGGGCGACCGCTCGACGGACGAGCCGTCGGGCGTCGACGAGTCGGCGCAGGGCGTCATCAGGAACGACGTCGACGACGAGGTGCCGGGCGCGCTCGTTGCCTTGGCGGCGGCGTCGCTCGGCGTGGTGGGACTCGGCGTGGGGTACGCCGCGCTGCGCCTGCGCCGGCCGTGGTGACCGGGGCGCAGGCGACGGGCTGCTCCTAGCCGAACGCCTTGGCGTCGAGCTCGCGGATGCGGGCGGCGAGGGCCCGCAGCAGCTTGTGGGAGATCGACGGCACGTCGTCGAGCAGGCCGGCGAACTCACGCGGGCCGAGCACCAGCGCCTCGACCGGGCCGTTGGCCTCGACCGTGGCGGTGCGGGGGCCGCGATCGAGGAGCCCCAGCTCGCCGAGGAACGCGCCGGGCCCGAGCTCGGCCACCTTGCGCCCGTTGCGCTTCACGGTGACGGTGCCCTCGGTGAGGATGAACGCCTCACGGGCGGTGTCGTCCTGGTGCATCAGCACCGCGCCGTCGTCGAAGGACATCTCGGTGGTCGCCCGCGCGATGCGGCCCAGCTCCTTCTTGGAGCAGGCCGTGAACAGGGGGACCTGGGCCAGGTGGTCGGTCACGCTCGTCTTCGCCATGGGCGGAGTGTACGGAACCGCCACGGACTGTGCCGGAAGAAGTCGAGCGCTGCCCGCGACGGCGGGAAAACGGATGGGCACCCCCACGAAACACCAGCGAAACGCAGCCTCCGTACGGTCCGAGACGATGACCGTGGTGCCGATCGTCCGCTGGCCCGCCGAGCGTGCCCGGCGGGAGCAGCTCGCCCGCGCCGGTCGCGCTCGCCTGCTGCTCGTCGCCCCGGACGCCGCACCGCCCATCACCACCGACCCCCTCGAGGACTGGGTGCGGGAGCCGTGCGCCGACATCGACGTGCAGGCGCGGCTCGCGTCGCTGCGCCTGCGCCTCGAGCACACGCTCGGCCTCGTGCCCGAGGTCGACGGCGACGGCGTCATCCGCTTCGGCGAGCGCTGGGCGACGCTGCCGCCGGTCGAGGCCCGGCTCGTCGAGGTGCTCGTCGACCGCTTCGGCACGGTGGTGAGCCGCGACGACCTCGCGGCTGCCGGCTGGCCGGGCGGCACGCCGGGTCGCAACGCCCTCGACGTGCACGTCCTCCGCCTCCGACGGCGCATCGAGCCGGTCCGGCTCGCCATCCGGACCGTGCGCTCGCGCGGCTACCTGATGGAGCCGGCCGCGCTGGGCACGAGCTGACGCCGCCGACGAAACACTGCGGTCACAGAGCGTTGCCCGCCGTGCAACCTCGGGCGAACAAGCGCGCAACGAGGCGTCCTTACGGTCAGGTCCGGGTCAGATCGCCGTCATCCCACGACGGCGCCGCCCGCCCCCACAGCCACCGGAACCAAGGAGTCACCGTGAAGCGCAAGCTGCTCATCGGAGCGGGCATGGTCGGGGCAGCGACGCTGCTGCTGGCCGGTCCCGCTGCCGCCCAGGGGACGGAGGAAGTCGCCCCCGCCTCCCAGGTCGTCCTCGACAACATCTTCGTCTTCGTCTGCGGCATCCTCGTCTTCTTCATGCAGGCGGGGTTCGCCCTCGTCGAAGCCGGGCTCACCCGGGCGAAGAACGTCTCGAACATCATGATGAAGAACCTGATGGACGGGATGGCCGGCGTGCTGGCCTTCGCGCTGGTCGGCTACGGCATCGCCTTCGGCGGCAGCGAGCTGCTCGGCGGCTGGTTCGGGTTCGACCTCGGGATCCCGGGCATCGAGGACCCGGCGGCCGCGCAGGCCCTGAACCTGTCCCCCGCCACCTTCTTCTTCTTCCAGGCGGCGTTCGCCGCCGCGGCCGCGACGATCGTCTCCGGCACGATGGCCGAGCGCACCAAGTTCAAGGCCTACTTCGTCTACAGCCTGGTGATCACGTCGGTGATCTACCCCGTCGTGCTCCGCTGGACGTGGGGCGGCGGCTGGCTGTCGCAGCTCGACATCCCGTTCTCGGACTTCGCCGGCTCCACCATCGTGCACGCCACCGGCGGCTGGGCGGCGCTCGCCGGGGCCATCGTGCTCGGCCCCCGCATCGGCAAGTACGGCAAGGACGGCAAGCCCCGGGCCATCCCCGGCCACAACGTGCCCTTCGTGATCCTCGGCGCGATGATCCTGTTCATCGGCTGGTTCGGGTTCAACCCCGGCTCCGAGCTCGCGGCCGACAACCTCGTCCCGCAGCTCGCGGTGAAGACGCTCCTCGCCGCGTGCGCCGGCGCGGTGGTCGCGATGCTGGTCAACTGGGTGCGTGACGGGAAGCCGGACGTGACGATGGCCGCCAACGGCATGCTCGCCGGTCTGGTGTCGGTCACCGCGCCGGTCGGCTCGATCGAGACGTGGGCCGCCATCGTCATCGGCGGCGTCGGCGGCGCCCTGGTGGTCCTCGCCGTGTCGTTCTTCGACCGCCGCAAGATCGACGACCCGGTCGGTGCGGTCTCCGTCCACGGCGTCTGCGGCACCTGGGGCACCTTGTCCATCGCCCTCTTCGCCAGGTACGACGATGCCTTCCTCGGCCGGGAGGACGCGGGCCTGCTCTACGGGGGCGGCATCGACCAGCTGTCCACCCAGGCCCTGTTCGTCGGCGTCCACTTCGTGTTCGTGTTCGGCACCGCCTACCTGCTCTTCCGGGCCATCAAGGCCACCATCGGCCTGCGGGTCACCGAGGAGGAGGAGCTCAACGGCCTCGACGTCGAGGAGCACGGCCACGTCGGCTACGCCCCCGACACGAACGTCGGCGTGCAGTCCGGTGCCCTCGGCGCCACGTCCCCCACGACCGTCTCGGTCTGACAGCAAGGAGCACCACGTGTTGCATCTCGTCACTGCGGTCGTGAAGCCGCACAAGCTCGAGGACGTGAAGGAGGCGCTGAAGGGCGTCGGCGTCCAGGGCATGACCGTCTCGGAGGTGAAGGGGTTCGGCCGCCAGGGCGGCCACACCGAGACCTACCGGGGCGCCGAGTACACCATCGACTTCGTCCCCAAGGTGAAGGTCGAGGTGGTGTGCGCCACCGAGGACGCCGAGAAGGTCGCCGATGCGATCGCCACGGCGGCCCAGACCGGGAAGATCGGCGACGGGAAGATCTGGATGACCAGCGTCGACCGCCTCATCCGCATCCGGACCGGCGAGATGGGACCGGACGCCGTCTGACCCGCCCGTCGTGACGACGGTGCGCCCCCGGCTGCCCCCGGCCGGGGGCGCACCCGCGCCCGGGTCCTGAGCGGCACCCCGGAGCGTCGGTGATTCAACCCTTGGCCTGGTCCGCCACCGCCTGCGCGGCCCGGGCGACCTCCTCCGGGTCGGCCAGGTAGCGCTCCGCCACCGGCTTGTCCTCCAGCGGGTGGAAGTCGTCGCCGAGCTCGTAGAGCAGGGGCTGGCCGGTGGGGATGTTGAGGCCGGGGATCTCCTCGTCGCTGATGCCGTTCAGGTGCTTCACCAGCGCCCGCAGCGAGTTGCCGTGGGCGGCGACGAGCACGGTGTGGCCGTCGGCGAGGTCGGGGATGATGGCGTCGAACCAGTAGGGGAGCATCCGCTCGACCACGTCCTTCAGGCACTCGCTGGCCGGGCGCAGCTCCGGCGGCACGTGGGCGTAGCGGGGATCGTGGTTCGGGTTGAAGCGGTTGCCCTCGTCGATGGGGGGCGGCGGGATGTCGTAGCTGCGGCGCCAGACGTGCACCTGCTCGTCGCCGTACTTGGCGGC
>DASTYO010000067.1:0-28048 GCA_035764875.1 Acidimicrobiales bacterium | reverse complement strand
GTACGACCACCGCACCGTCTCGCCGCCGAGCAGGGGGTCGTCGAGCACGACCGCCTCGTTCGGACCGAACCGCTCGACCACCTCGGCGAGGAACCCGCCGAGCGTGAGCGCGCCGACGCCGGCCGCCTCCTCGACGCGCGGGCCTTCGGAGGTCGTCATGCGGCCGCGCCCCGCAGGGGCGGTGTGCCAAGGTCTGCGGCCATGCGATTCGGACTCGACGTGGCCCAGCAGCGCATCTCATGGGACGAGCTCGTGCGGCGGGTGCAGCTCGCCGAGGAGCTCGGCTTCGACGGCGCCTGGGGGTTCGACCACTTCCAACCGATGTACGGCGACGGGCCGGGCGAGACCTTCGAGGGCATGACCACGCTGGCCGCCCTCGCCGGGCAGACCTCGCGCATCCGGCTCGGCCTGCTGGTGACCGGGGTGACGTACCGGCACCCCTCGGTGCTCGCCGCCCAGGCGCTGACCATCGACCACGCCTCGCACGGCCGGCTCGAGCTCTCGCTGGGCGCCGCCTGGTTCGACAAGGAGCACCACGAGCTCGGCATCCCGTTCCCCGAGCTCGGCGAGCGCTTCGACCTGCTCGAGGACGCGCTCGAGATCATCACCCGCCTGTTCACCGGCGACGTCGTGTCGTACGAGGGCCGTGTGGTCTCGCTGCAGGACGCCCGGCTGCGACCCGAGCCGGTGCAGCGGCCGCACCCCCCGATCTGGATCGGCGGCACCGGGCCGAAGCGCACGCTGCCGCTGGTGGCCCGGTACGCCGACGTGTGGCACGCCTGGGGCACGCCGAAGTCGCTCGCCGAGGCGAACCAGCGGGTGGACGAGCTCGCGGCCGAGGCGGGGCGGGACCCGGCGGCCATCGTGCGCGCCGGCTCGCTCTCGCTCGACGACCTCGACAAGGCGCGGAGGCACCTGGAGGGCTGGCGCGACGCCGGGTACGGGTACCTCGTGTGCGGGTGGCCGGAGGCCGGCGCGTCCCAGGTCGAGGCCTTCGCGCGTGACGTCGTGCCCGACTTCACCAGCTAGGCCTCAGCGGCCCGTCACGAACTCGGCGTGGCGGCGGTGGAACCGCCAGGTGCCGGCGTCGTGGTGGAGCACGTCCTCGTAGCGACCGACCAGCTGCACCTTCCACCCGTCGTCGCCGAGCAGGAGGAAGACGATGTCGCTGACCGCCTCGGCCTCGTGCTCGTCCCAGCGCACGACGTGGGTGTTGAGCACGAGGTGCCGCTGCGGGCGCCGCGGCGCCCAGCCGGTGTAGGCAGCGAGCAGCGCGTCGTGGCCCACGTGGGTGCCCATGCCGGGGATGTCGACCACGCCGTCGGGGCAGAAGGTGGCGACAACGTCGGCGGCACGGCCGTCGTCGAGGGCGTGGGTGTAGGCGGCGAGCGTCCGGCGCACGCCGGCGTCGACCTCTGCGAGGGCGGGCGCGGTCACAGCCCGATGTCCACGATCGGCCGGTCGAGCGGGTTCACGTTGACGTGCTTCAGCGCCGGCGCCAGCTGCTCCTGCTCCAGCCCCGCGAGGAAGCCGTCGATGAGCCGGTGGTAGTTCGAGATGTGGCCCTCGATCTGCTCCGAGAGCCGCATGTACTCGAAGCCGCTCGTGCGCAGGCCCTGCTGCTGCCGAGGCAGGTTCGAGAAGTCCTGGACCGGGATGGGCGGCACCCGGGGGTCGTCGTGCGCCCACACCTCCGGCACCGGCAGCGGGCCGGGCCCCTCGCCCTCGGTGAAGCGGGTGAGCGACCAGATCTCCATCAGCGTCTCCTCGGGGCCGAGCGGCCGGAACCGGTACGACGACGCGCTGCTGTACATGGGCAGCACGAAGAAGTGCGGGAAGCAGTAGCCCATCGGCTCGTTCATGCCGGAGGCCTCGAGCTCCCCGAGGTCGGGGATGGTGGCGCCCCGCTCGCGGTGGAAGGCCACGACGGCGTCGCTGAACGCCCGCTCCCACGTCTGCCGGGCGAGCACCGGGTCGGCCGGCAGCTCGAGGGTCGGCGCGAGGCGCTCGGCCACCGCGACGTCGTCGGCGTGGACCATGCCGGACATGCCCTCGCTCATGACCCGCAGGTAGTGGAGCTCGGACTCGAGGAACACCTTCGGGTCGAAGGAGCCGTCCTTGCCCGGGTAGCGGCCCGGTATGCGGAGCTGCGGGTGCGTCTCGAGCACGTGGTACTGCTCCATGAACGCCTCTTCGGCCAGCTTCCAGTTCACGGGGATCCGGAAGGCGTACCACCACTCGGCCCGCATGCTGTCGAGCTGCCAGGCATCCATCACGCTGGCGAAGGGCTCGACGCTCCGGCGCAGCGGCGGCGCGTCGGCGTCGAAGTTGACGAACGCGCAGCCGCCCCACGTCTCGCAGCGCACCGGCACGAGATCGAGGTCGCCGTCCTGCACGTTGTGCTCGGCGAAGGTGCGGGGACGGGACACGAAGGTGTTGCGCCCGTCGGTGCCGTAGCACCAGCCGTGGAACGGGCAGGTGAAGCCGGTCTCGCACGTGCCGGCGCCCTCGACCAGCCGCACGCCCCGGTGGCGGCAGGCGTTCTGGAACGCCCGCACCTCGCCGTCGTCGCCGCGCACCACGATGACCGACTCGTCGAGGATCGAGTACTCGATGTGGTCGCCGGGGTTCGGGATCTGCTCCAGGCGGCACGCCATCTGCCAGACCCGGGGCCAGAGCTTCTCGGCCTCGAGGGCGAAGAACCCCGGATCGCGGTAGCGCTCCTTCGGCACCCGGTCCGGGACCTCGAGCGCGAACGGGACCGCCCGCGTCCGTTGCTCAAGCATGGCCCCTCCTGGCTCGGCGGATTGACTGGAGGGTTAGATTAGACCAATCGGTACAACGTGAGGCGAGGTCATGAACGAAGCCCCTCCCGACATCGACGTGCTCGTCGTCGGCGCCGGCATCACCGGCATCCACCAGCTCCACCGTGCCCTCGAGGAGGGGTTCACGACCGAGCTCGTCGAGGCCGGCGAGGGCGTGGGCGGCACGTGGTTCTGGAACCGGTACCCGGGGGCCCGCTTCGACTCGGAGAGCTACACCTACGGCTACCTGTTCTCGAAGGAGCTGTTCGACGACTGGGAGTGGGGCGAGCACTTCGCCGGCCAGCCCGAGGTCGAGCGCTACCTCAACCACGTCGTCGACCGGTTCGACCTGCGCCGCCACGTGCGCTTCGGCACCCGGGTCACCTCTGCAACCTGGGACGACGCCTCGGGCACCTGGCTGGTCGAGACCGACGACGGCACGACCACGCGCGCTCGCTTCCTCGTCGCGGCCACGGGTGTGCTGTCGGTCCCCTACGTCCCCGACATCGCCGGCCGGGGTGACTTCCGGGGGGCCCAGCACCACACCGGTCGCTGGCCGGCCGAGCCCGTCGACCTGGCCGGGAAGCGGGTCGCCGTGGTGGGCACCTCGTCGTCGGGCGTGCAGGTGGTGGCCGCGGTGGTGGGCGAGGTCGCCGAGCTCACCGTGTACCAGCGCAGCGCCAACTGGTGCACCCCGCTCAACAACCGCCCGATCACGCCCGAGGAGCAGGCCGAGCTGCGCGCCGGCTTCGAGGAGCTGCGCGAGGTGCTCGACCGGTCGATCCACGGGTTCCACCACCCGGTGAACACCCGCTCGGCGTTCGAGGACTCCCCCGAGGAGCGCCGGGCGTTCTTCGAGCGGATGTGGGCGAGCCCGGGGTTCATGAAGTTCACGAGCAACTACGTGGACATCCTCACCAACCCCGCCGCCAACCGCGAGTGGTGCGAGTTCATCGGCGACAAGATCCGCAGCATCGTGCGCGACCCCGACACGGCGGAGAGGCTCATCCCCCGCGACCACCGCTACGGCGAGAAGCGCCCGCCGTACGTGGCCGGCTACTTCGAGGCCTTCAACGAGCCCCACGTCTCCCTCGTCGACCTGGAGGAGACACCGATGGTGCGGGTCACCGAGACCGGCATCGAGACGACCGCGGCCCACCGGGAGCACGACGTCATCGTCTGGGCCACCGGCTTCGACTTCGGGACGGGCGCCATGCTGCGCATGGGCATCGTCGGGCGCGACGGCGTGGCGCTCACCGAGCACTGGGCCGACGGCCCGACCACGTTCCTCGGCATCCAGACCGCCGGCTTCCCGAACCTGTTCTTCCCGGGCGGCCCGCACGCTGCCGCCGGCAACAACCCCCGGTACAACGGCGACCAGGTCGACTTCGTCACCGACGCGCTCGTCGACGCGCGCGAGCACGGCTACGACGTCATCGAGGTGACGCCCGAGGCCGAGCAGCGCTGGACCGACATGGTCGACCGGGCGGCGGCCGAGACGCCGTTCGGCACCATCGGCCAGTACGTCGGCGGCAACATCCCCGGCAAGCCCAAGCGGTACCTGCTGAACGCCGGCGGGCGACCCAAGCTCCTCAAGGAGATCGCCCGCGTGAAGGACAGCGGCTGGGCCGCGTTCCGCCGATGCCGCGCCGGCGCCACGGAGCGCACCAGCGCCTGAGCCGCCCGCCCTCGCGCACCCCGCGATCGGGACGCACTACCGTCCCCCGACGAGGCGACGAGAGGAGCTCCCCGTGAGCGACCACGATCCGACGCAGCCCATCGACCCCACCCGGGCCGAGCCCCCGGTGCGCGGTCCGGCGGACGAGCCCACGTCGGTCTTCCCGGCCGCCGCCGGCAGCCGCACCGCCTACGAGACCACGACCACCACCGGCCCGCCTCCGCAACCGCCCGGTCGCGGCGGCGTGTCCACCGGTGCTGCGCTCGCCGCCGCCGTGCTGCTCGGCCTGCTCGGCCTGCTCGTCGGCTACCTGCTCTGGGGCACGGACGACGACGGCACCACCACCGAGGCGGTCGAGGACACCGTCCCGGCCGAGCCGGGCGCGGACGAGGCGCTGGTGGCCGAGCGCGACCAGCTCGCGCAGCAGGTGCAGGACCAGCAGACCCAGATCGACGACCTCCAGCGGCAGCTCGACGAGGTGACCGCAGAGCGCGACGAGCTGCAGTCGCAGGTGGACGACACGGGTGACGAGGTCGTCACGGTGCCCGCACCGGACGTGACCGCCGGATCGGTGGAGGACGCCCAGGCGACCGCCGACGAGAACGGCTGGACCCTCGTGGCCCGGGAGGTCCCGGCCGACGGCGAGGAGCCCGGCACGGTGGTGGCCCAGTACCCCGACCCGGGCACGCCGATGATCGAGGGGTCGGTGCTGGCCGTCGACGTCGCCGCCGACCGGGGCCCGGACGCAGGGGTCGACGTCGGGGACTGAACGTCCCGGGACGCTTGACAAGCGATATATCGTCATCCCCGTTCGTACGACGCGTGCTGGATGGACGCCGCGCGTCGACCGAGGGGGTGACGACACGTGGTGGAGCGAGATCGTCGCGAGCGAACCGGGCCGCGGGCGCGCCGTGGAGCGGTGCGCGACGCGCTGCTCGTCGTGCTCGCCGAGCGACCGTTGCACGGCTACGAGCTCATCACCGAGCTCGAGGCCCGGAGCGCCGGGAGGTGGCGGCCGAGCCCGGGATCGATCTACCCGGCGCTGACCCGCATGGAGGAGCAGGGCCTCGTCACCGCGGACCAGCGGGGCGACAGGAGGGTGTTCTCCCTCACCGCAGCGGGGCGTGACGCACGGGCAGCGCTCGACGACGACAGCGGCGACCCGACGCCCGAACGGTGGCGGGAGGCCGGTGACGCCCACGGGGCGCTGCGAGCCCTGCCCGCGGAGATCACCGGCCAGGCCCGCCAGCTCCGCCGCTTCGGTTCGCCCGACCAGGTGGCGCGGGCCGTCGCGCTGCTCGAGGAGGTCCGGCGGGAGCTGTACGCCATCCTCGCCGACGGGTCGGGGCGGGAGGCAGGACGGTGAGCGCCGACGTGCTGCGCCTCGAGGATGTCGACCCGGCGGGGATCTCCGACGTCGGCGGCAAGGCCGCCCAGCTGGGCGCGCTGCTGCGGATCGAGGGTGTCCGGGTGCCGGCCGGCTTCTGCGTCACGACCGCGGCCTACCGGCGGGTCGTGGAGGGATCACGCGAGCTCGAGGCGCGCGTGGACCGGCTGCGCCGACTCGACCCAGAGGACCGCGACGGGATCCGGGCGCGCAGCGCCGAGCTCCGGCGGGTGATCGAGGGGATCGACATGCCGGAGGACCTGGTCGGGACGATCACCCGGGAGCTCACGGAGCTCGGTGACGGCACGGCCTGCGCCGTGCGCTCGAGCGCGACGGCGGAGGACCTTCCGACGGCGTCGTTCGCGGGCCAGCAGGACACGTACCTGAACGTCGTGGGCGCGGCTGCGGTCGCCGACCACGTGCGCCGGTGCTGGGCCTCGCTGTTCACCGAGCGCGCCGTGACCTACCGGATGCGGAACGGCATCGACCACCGGGCGGTGCGCATGGCCGTGGTGGTGCAGCGCATGGTGGTGCCGGAGGCTGCCGGCGTGCTGTTCACCGCCGATCCCGTCACGTCGGACCGCCGGGTCGCCTCGATCGAGGCCGTCCTCGGCCTGGGTGAGCCGCTGGTCTCCGGCACGGCGACCGCCGACGCCTACCGCGTGCGCGACGACCGGATCGCCTCCCGGGCGATCGCCACGAAGGAGCGGGCCACGGTGGCGCACCCGGGGGGTGGCACCACGGAGCAGCCTGTCGCCGCTGCGCAGCAGGAGCTGCCGGCGCTGACCGACGAGCAGGTGGTGGAGCTCGCCCGGCTGGGCCGCCGCATCGAAGCCCACCTCGGCCATCCCCAGGACATCGAGTGGTGCCTCGACGCCGACGGCTTCCACATCGTCCAGAGCCGCCCGATCACCACGCTGTTCCCGGTCCCCGGAGCCGACGACGACGCGAACCGCGTCTACATCTCCGTGGGCCACCAGCAGATGATGACCGACGCGATGCGGCCCCTCGGGCTGTCCGTCTGGCAGCTGACCGCCGGCCGACCGATGCACGAGGCCGGCGGGCGGTTGTTCGTCGACGTGACCCACATCGTCGCCTCGCCGGCCACCCGGGCCGGCTTCCTCGACCTCATCGGCCGGTCCGACCCGCTGATCCGCGACGGGCTCGAGACGGTCCTCGACCGCGACGACTTCCTGCCGTCGCTCCCCGACGAGGCCGGCGAGGTCGTCGCCGGCGTCGCGCCCGCGCCGATGGACATCGATCCCACGGTCATCCCCGAGCTGATCGCCCGCACCCGAGCGTCGGTCGAGGCGCTCGCTCGGGACATCCGCACGGTGCAGGGGGAGGCGCTGTTCGACTTCATCGTCGAGGACATCCAGCAGCTCCGGCGCCTCCTGTTCGACCCGCAGAGCACGCAGGTGATCATGGCGGCGATGCAGGCGTCGTGGTGGCTCGACGACCGGCTGCAGGAGTGGTTGGGGGAGAAGGGCGCGGCCGACACGCTGACGCTGTCCGTCCCGCACAACGTCACCTCCGAGATGGGGTTCGCGCTCCTCGACGTCGCCGACGTCATCCGTCGGCTTCCCGAGGTCGTCGCGTTCCTCCGCACCGTCGAGGACGACGGCTTCCTCGACGAGCTCCTCGCGCTCCAGGGCGGCGCTGCGGCGCGAGACGCCATCTGCGCCTACCTCGACACGTACGGCATGCGCTGCGTCGGCGAGATCGACATCACCCGGCCGCGCTGGGCGGAGCGCCCGACCGCGCTCCTGCCCCTGCTCCTCGCCGACGTCGAGCACTTCGACCACGGCGCCGCCGCCCGGCTCTTCGAGGAGGGACGCGATCGGGCGCAGGCGAAGGAGCGCGAAGTGCTCGAGCGGCTGCGCTCCCTCCCCGATGGCGACAGCAAGGCCGACGAGGCGAAGCGGAAGATCGACGTCCTCCGCACGTCCATCGGGTACCGCGAGCACCCGAAGTACGGGATGGTCAGCCGCTACCTCATCTACAAGCGGGCCCTGCTCGCCGAGGGCGAGCGCCTCGTCCGGGCCGGCGTGCTCGCCGAGGCCGAGGACATCTTCGAGCTGCGGTTCGACGAGCTGCGCGAGGCCGTCCGGACCTCGTGCGTCGACCACGAGCTCATCCGCCGGCGCAAGGCCGAGCACCGGGCGAACGAGGCGCTCACGCCGCCGCGCGTGCTGACGTCCGACGGCGAGGCGCTCACCGGCGCCTACCGGCGGGACGACCTCCCGCCGGGCGCGCTGGCCGGGCTCGCCGTGTCCGCGGGGACCGTCGAGGGGCGAGCCCGGGTCGTCCTCGACATGGCCACCGCCGACCTCGCGCCGGGCGACATCCTCGTGACCCGGCACACCGACCCGAGCTGGTCTCCGCTGTTCGTGGCCGCGGCCGGGCTCGTCACCGAGGTGGGCGGCCTCATGACCCACGGTGCCGTCGTCGCCCGGGAGTACGGCCTGCCCGCGGTGGTGGGCGTGGAGGGCGCCACGCACCTGATCGAGGACGGCCAGCGCATCCGGGTGGACGGCACCGACGGCTACGTCGAGCTCCTCCCGGCCGGCTGACGGAAGATCACCCCGTGGGCTGCCGCTTCGCCGTCGCGCTCACACGGTGGCGATGGGCGTCACCGGGGAGCCGACGATGCCGGGGAGGCGCAGCGGCGGCGCGGTCAGGAGGAAGCGGCTGCGGCCGTGCTCGCGCAGCCAGGCCGCCAGGTCGTGCAGCCACCACAGCTCCCCCAGCGGCACGCCCAGCTTGAACAGGCACAGGTGGTGGATGGGCAGGAACGAGTGCCGGCTGGGGTCCCGGTCCTTGCCGAGCAACCCCTCGACGGCGTAGTTGTCGGCGACGAGGGCGGCGATCTGCGACTCGGCGATCCAGTCGAGCAGCGCATCGTCGTGGGCGTCGAGGTACGCGGCGGTGGTGAACACCTTGCGGGGATCGGGTTCGCCGCCCCACTCGACCAGCTGGGTGGCGAAGCCGGTGTGGAGCAGCAGCACGTCGCCCGGCTCGACCACCACGCCGTCGGCGTCCATGATCCGCTGCAGGGCGTCCAGGCCGACCGGCTGCCAGTCCCGACCCAGGTGGTGCTCGAGGTCGACGAGCACGCCGCGGCCCTGCACCCCGTGCACGGCCATGTGCTCGAGGCCCAGGTGGTGGGCGACGCAGCGACCGTCGGGCGTGGGGCCCTCGAGGTCGGTGCCGGCCCGGTAGCCGTTGTAGTAGACGGCCTCCTCCACGCCGTCGCCGTCGGCGTCGAACTCGGCGCCGACGTGGGCGAGCGAGTCCCACTGCGTGGAGTACTGCAGCGAGAGGGTGACCACGTCGTCGGCCCACACGTCGACGTACTTGGGGTCGCCGAAGTCGGGCATCTCGCTCATGCGCACGTTGTAGAAGCGGCCCGGCGCGCCGTCCATGTCCTCGGTGGGCGCGACGCGCGGGGGGTGCCGTCGCTGGTTGAGCACGGTGCCGCCGGGCAGGTCGAGGGGCAGGCTCAGGCAGAAGCTGATGCCGTGCTCGACCTCGCGCACGCCCTCCAGCACCTTCTCGGGGGTCAGCAGGTTGATGCGCCCGAGCTCGTCGTCGTCGCCCCAGTCCCCCCAGGTCGAGCCGTCGGGCCGCCGGGTCCAGCGTCTCGTCATGCATTGCAATGTACCGATCGGTCCACATAGCCTTGCAACAGGGGTTCTCGCACACCGCGAGGCTGATTTCCGATGGATGCGGAGGACGCACGATGGCAGACAAGGACTTCGTCGTCTCCGGGGACGGGCACGTCCTCGAGCCCACCGACCTGTTCAAGACCCGCCTCCCTGCCCACCTCCGCGACCGTGCGGTGTGGGAGGAGGACTTCGAGCTCGACGAGCCCTGGGTCGAGGGCGGCGCCCGCAGGTTCCGCCGCTTGCACACCGCCGGCTACGAGGGCTGGACCATCTCCCGCTACCGCCAGACCGGGGGCCGCATGCCGGAGGGCGACCCCGAGTGCATCCTCGAGGACATGGACCTCGACGGCGTCGACGTCCAGGTGATGCACCCGAACCTGTCGCTGTTCGGGCTCTACTCCGACGACCACGAGCTGTCGATGGCGCACGCCCGCGTCTACAACGACTACATCGTCGAGCGGTTCGCCCCGCACTTCGACCGGCTCGTCTTCACGGCGCCCATCCCCATCACCGACGTGGACGACGCCGCGGCCGAGATCGAGCGGGTCGCCGCCATGGGCTTCCGGGCGATCCTGCTGCCGGCAACGCCGCCCCGGAGCTACTACGGGCGCGACCTCGACCCGGTGTGGGCGGCCGCGCAGGCCAACGGCGTGCAGCCGTTCTTCCACACCCAGACCGGCGGTGTCCGGGTGAACGACACCGAGGCCGTGACGCTGAAGGTGGTGCTCGAGAACGCGGCCCAGGTGAACCAACCGATGACCGACAAGGCCGCCGCCAAGCGCATGGTCACCCAGGCGGTCATGAGCACCATCGTCCCCCAGCAGCTGATGTGCCAGCTGATCGGAGGCGGCGTGCCGGAGCGGTTCCCCGACCTGCACTTCTCGCTCATCGAGTTCAACGCCCACTGGCTGTCCTCGCTCGTCGGCGGCATGGACAAGTGCTGGGTCACCGGCGTCGGCCAGGACGCCGACTGGTGGCTCGGCAAGTGGGACGACGAACGGCCGCCCACCGACCAGCCGAACATGGCCCAGCTGTTCAAGCTCAACGAGAAGTGGCCGTACCCGCTCATGCCCAGCGAGTACGTGAAGCGCCAGTTCCACGTGCAGTTCCAGGACGACCCCGTCGCCCTGGCCTGCCGGCACATCACCGGCGTCTCCACCCTCGTCTGGGGCAACGACTACCCCCACGCCGAGGGCACGTTCCGCGGCAGCCGCCA
This sequence comes from Acidimicrobiales bacterium, assembly GCA_035764875.1. Lineage (GTDB taxonomy): Bacteria > Actinomycetota > Acidimicrobiia > Acidimicrobiales > Salinilacustritrichaceae > Salinilacustrithrix. The sequence goes on along the minus strand of DASTYO010000067.1, from coordinate 17,295 downwards.
GCTCATCGAGCAGCAGTTCGCCGGCGTGCCCGACGACGAGCGCAAGGCGATCCTCGGGGGCACCCTGGCCGGCGTCCTCGGCCTCGCCGAGGTGCCGGCCTGAGCGAGCAGCTCCGCTTCGACGGGCGCGTCGCCGTCGTCACCGGGGCCGGTCGCGGCCTCGGTCGGGCGTACGCGCACCTGCTCGCGTCGCGGGGCGCCGCCGTCGTGGTCAACGACCTCGGGGGTTCGATGGCCGGCGAGGGCACCGACGCCGGGCCGGCTGCCACCGTCGCCGCCGAGATCACCGACGCCGGCGGGACAGCCGTCCCCGACACCTCCGACGTGTCCACCGACGCCGGCGCCCGGGCGCTCGTCCGGGCCGCCGTCGAGGGGTTCGGCCGCGTCGACGCCCTCGTCGCGAACGCCGGCATCATGCGCTGGGCGAGGTTCCCCGACGTCCCCACCGACGACCTCGACGCCCACCTCGCCGTCCACGTCGCCGGCTCGTTCCACCCCGCCCGCGCCGCCTGGCCGCACATGGTCGAGCAGGGCCACGGGCGCATCGTGCTCACCACCTCCACCGGCATGCTCGGCCTGCCCGGCAACACCGCCTACGGCATCGCGAAGGGCGGCGTCATCGGCCTCGCCCGCAGCCTCGCCCTGGCCGGCCGCACGCACGGCATCGCCGTCAACTGCATCGCCCCCGCCGCATCGACGCGCATGGCGGGTGAGGGCGGGCCGGAGATGCCACCTGACCAGGTCGCCCCGATGGTGGCGTACCTCGCCCACGACGCCTGCCCGGTGAGCGGCGAGATCTACACGGCCGGCGCGGGCCGCTTCGCCCGACTGTTCATCGGGTCGACGCCCGGATGGGTCGACGAGGCGGGGGCACCCACCGTGGAGGACGTCGCCACCCACTGGGGCGCCATCAACGACGAGGCGGGCTACGCCGTCCCCGCCGACCTCATGGACTGGTCCGCCCAGTTCCTCGCCCACCTGGATGGAGGCTGATCGATGGACTTCTCGCTCACCGAGGACGAGCGCGACCTCGCCGAGCTGTGCCGTGACTTCGCCCAGAAGGAGATCGCCACCCGCGCCCCGCAGGCGTGGGAGGAGGCCCGCTGCCCCACCGACCTGCTGCGCGAGATGGGCGAGCTGGGGCTGCTCGGCGTGCTCGTCCCCGAGGAGTGGGGCGGCATCGGCATGACCACGGTCGGCTTCGTGGCCGCCATGGAGCAGCTGGGCGTGGCCGACCAGTCGGTGGCGGCGGCGTGGCAGGCCCACGTCACCATCGGATCGCTGCCGCTGCTGCTGTTCGGGAACGACGAGCAGCGCGAGCGCTGGCTGCGCCCGCTCGCCGAGGGCCGGGCGCTCGGCGCCTTCGGCCTCACCGAGCCCGACGCCGGCTCCGACGCCCGCGGCATCAGCACCCGCGCCGAGCGCCGCGACGGCGGCTGGGTCATCGACGGGCGCAAGACGTTCATCTCGAACGCCGGCACCGACATGTCCTTCGGCGTCACGCTCCTCGCCCGCACCCCCACCGACGACGGCGAGCCCCAGCGGTACGGCACGTTCGTGGTCGAGAAGGGCACCGAGGGCTTCACGATGGGCCCCAAGATGCGGGGCATCGGCTGGAAGGGCCTCGACACCCGCGAGCTCTTCTTCGACGACGTCTGGGTCCCCGACGACAACCTCGTCGGCGACCCGGCGCTCGGCCTCGGCCAGTTCCTCCGCACGCTCGAGGTGGGCCGCATCTCCATCGCCGCCCTGTCGGTGAGCCTCACGCAGGCGGTGCTCGACCTCGCCCTCGCGTACGCCAAGGAGCGCGTCCAGTTCGGTCAGCCGATCTCCACGTTCCAGGCCGTGCAGTTCAAGCTCGCCGACATCGCCACCGAGCTCGAGGCGGCCCGCTGGCTCACCTACCGCGCCGCCTCGCTGCGCGACGCCGGCCAGCCCTTCATGAAGGAGGCGGCGATGGCCAAGCTCAAGGCCAGCCGGCTCGCCGCGTGGGCGGCCTCCGAGGCGGTGCAGATCCACGGCGGCATCGGCTACATGCTCGAATCGCCGGTGGCCCGCTTCTACTGCGACTCCAAGGTCCTGGAGATCGGCGAGGGCACGAACGAGATCCAGCACCTGGTCATCGCCCGCGCCCTCGGCTGCTGAGGTCCGCCGACCTCTACGTGGCGAGGAGGCGGCGCACGGAGGTGGCGATCTCGTCGCGGCCGGGCAGCCACGCCTGCTCGAGCGAGGGCGCGTACGGCGGCGGGGTGAACGCCGCGCCGACCCGTTCGATGGGGGCGTCGAGGTCCCAGAACGCCTCCCTCGCCACCCGGGCGGCGATCTCGGCACCGATGCCGAAGGGCACCACCGCCTCGTGCGCGATGAGCAGCCGGCTGGTCTTGGCCACCGACGCGAGCACGGGGTCGAGGTCGAGCGGCGCGACCGTGCGCAGGTCGACGACCTCCACGGACACGCCCTCGGCGGCGAGCGCCTCGGCGGCGGCGAGGGCCTCGTGCACCATGCGCGAGACCGACACGACGGTGACGTCGCTCCCCTCCCGCACCACGGATGACCGGCCGATGGGGACGAGGTGGTCGGCCGGCGGCTGCGGGCCCTTCATGCCGTAGAGCAGGCGGTTCTCGATGAAGACGACCGGGTTCGGGTCCTGGATCGCCGCCCGCAGCAGGCCGTAGGTGTCGGCCGGCGTCGACGGCATCACCACGGTCAACCCGGGGATGTGCGCCAGCAAGGCCTCGAGGCTCTGGGAGTGCTGGCTACCCGACGAGCGGCCGGCGCCGAACTGGGTGCGCACGGTGAGCCCCATCTGCGCGGCGCCGCCGGTCATGTACGGCATCTTCGCCGCCTGGTTCAGCAGCTGGTCGAAGCACACGCCGAGGAAGTCGAGGTACATGACCTCGACCACCGGTCGCATGCCGGCCATGGCCGCGCCGACGCCGAGGCCGACGACCGCCGTCTCCGAGATGGGCGTGTCGCGGACCCGGTCGCCGAAGCGGTCGCGCAGGCCGCGGGTGAGGCCGAAGACGTTGCCGCCCACGCCGACGTCGATGCCGGCGACGAACACGCGGTCGTCCGACTCCAGCTCGGCCTCCAGCGCGCCCCGGATGGCGTCCATCGTGCGGAACACCGGCGCGTCAGGTGGCACGGCGGCCGGCTCCGGCACGGTCGGCCGGGGGCGCACCACGAAGTCGCCCAGCGAGTCCACGTCGGGTTGGTCGCACCCGCGAGCCTCTTCCACCGCGGCGTCGAGCTCGGCGTCGACGGCGGACCGGAGCGCGTCCAGCTCCTCGGCGTCGACGCCGACCTCACGCAGGCGCTGCTCGTGCACCACTAGGGGGTCGCGCTGCTGCCACTCGTGCAGCTCCTCGGGCGTGCGGTAGCGCTCGGGGTCGCCCTCGTAGTGGCCGTGCCAGCGGTAGGTGAGCGCCTCGACCACGACGGGACCCGCACCGGCGCGCACGGCGTCGACCACCTCGGCCATCGCCTGCACGACGGCCACCACGTCGTTGCCGTCCACCTGCACGTGGCGCATGCCGTAACCGGCGGCCCGCTGCTCGAGCGCGGCTGCGTGCTGCACCGTCGTCGGCGAGAACTCGGCGTAGCCGTTGTTCTCGCAGAAGAAGATCACCGGCAACCGCCAGACGGCGGCCAGGTTCGCCGCCTCGTGGAAGGCGCCCTGGGCCGGGGCGCCGTCGCCGAAGAACGCCACGGCGATCCCGCCGTCGCCGGCGAGCTGCGCGGCGGCGGCCGCCCCCACGGCGATGGGCACGCCGGCGGCCACGATGCCGTTGGCGCCGAAGATGCCGATGGTGGGGTCGGCGATGTGCATCGAGCCGCCCCGGCCCCGGTTCGTGCCGGCGTCCTTGGCCATCAGCTCGGCGAACATGCCGAGTGGGTCGAGGCCCTTCGCCAAGCAGTGGCCGTGCCCCCGATGGGTGGAGGTGATGACGTCGGCGGGGCGCAGCGACCAGCAGGCCCCGACCGCTGCGGCCTCCTGGCCGATCGACAGGTGCACGAAGCCGGGCACCTCGCCGTCGCGGTACAGCGTCGACACCCGCTGCTCGAAGCCGCGGATGCGCAGCATCCGCCGGTGCATCTCCACGAGGTCGGCGCGGGATGCGTGGGTGTCGGGGAGGGGGCCGGCGTTCACGGGCGATGTACTGTACTGGTCGGTACAAGAAGGGACCGCACCGCCGATGAGCAGACCGATGGAGATCCCCGCGTCCTTCCCCGACCCGGGCGACGTGCGCGGCAAGCGCGTCGTGATCACCGGCGCGAGCCGCGGCCTCGGGGCGCTCCTGGCCCACGCGTTCTCCGCGGCCGGCGCATCGCTGGCGCTGGTCGCCCGCACGGCGTGCCACCTCGAGGCGCTCGCCGCAGATCTGCCCGGCCCCGCCATCGCCATCGGCGGCGACGTGACCGATGAGGAGTTCAACGAGTCGGTGGCCGACGCCGTGGTGGCCGAGTGGGACGGCCTCGACGTGTGGATCTGCAACGCCGGCATCTCGCCCGTCGTCGCCGCTCCCCGAGCGCTCGACGTCGCCGTGTGGCGCCGTGTGCTCGACGTGAACATCACCGGCGCGTTCCTCGGTGCCCGAGCCGCCGCCCGGGTGATGGGCGAGGGCGGGCGGCTGATCTTCACCGGCTCGGTCATCGGGGAGCGCCCCCGCCAGGGGCTGGCCGCCTACAGCGCGTCCAAGGCGGGCCTGGTCGGCATGGCCAAGTCCCTCGCCCTCGACCTCGCGCCGGCCGGCATCACGGTGAACGTGGTGGCGCCCGGCTGGTTCGACTCGCCGCTGGCCGACGGCTGGAAGCAGAACCCGGCGCTCTCCGACGCCATCACCGGCCACACGGCGCAGCGCCGCTGGGGAGCGCCCACCGATCTGGCCGGCGCCTACCAGTTCCTCGCCTCGGACGCCTCCGCGTTCGTCACCGGCACCGTGCTCAGCGTCGACGGTGGGTACCTGCTCACATGACCGCCACCGACCACCGGCGGGTCGTCGCCGTCCTCGGCGCCGGCGGCGCCCTCGGCACGGCCATCGCCGCCCGCCTCGCCGGCGAGCCCGACACCGACGTCGTGCTCAGCGACGTCAGCGGCGCCGCCCTCACGGCCACGATCGATGCGCTCCCGGCCGAGCGGGGGGCGGTCGAGACGGCGCCCGCCGACGTGTCGGACGAGGCCCAGGTGCAGGCGGTCGTCGACCTCGCCGTCGAGCGGTTCGGCCGGCTCGACGTGCTGGTCCAGAACGCCGGCGTCCTCTCCCCCAACGGACGCATCCACAACCTGGGCGACGACGACTGGCGGCGCGCGTTCGACGTCAACGTGCTCGGCTCCGTCCACGCCATCAAGGCCGCGGTCGGCGTGATGCGCCCGCAGGGCGGGGGGTCCATCGTGCTCACCGCGTCCGTGTCCGGCCTCACGGCCTGGTCGCACGCCGCGCCGTACTGCGCCACCAAGGCCGCGGTCATCCACCTCGCGAAGGTGGCCGCGGTCGAGTACGCCCGCGACGGCATCCGGGTGAACTGCGTGTGCCCGGGCACCTTCCGCTCGGCCATCCACGACGAGCTGCCGCCCGAGGCGCTCGACGCCATCGAGGGCCGCCATCCGCTCGGCCTCGGCACCGCGGACGAGCTGGTGGGCGCCTACTCGTACCTCGCCGGCGAGGGCTCCCGCTGGACCACCGGCAGCGCGCTGGTGGTCGACGGCGGCTACTCCGCCCCCTGACCCGTTCCCGACGCGCAGATCGACGGCACGCAGTCGATCTGCGCGTCACGAAGCGGTGGTCAGGACTTGCGGGTGCGGCGACGCTTGGCCTTCGGACCCTCGATGCCGCGCTGGAAGATGGCGGCGAAGGGCTCGGCCACGTCCTTGGCCGACAGCCGGTGGCCGGGCTTGAGCCACAGGTACGTGTAGTTGTGCATGCCGAGCCACGCCCGCGCGGTGAGCCACGGGTCGAGGTCGCGGAAGTCGCCCGACTCCACGCCGGCGCGCAGCACGGCCTCGACCTGCTGCTCGTAGGCCCGGCGCCGCGCCCGGAAGCGGGCCGCCCGCTCCCCGGTGAGGGCCGGGAACTCGTGGAGGAAGACCCACACGTGGTCGGGGTAGCGGTGGATGACGTCGAGCAGCTCCTCGCCCAGCATCGCCAGCTGCTCGGACGGCGTGCCGCCGGCCTCGACCACCCGCTCGGCGCCGAGCAGCACCTCGTCCATGACGCGGTCGTGGATGGCGGCGAGGAGGCCCTCCTTCGAGCCGATGTAGTGGTAGAGCGCGCCCTTGCCGAGCTCGTTGGCGTCGCACAGCTCGTTCAGGCCGGTGGCGTGGTACCCCTGCGCGGCGAAGAGGCGGGCCGAGGTGTCGATGATGGTGTCGCGGCGGGCTCGCCAGCGGTCGCTGCGGCGGGAGTCGTCGGCTGGATCCGCCCGGGGCATGGGGGAACGCTAGCGGCCGACCGTCCAGACCCCCGTCGATAGACTGACTGGTCGGTACAAAGTCCTGGGGACCGAACGGAGGCCGCTCCCGGTGATGCCCGACGCGACGATGCCGGTGGACGTGAGCTGGGCCACCGTGCTCGCTCACCACGCCACCCGATCACCCGACCGTCCCCTCACCGTGTTCGAGGGCGAGACCCTCACCTACGGGGACATGGAGGCGAGGGCGGCCGCGCTGGCCGGCGGGCTCGCGGCGCGAGGCGTCGGCCGGGGCGACGTCGTCGCCCTGCTCGCCTACAACTGCCCCGAGCTGCTCGAGGCCATCTTCGCCACCAACCGGCTCGGGGCCATCGCCATGCCGATCAACTGGCGCCTCGCCGCCCCCGAGGTCCGCTACATCCTCGAGCACTCGCGGGCGAAGGTCGTGGTCTGCGACGACGACCTCGCGCCGCTCGCCGACGAGGCGATGGCCGGCACCGACCTCGACCTCGTCCGAGCCTGCACCGCGGCGCCGGCGCCCGCGGGGTGGACGGCGCTCGCCGAGCTGCGCAGCGAGGGCACACCGCCCCCCATCGCGCCGGCGGCACCAGACGACGTGCACCGCCTCATGTACACCTCGGGCACCACCGGCCGCCCGAAGGGCGTGATGCTCACCCACGCCAACCTGGCGTGGAAGAACCTCGCCCACATCGTCGAGTTCGGGTTCACCCGCGACGACCTCGGCCTGGCGTGCGGGCCGCTGTACCACGTGGGTGCGCTCGACCTCACCACCACCACGCTCATCGCCGCCGGCGGCACGGTCATCATCCACCGGGCATTCGACGCAGCCGCGGTGGTCGACGAGCTCGAGCGGTCGCGGGTCACCACGGTGTGGCTGGCACCGGCGATGGTCAACGCCATCATGGCCCTGCCCGACATCGAGTCCCGCGACCTGTCGTCGGTGCGGGTGATCATCAACGGCGGCGAGAAGATGCCCATCCCGCTCATCGAGCGGATCCAGCGCACCTTCCCCTCGGCGTGGTTCGCCGACGCCTACGGCCTCACCGAGACCGTCTCCGGCGACACGTTCCTCGACCGCGACAGCATCATCACGAAGCTGGGCAGCGTGGGCCGGCCCTGCCTGCACCTGGAGCTCGACGTGTGGGACGACGCCGGCCGCTCGGTCGGCCCCGGCGAGAAGGGCGAGATCGTGCTGCGAGGGCCGAAGGTCTTCAAGGGCTACTGGCGCGACCCCGACGCCACGGCCACCGCGTTCGCCGGCGGCTGGTTCCACACCGGCGACATCGGCGTCCGCGACGAGGACGGCTACCTGTGGATCGTCGACCGCCTCAAGGACATGATCGTGTCGGGCGGTGAGAACATCGCCGGCTCCGAGGTCGAGCGGGTGCTGTACGAGCACGACGCCGTGCTCGAGGCGGCCGTCGTCGGTCGCCCCGACGAGCGCTGGGGCGAGGTGCCGGTGGCCCACGTCGCGCTCCGGCCAGGCGCGTCCGTCACCGCCGAAGAGCTCATCGAGCACTGCCGGGCGAACCTCGCCAGGTTCAAGGTGCCCAAGGCGGTCACGTTCCTCGACGCCCTCCCCCGCAACCCCTCGGGCAAGGTGCTCAAGCGCGAGCTGCGGGCGGCCGACGTCCCATGACGCCGACCACCGTCGCCCGGGTGCTCCACCGGGCGCTGGCCGACGACCCCGACCGCGAGGCGCTCGTCACCCGTGGTGGCCGCCTCACCTACGCCGAGCTCGACCGCCTCGCCGACCGCGCCGCCCACGCCCTCGCCGACCTGGGCGTGCGCGCCGGCGACCGCGTGGCCGCCTCCCTGCCGAACGAGACCGACATCGTGGTCGCCTTCCACGGCGCCATGCGCCTCGGCGCTGTCTGGGTGGGCGTGAACCGCAACCTCGCCCCGCCCGAGAAGCGTTGGCTGCTCGGCGACTGCGGCGCCTCGCTCCTGCTCACCGACGACCGGCTCGACGACGCCGGCGTGCACCTCGTCGGCAGCGCCGACCTGCGGGCCGCCATCGACGCCGCCGACGACGGACCGGTCGACGTCGCCGTCGACCCCTTCGCTCCCGCCGGCATCGCCTACACCAGCGGCACCACCGGTCGTCCCAAGGGCGCCGTGCACAGCCAGCACAACCTGCTGCTCCCCGGGGCCGTGCTGGTGGAGACCCGCGGCTACGGGCCCGAGCTGCGCAAGGGCGACTGCTTCCCGTTCACGATCCTGAACCTGGCCGTGCTCACCACGCTGCTCGTGTCGCAGGCGGGCGGCACGTGCATCCTCATGGACCGCATCGACGCCGAGGGCGTGGCCGAGTGGATCCGCGACGAGCGCATCACCACCTGGAACGGCCCGCCGGCGCTGCTGCACACCCTCGCCGGCTCCGACGCCATCGCCGCCGACGACCTGGCCAGCCTCGACGAGGTGTGGACCGGCGGCGCCGACTGCCCCGAGGTCATCCGCTCGGCGTTCGAGACCAAGTTCGGCCTGCCGGTGCTGGCCACGTACGGCCTCACCGAGGCGCCGTCGGTGGTGGCCATCGACCTCCGCTCGGGCGAGCGTCACGCGCCGGGGGCCTCCGGGTTCCCGCTCCCGCACCTCCGGGTGACCATCCGCGCCGACGACGGCCGCGCCGTGCCGGCCGGCGAGGCCGGGGAGATCTGCGTGGGCGGCGCGGACGACCGCTACCGGCCGATGCTCGGCTACTGGGAGCGGCCCGACGCCACGGCCGAGGCCGTCGTCGACGGCGAGCTGCGCACCGGCGACGTCGGCTTCCTCGACGACGAGGGCCGGCTGTCCGTGCGCGACCGCAAGAGCCTCGTGATCATCCGGGGCGGCGCCAACGTGTACCCCGCCGAGGTCGAGCGCGTGCTGCTCGAGCACCCCGCCGTCGCGTCGGGTGCGGTGCTCGGCGTGCCCGACGAGCGCCTCGGCGAGCGGGTCGCCGCCGTGGTGGAAGCGGCCGACGGTGCGGTCGTCGACGTCGACGACGTGCGTCGCCACCTGCTCGAGCACCTGGCCAGGTACAAGGTGCCCGAGACCATCACCGTGGTCGACGCCCTGCCCCGCAACGCCATGGGCAAGATCGTGCGGACCGACCTGCCACCACTGCTCGACCCGCCGACCTGACGTGGCTCGACCGCCGAGGGGGCAGCAGCGCCGGTCAGAGCCCGAAGGCGTCGAAGCGCTCCCGATGGCGCCCGTCGAGCTCGGCGAGCAGGTGCTCCACGGCGTGGCGGTCACCGTCGGCCTCGGCCGCGGCGAACCGGTGCAGCGCCCGCTCGTGGGCGCGCAGCTGGCCGACGGCAGCGTGCTCGGCGGCACCGATCGCCTCCTCGAGCTGCGCGTACAGGTCCCGGTAGCCGCCGGTGGCCCCGGAGACCGCTCGCATCCGCTCGGGCCACGCCATCGGCAGGAGCGCATCGGCCACGCCGGCACCGATCTCGGCGGCGTCGCCGTCGCTGACCGCCACGCCGAGGTCGTCGGCGAGCCGTCGTGCCGCGGCCAGGGTCTGCTCCTCCAGCAGCTGGACGGCGTACAGGCGCCGGGCCTGGTCTCGGTCGGGTTCCTCGCCCACGAGCCGACCGAACAGCGCGACCCCGAGCACCTCACCCTCGTAGGCCCTGCGCACCAGCTCCGCCACCTGATCGTCCACCACGGCCCGCTTCCTACCACGCTGCCCCCGCGATGAACATGGGCCGGCCACGCAGTCGTACTCGTGTGCCACGACCGACAGGAGAACCCGTGAGACCGCTCCGCTACTCGATCAACGTGACGTTGGACGGCTGCGTCGACCACCAGGCCGGCATCCCGGATGAGGAGCTCCACCGCCACCACGCGGACAACCTGGCGCGAGCCGATGCCCTCCTGTTCGGGCGGATCACCTACCAGATGATGGAGGAGGCGTGGCGCCGCCCGACTCCCGACACGTGGCCGGACTGGATGGACGACTGGATGATCCCCTTCGCCGAGGTCATCGACGAGGCGAAGAAGCACGTCGTGTCCAGCACCCTCGACCACGTCGACTGGAACGCCGAGCTCGTCCAGGGCGACCTCCGGCAGGCCGTCGAGGAGCTCAAGCAGGAACCCGGCGAGGGGCTGCTCGTCGGCGGCGTGACCCTCCCGCTCGCGCTGGCGGACATGGGACTGATCGACGAGTACGAGTTCGTCGTGCAACCCATCGTCGCCGGCCACGGGCCCACCCTCTTCTCGGGCTTGCACGAGCACCTCCGGCTGGAGCTCGTGGACCGCCAGGAGCTCCGCTCCGGCGCGGTCGTCCTGCGGTACCGGCCGCGCCGCGCCTGAGACCGGCGAGCCGTGCGGTGCTGCGGGGTGCTCAGGCCTCGAGCGGTGAGCCGGCCAGTCGTTCCGGAGGTGGTGTGCCCGGAGCGTGGTACCGCGCCGCCGGCGTCCCGGGCGGGTTGTGCACACCGGGTCGAGCGTCGGGGTTCTGCACGCAGACCTCGGCCTCGAGGCCGTCCGGATCGCGGAAGAACAGGCTCAGGATGTGGCCGAAGTCGGTGACGAACCCGTCGGTGGCCCCACGCTCGAGCAGCCGGCGCCGGATCTCCTCGAACGACTCGATCGATGCCGCCTCGAGGGCGAGGTGGTCGAGCCGGCCTCTGCCGAACATCGGCACCTGCCGTTCGTGCTCGGTGCTGGACGCGACCTCGAAGACGTTCAGCTCCGCGGTGGGTCCGACCCACACGAGCGTCAGCGTGAACCCGTCACGCTCCTGCAGCACCTCGTGGGTCGCGTCGAAGACGCCCTCGTAGAACTCCAGGAACCGCTCGGTGTCGCCGGTGAGCACGGCGACGTGGTTGATCCCGCTCAGGAGCACAGCCGCAGTCTCCCACCCCGGCCGCCGGGCTGCTGGCGGATCCGCCTGCCCACCGACCCCCCGATCCACCGATCAGTCGTGGGTTCGACCGCTCCGGGGAGGCTGTCAGTGGCGACCGTGGGTACACCGTCCGCCGGCACCGTCATGACGCAGGCCGGGACCACACGATCGTGTAGCGATGCGCCATCGCACGGCGGAAGGTGGCGCCAGGCATCTCTGCCTCGGTGAGCGCTCGCATCTCGTTCATCGTCAGAGGCGGCGGCCAGCGGACCGGCGCGTGGTGTTCCCAGCAGTGGCCCAGTGCGCCCCTGACCCTGGTGAGCAGGAAGCCGGCGGCGATGTGCGCCCAGTCGGCGAGTCCGGAGGGGTTCGCGAAGCCGACGATCGCAACCGTGCCGCCCGGGCGGACCAGCTCAGCCATGCGGCGCAGCCCTGCCCTCGCGTCCACGTGGTGGAGCATCGCGCTCGCGGCCACGAGGTCGAACGAGCCGGGCTCCAAGGGGTGGGTGAACAGGTCGCCATGCAGGAACGTCGTTCGCGGGGAGCAGGCTGCATCGGCGCGTGCCCGCTCGACACTGGCGATGTCGGTGTCGATGCCGACGACCTCGAGGCCCTTGGCGGCGAGGTCGAACGCAAGCAGGCCATCCCCGGAGCCGACGTCGAGGGCGGTGGTGGCGTCTTCGGGGATCGCGTCGAAGACGACGCGGTGGTAGTGGATGTTGAGGTTCCAACGCCGTCTCTCGTTCACCGAGGATCATCCTCGGTCGACGCCGCGATGCCCGCGTCTTCGCTTCGTGTTGCGACCACTTCCCCCGGCACCTGTGCATCGTCGCGCAGCGGCTGAGGCGACCGCACAGATCGCCGAGGCGGGAGGCGTCGACGCCCCGGCCCGGGCAGTGCCGCTACCCGGGAGGAGACAAGAGGTCTCGGTCGACCCGACGAGCGAGACGTGTCGAGATGCGACCGACGAGCCGTGGTGACAACCGGTGGAGGTACCAGAGCGAACGTGCGCTGGCGGGCACGGCGATGATCGCTCGGTTGCGCGCGACACCCTTCAGCGCCAGCCGGGCGAAGCGGTCCACCGCAACGGGCGTCTGCCTGATGAGCGAGAGGTACTGGCGCGCTGTCACCGGTGCTGTCGGCGTGATCGGGAGCGCATCCTCCGGCAGACGATCGAGGATCGGCGTCTCCACCGCGCCCGGGCACAGCACGCTCACCCTGACACCGTGGAGTGCCGCCTCCGGACGGAGACCGAGCGAGAGTCCGACGACCGCGTGCTTGGTCGCGGCGTAGGCCGTCACGAAGGGCGGAGGTGCGAGCCCGGCACCAGAGGCTGTGGCGACGATGTGCCCCGAGCCTCGTTCGACCATCCCGGGGTACACAGCCAGCAACCCGTTCACGACACCGTTCAGGTTCACGTCGATGACCTGATCCCAGTGGGCGCGGGTCAGCTCGTGCGTCGGGCCACCCATGGCGACCCCGGCATTGGCGAACAGGAGATCAGGCACACCGGCTTCATCCACCAGAGCACGGAACCCCGCGAGGTCACGTACATCCAGCTCGCGGTCGACGTCGCCTTCGATGTCGGTCGTGATGACCGACGCCCCCGCCGACCGCAACCTCTCGGCCAGCGCAGCGCCGATGCCAGACCCGGCACCGGTAATCAACGCTGTCTGTCCTGCGAACGAGCTCATCGGGTCCTTCGGCATGATGCCCCGCTATGCGACAGCCGTGATCGTGCGGTAGAGCAGCCGGATGCCGATGGCACCAGCCGTCGCGCAGATGGCCAGGGCGCCGTAGGCGCGGCGGCGACGTCCACGGTCTTCCGTCAGCAGGGCTGGTAGCGACAGGGCGAGACCGAGAAGGGCGAGGAAGACGCCGATGTCGGCCAACCGGTGGGGCTCCTTCGACAGGTTCCACCGCCACGGCTGTCGGTCCATGACCAGGTACATCGCCTCGGCTGTGAGGATCGCTGCGGGTCCGACGACGGCGAGCATCGGTGGTCGCAGACGAGCGGAGGCTCCGCCTGCTGCCCCGACGGCGGGGCCCACCACCACGGCGGCGACGAGCCAGACGAGATGCGTGGCATGGAGCAGGGAGTACGGGGCGTCGCCGCTGGTGAACCTGAGCCCTTGGAGGACGTAGTAGCTGACGACACCCACCGCGAGCGCCTGGAGACCGGCCCAGCCGCCGGCTCGCGGCGAGCGCGCCACGCGCCCGGCGACGAAGGCCACGACGACCCAAGGGGAGATGATGTTCCCCAGCGTCGTGAGTGCCCGCCAGCGAAGGACACCGTCGGCAAGGACTGAGAAGACGCCGAGAGCGAGTCCGATCGCGACTGCTGTGCCGTGCACTCGCCGGTGCGTGGCAGCCGTGCCGACGAGCTGCGCTCCCATCAAGCCGGCCACGCGCCGAACGTCTCCATGGCGGGACCCTATGGGAGGCCGTGCTGGAGACGGCGCACCGCCGGGGGCGTCAGAGCTCGGTGCGGCCCAGCTGGCGGGCCCGCTCGGGCACGAAGGCCTCGGGGGCGAAGGGGCCGGTGTCGACCGACGACAGCTCGACCTCGGGCAGCACGACGTTCGGCGGCAGCGAGTCGAGCCACACCACGGACGCCGCGACCTCCTCGACGCCGAGGGTGCGCATGGGGAACGTCACGTCGTCGAGCATCGGCGTGGCCACCGGGCCGGTGGTGACGACGTGCACGGCGATGCCGTCGCGCTCCACCTCCTTCGCCAGGGCCACGGCGAACGCGTTGAGCCCCGCCTTCGACGCCGAGTACGCCGAACGTCCGGGGTGGGGGGCGTGGGCCGACGAGGACGACAGGAACACGAAGCGGCTGCCCGGACCCATGGCGGGAAGGGCGGCGTGGGCCACGACGTACGCCGACGTGAGGTTGGTGCGCAGCACCGACTCGAACGACCCGAGCGTCTCCTTGCGCACGAAGGTCCCCGCCATGACGCCGGCGGCGTGCACCACGAGGCCGACGTCGCCGACCTCCCGCACAACGTGGTCCACCTGCTCGGGCACCGCCGAGTCGGCCGCCATCCACCGGGCTCCCATCGACATCGCCGCCTCGCGCAGCGGCTCGGCACGGCGCGCGGTGAGCAGGACGTCGTACCCGGCGGCGGCCAGCTGCCGGCCGACCTCCCGGCCGATGCCGCTGCTGCCGCCGGTGACGATGGCCGTCCGCGGCCGGTGCTGGGTCACGATCGCTCCTCCCTCGGGGTCGTGCCTCCGAAGCGCTCGGCGAGGATCCGCCCGACGCCACGGCGGTCGACCTTGCCCGAGTCGAGCTGGGGCAGGTCGGCTGCGCTGGCGAACACGGCCACGTGGCGGGGCACCTTGTACGAGGCCAGCTCGTCCCGCAACCGGGCCCGCAGCTCCTCGCCATCGACGGCCGCGCCGGGCTGCAGGGCCACGGCCGCAACCACGTCCTGCCCGCGCTCGGGGTGGTCGAGCCCGGTGACGATGGCCATGGCCACCTCCGGCTGCTCCTCGAGCAGCGACTCGACCTCGAGGGGCGTCACGTTCATGCCCGACGACTTGATGGTGTCCCCGAGCCGGCCGGCGAAGAACAGGTGGCCGTCGGCGTCGAAGCGGCCGGCGTCACCGGTGCGGTACCAGCCGTCAGCGGTGAACACCTCGCGCCGCTCCCGCTTGTAGATGCCGGCCATCAGTGAGTAGCCGCGCACCCACACCTCACCGACCTGGCCCGGCGCCACGTCGGTGCCGGTGTCGGGGTCGACGATGCGGTGCTCGACGCCGGGCACCGGCCGGCCGAAGCTGCCCTCCTTGTCGGCGGGGAGCGGCACGTCGCGCTCGAAGGTGTGGGGTCCCAGCGTCTCGGTCATGCCGAGCGACGTGGCCCGGAGCCCGGGCGGCTGGCGCTGGTCGGGCGTCGGCAGGGCGGTGGCGGCGCCGGCCCGGATCGACGACAGGTCGCGGCGGGCCCAGTCGGGGTGGTCGGCCAGCGCCTTGCCCATGTGCGGCCACCCGAGCACCTGGGTCACCCGCTCCCGCTCGAGGAGGGCGAGCGTCGCCGCCGGGTCGAAGCGCTCCTCGAAGACGATGCGGGCGCCGGCGTGCATGGCGGCGATGAGCGAGAAGGACAGGCCGCCCACCCAGAACAGGGGCATCGGGGTGTAGACGACGTCGTCGGGGCCGAGGTCGCGACGCTGGTTCAGGTTGTGGGCGTGGCGCACGGTGGCGCCGTGGGTGTGCACCACCGCCTTCGGGTCGGCCGTGCTCCCGGAGGAGAACACCATGATCATCGGGTCCGACGGGCGGACCTCCTCCTCGGCGCCGGCGAGCACCTCGTCAGGCACCGAGGCACCTCGCGCGACCAGCTCGTCGACCGTGCCGGCCCACCCGCGCCCGGCTCCGTCGCCCAACGCCCACACCGCCCGCAGGTACGGGTGCGAGGCGAGGAGCGCCCGCTCCGGCGCCTGCCCGGCCAGACCGGGCACGGCCTCCTCGAGGCGGTCGAGGTAGTCGTTGCCGAGGTACGACCTGGCGGTGAGCAGGTGGGACACGTCGGCGTGGCGCAGCGCGCGGCCGAGCTCTCGCGCCTTGCTGTAGGTGTTGAGCAGCGGGACGAGCGCGCCGATGCGGGTGGCGGCCAGCCACGCCACGACCCAGTCGGGGCCGTTGGGGGCGAGCAGCCCGACCCGGGTGCCCTTGCCGACTCCGACCGCCAGCAGGCCCTTGGCGAGCGCCGCCGACTGCTGGTCGGCGTCGACGTAGGTGAGCCGTTCGTCGCCCAGCACCACGAAGTCGGCGTCGCCCCAGCGCTCGGCGCACCAGCGGGCGAGCGCTCCGCTCGTGGGCGCGAAGGGCGGGAAGCTGGGCGCCTCCGGCGGTGCGTGGTCAGGCGGCTGGGTCCCCATGTTGGACCGAACGGTACACTCCGGACCCGCCCGATCCCCAGCACCACGAGGTCCCCCGATGACGAGCTTCGACGCGTTCGTGCTCACCAAGGACGACGACGGCAACCAGCAGCTGGACTGGACCAGCTTCGACGAGGCCGACCTCATGGACGGCGACGTGACCGTCGACGTCAGCCACTCGACGATGAACTACAAGGACGCCCTCGCCCTCACCGGTGCGTCGCCCGTGGTGCGCCGGTGGCCGATGATCCCGGGCATCGACTTCGCCGGCACCGTGCGCTCGTCGAGCCACGACGCGATCGCCGAGGGCGACCAGGTGGTGCTCAACGGCTGGGGCGTCGGCGAGACCCACCTCGGCGGCTACGCCCAGCGCGCCCGGGTGCCTGGCGAGTGGCTGCTGCCCCTCCCCGACGCGTTCACGGCCGCCCAGTCGATGGCCATCGGCACCGCCGGCTACACGGCGGCGCTGTGCGTGCTCGCGCTCGAGCGCCACGACGTGGCACCGGGCGACGGCCCGATCCTGGTCACCGGCGCCACCGGCGGGGTGGGCAGCGTCGCCGTCGCCCTGCTGGCGGCGGCCGGCTACGAGGTGCACGCCTCCACCGGCAAGTCCGCCGAGGTCGACTACCTGCGCGGGCTCGGCGCGTCCGAGGTCATCGACCGCGACGAGCTCACCGGCCCGGCGCGGCCGCTCGGCAAGGAGCGCTGGGCGGGTGCGGTCGATGCGGTGGGCAGCCACACGCTGGCCAACGTGCTGGCGGGCACCCGCTACGGCGGCACGGTGGCGGCGTGCGGCCTCGCCGGCGGCATGGACCTGCCCGGCTCGGTGGCGCCGTTCATCCTGCGCGGCGTCACCCTCGCCGGCGTCGACAGCGTGATGGCGCCGATGGACGCCCGCCGGGCGGCGTGGGACCGTCTCGCCCGCGACCTCGACGCGGCCGCCCTCGACCGCATCACCGAGGTGCGTCCGCTGGCCGACGCCCCCGCCGTGGCCGGCGACGTGCTGGCCGGCAAGGTGCGCGGCCGCATCGTCTTCGAGGTCCCCGCCTGATCGCTTCTGGGCCCACGATCTCCGGTCGTCCACCGGAGATCGTGGTGCCAGAACGGTGGGGGGGGGTGTCAGCGCGGGGTGTCGCCGTG
>DASTYO010000066.1:0-16734 GCA_035764875.1 Acidimicrobiales bacterium | reverse complement strand
CTCGCGCGGATGGCTTCGCCACGAGGTCGCGCCGCAGACGTCCGCTTGGCGTCGGACGCCGGCGAGCTCGCTTCGCTCCTCACCCGCTGGCCGGGCGCGACCGCAGTCATCGACGAGGCCGCCTTCGGCGAGCCCGAGGTGCTCGAGGCGCTGATCGAGGACCGGCCCGACACCCGCTTCGTGCTCGTCGTCCCCCGGCTCGTCCCGGACGTGCTGCGCTACCTCGAGGCCGGTGCCGCTGCGATCCTCAGCGAGGCCGACGCCCTCGGGACCATCGCGACGACGGTGTCGACGGTCGATTCCGACCTGTGCGTGATCACGCGGCCGGTCCTGCGGTTGCTGCTCCGGCACGTCCACGTCGGCGCCCAGGCCGGAGCGAACCGGGAGCGCCTCGCCCGCCTGTCCCCCCGTGAGCTCGAGATCGTCGAGCACCTCGCCTCCGGCAGCGATCCGGCGAGGATCGCGGAGGCCCTCCACGTCTCCGTGCACACCGTCCGGTCGCACCTGAAGCAGATCTTCCGCAAGCTCGACGTCCACTCCAGCGTCGAGGCCGTGGTCGTCGCCGTCTCCGCCGGAGTCGCACCGGGCAAGCCTGGCGACGTGACGCCGAGCGGCCAGGCGCACCACGGCTGATCGTCGCGCCGCTCCCGCGCGTTCGGTAGCGGGCCCAGGTGGCGGTGTGACCGGGCGGCCATGGCATGCCGCGGCACAGATCGGCGAAGGTGAGGAAACGGACACCGCCTCCTTGCTGCACACCAAGATTGAGGAGTGCGGTCGCTCAGATGGGGTCCCTACGTTCGCCCACATGGGTGGTGGACGACAGGCGGTCGGCGGGTTCGAAGCTGGAGGAGCGTCCCCGATGGGGAACCGCGTGCGCATCATGTGCGTGGGCGGTTGCCGTGCGGTCCGGGACATGCTGGCGCTGGCGATCGAGCTCGAACAGGGCCTCGAGCTCAGCGGCGCGGCGCCCGACCTGGACAGCTCGGGTGATGCACTCGAGGACGCGCCGTCCGACGTCGTGGTGGTGCTGCACGATCGCTCGGACGCCGGCGGGCTCGAGGGCGTCCGAGGTCTGAAGCGGAGGTGGCCCGGGCTGCGCGTGCTCGTCCTCGCTCGGCATCCCACGATCGAGCTCTTGCTGCGCGCCGCAGCAGCCGATGCGGATGGCTTCCTCACCAACGACTCGACCCTTTCCGAGATCATCGCTGCACTGCGGAACCCGACGACGGGGATCGAGCTCGACGAGGCGACGATGTCCGCACTGCGCCAGGAGATCGCCGGCCAGGGCAGCCTGAGCGGGCGGCAGTGGCGCCACGGTCTCACGGTGCGCGAGCGCGACGTCCTGGCGCTGCTCGCGCGCGGAATGGAGACACATGCCATCGCGCGACAGCTGCGGATCAGCGTGCACACCGCTCGCGGGTACGTGCGCAACGTGCTCGGCAAGCTGGGTGCGCACTCCCAGCTGGAGGCGGTCCTGATCGCGCTGCGCTCCGGCATCGTCCGGTGGGACGTCGTGGAGCAGGGTCCGGCTGCCGGTCCCGAGCGTCAGCGAGAGCCGGCGTAGGCCTCGCACGAGATCTGCAGCAGCGTGCCACCGAGGTGGCGCGGATCGACGGCGACCAGCTCCGTCGCGGCGAGGCGCAGGATGGCGAGCGACGAGTGGATGCGGATCAGCCGCTCCCGATCTGCCCGGGGACCCGCCAACGAGCTCACGATCCGACGTTGCTGCTCGGCCGCCCGCATCCCTGGTGCGGTCGCCCGCACGGCTCGGTCGCTCCAGAGCACGCGTGCAGCCGGGCGGTGATCCAGAAGGACGGCGAGGTAGGACCGCAACAGCGGGCCGACGGCCTCCTCCCGAGCGGTCGCCCCGTCGATCGCTTCGTCCATCGCGTCGAGGAAGGGCTGGAGGACCTCCGCGAGCAGCGCGTCCTTGGTGGCGAAGTGGTGCCGCACGACGGCTTCGCTCACGCCCGATGCTTCGGCCACCTCTCGCAGCGTGACACCGGCGTAGCTGCTCCTCGAGAAGAGCTCGAGCGCCATCTGCGCGATGCGCTCGCGGGTCGACGCCCAGTCGTGCACGAGATCCCCCTGTCCTCAGGCCGACCGTACGAGATCGGGTGCAGCGGGTGAAGGCGTCGTTGCTGAAGATTCCTGAGCCGCGGTGCGGTCAGCCTGCGTCGCGAGGCGTGGCGTGCTCGGCCGAATCGATGCGCCGCCACCGCTCGAGCTGCTCGTCGAGCGCCGCCTCGTCACCGGGCAGCGTCACCGCCGTCCCGTGGACGGCAGCATCGCCGGCGCCCTGGGCGGCGAGGAACTGGCGCACCTGCTCCTCGAGCCGGGACTGGAACACGGCTGCGCCCGACTCCGCGGTCTCCGGGAGGATCGTGGCGATGCGGTGCCGGTCGCCGTCGAAGCCGTGGGCGACCCGATCGATGCTGCGGATGCCGTCCTCGAGCTTGGCGCCGAGGTCGCGCAGCAGCGCCTTGCGCTTGCGGCCGGGCAGCGCACCGATGGGGGCGGCGTCGATGTCGAGGAACGACACCGAGAAGACCGTCTGGTACCGCTGGGCCCGGGCCCGCTCGAGGTCGACGTCGGTGAGCAGGAACCGCGCGTTGTTGACGCCGGTGAGGTCGTCGATCTGGTCGTACAGGTCGAGCTTGTCGAGCGACATCTCGAGCGTGCCCGACGCCCAGCCGCCCACGGCGCCGAACAGGAAGTAGGCGATGGCCCGGGAGATGATGAGCGCCGAGAACTCGCCCCAGCCCACGGCGTCGATGGCGTCGGCCCGGAGCACCACGTAGGCACCCGTGGCGGCGGCCGCGCCGATGAGGCCGCCCGGCAGGCCGAACCACAGCAGGAGCAGGAAGATCGGCGCGAAGAGCAGCGTGGCCACGACCTCGGCGGTGTCGACGCTGCGCACGAGCAGCACGGCCACGAGCACGGCCAGGATCGCCAACCCGACGAGGCTGAGGAGGGTGCGCGCCCGCCCGTAGCCCATGCGGGCGAGCTGCGCCGACATGGTGGTCGCCATCGGCGGCACAGTACCGGAGCCCCGTCACCCTCCCGGGGACCCAGGTGTGGTTCCATGGCGCCCGATGTGGCTGCTCCCGATGTCGCTGCGGGCGAAGATGGCGGCGGTGATGCTGCTGGGGATCTTCTTCATCCCCTTCGCCACGTCCGACCTGCGCGGGCTCAGCCACGTGCTCACCTGCACCGACGCCGTGTCCGCGTCGCTCTACGTCGGCGGGACGGACGAGGGCGAGGGCTCGGTGCTGCTGTCGGCCGACTCCACCACCCGCGAGGAGGTGGGGCTCGGGCTGTGCGGCGGCCTGCTCGCCGACCTGCAGCTGCGCTCGGCCCGGGGCGACCGGGCCGACGTGTTCGTCGCCATCACCAACACCACCGAGCACGACTGGCAGGGCAGCGTCGAGCTGAAGTTCGACGGCACGCCGGTGCCGGTGTCGATCGGCAGCATCGCCCGCGGCGCCACCGAGACCGACACGGTGGAGCTGCGGGTGAAGCCGGGCGAGGACTACGAGATCACCGGCACCCTGCTCATCGGGCCCTGATCGTCACTCGGCCTTCGGCGGGGTGTGCGCAGGATCCGCGTCCAGAACCTCAGAGGTAGGTGCCGGGCGGGTGCGCGCCCTGCTCGGGCTGGCCGGCCTGCAGCTGGTGGCGCATCTGCTCGAGCTGCTGGCGGGCCGCCGCCTGCTGGGCGAACAGGGTGGCCTGGATGCCGTGGAACAGGCCCTCGAGCCACCCGACCAGCTGGGCCTGCGCGACCCGCAGCTCTCCCGCCGAGGCCGGGGTGTCCCCGAACGGCGAGGCGAGGCGGTGGAGCTCGTCGGCGAGGTCGTCGGACAGCGCGCCGGACAGCTCGGCGACCGATTGGTCGTAGATCTCGCGCAGCCGCTCGCGGCCGGCGTCGTCGAGGTCGGCGGACCGGACCTCCTCGAGGAGCTGGCGGATCATCGCCCCGATCCGCATGACGCGGCCGGGCTCCTGCACCGACTCGCGGTCGTCGTCCTGCGCCTCATCGGCGCCGGATTCGATGAGCTCGCCGTGCTCGACCTGCTCGGCGTCCGCGTCGATCGGGGGCTGCTGGTCTGCCACGTGGTCTCCCAGGGGTCGTCAGTCGGGGTTCAGGCGGTGGCGGCCACGAAGGGGACGAGCATCTCGTCCTCGGTGAGCGAGCCGTGCCGGCCGATGAGGTGGTACGGGCCGGTGTCGGCCGGGTCGACGTAGGCGATGGGCGCCCGGGCGACGAGGGCGACGTCGCCGAGCCGGGCCCGGACCTTGTCGGTGACCCGCGGTCCGAACCACCCCTCGTCGATCATCTGGTCGCGCGACACCACCCAGCCTGTGTCGGTGTGGGCCTCGGCCGCCTCGAGCAGCTGGCGGGTGCGCCCGGGCCGGGCGTGCAGCCACCGGAACCGACCCTCGCCGCTCTGCATGGAGAGGTGGTCGCGGATGCCGGGGTGCAGCTCGACCAGGTTGTCGCCGACCTCGACCTGGCCGTGGTCGGCGGTGACGGCGAGGACCGTGCCGGCGGGCAGCGCGTCGAGCAGGTCGGCGACGAGGTGGTCGACCCAGCGCAGCTCGGCGTCGAAGTGATCGGCCAGGCCGTACTCGTGGGCCACCTTGTCGAGACCCTCGTAGTAGGCGTACACGAAGGGCTCGCCGCTGCGGACCAGCCGGTTCACCTCGGCGACCAGCGTGCCCATCGTCCGGTAGCCGACGAAGCGGGCGCCGCCGAGGTGGGCGTCGGTGAAGCCGGTCTGGGAGAACTCGGCCCGGGTGACCACAGGCGGTCGCTGGCCGCCGAAGGGCTCGAACATCTGGAACTCGCCGGGCGGCATGGCCTGGCGGGCGTCGCCGTCGGGCGTCGACCAGCGCAGGACGTTCAGCACGTGGCCCTCGACGGACATCCGGTACCCGATGACCCCGTGCTCGCCGGGCGGCATGCCGCTGACGATGGAGGTGAGCGCCGTCGAGGTGGTGGAGGGCGCGACGGTGCACACGGGGCCGCCCTGCATCACGGACGTCAGCGTGGGCGCGAGGTCCCGGCGGGGCTGCAGCTGGTTCCACCCGAGCCCGTCGAGGGTGAGCAGCACGGTGGACTGCTCGGCGCCCGCGAGCGCCTGGGGCACCCAGTCGGCGAGCTCCTCGGGGGGATCCTGGACCACCGCGGCGACGTTGCACACGCACGCACCTGCGTAGTCGGGGATGAACGGTTCATCAGCCACCGCGCGCCACGCTAGCCACCCCCGGCACGGACCCCGCACACGGGGGCCCTACGATGCCGACGTGCGCGTGTCGACCAGAGGGGACTACGCCAGCCGGGCGCTGCTGTCGCTGGCCCTCCACGGCGCCGACACCCCGGTGTCGGTGCGCGACATCGCCACCCGCACGGGGCTCCCCCAGCCCTACCTCGAGCAGATCCTGCTCGCCCTCAAGGGCGCCGGCCTCGTGCGGTCCAAGCGGGGCGTCGGCGGCGGGTACGTGCTCGCCCGCGACCCGGACGACATCACCCTCGGCGACATCGTGTCCGCCGTGGACGGGCCCATCACGCTCGGCGACTTCGGCGAGCCGCACACCGGCGGCGCGTGCGACCACGAGGGCCAGTGCGTGCTCCTCGCCGTCTGGGGCGACGTGGCCGACCACATGCGTCGCCACCTCGACGGGCTGCACCTCGCCGACCTGGTGCGCATGGCCAACGGCGAGCAGGCCTGGCCGGCGCCGCCCCACCGCCACGACGAGGCGCCGGTCGACGACACGCCCGACCGGGGCGACGCCGGCGACGCCGCCTGACCAACCCGCTTCAGCTGAGGCGGGCGAGGACCTCGGCGAGGTCGGCGGGGAGGTCGCTGTGGGCCTCGACCCGCTCGCCGGTGACCGGGTGGGCGAACGCGAGGTGCTCGGCGTGGAGGACCTGGCGGGGCGCCGCGAACGACTGGCGGGCGCCGCCGTAGCGGGGGTCGCCCACCACCGGGTGGCCGATGGCCCGCAGGTGCACGCGGATCTGGTGCGTGCGACCGGTCTCGAGGTGGCACACCAGCTCGGTGGCCTCGACCGGTTCGTGGAAGCGCCGCACGACCTCGTAGGTGGTGCGGGCCTCGCGGCCGCCGACCACCACGGCCATGCGGGTCGGGTCCTTGGTGGAGCGGCCGATGGGGGCGTCGACCTGGCCCCGGGGCTCGGTGACGAGGTCCCACACGAGGGTGCGGTAGCGGCGGGTGACGTGCCGGTGGCGGAGGGCGTCGACGAGGCCGGCGTGGGCCTCGGCGGTGCGGGCCACGACGAGGAGCCCGGAGGTGTCGCGGTCGAGCCGGTGGACGATGCCCGGGCGGAACGGCTCGCCCACCTCGGCCATCTCGGGGTAGCGGGCGAGCAGGCCGTGCACCAGCGTGCCGGTGGGGTTGCCCGCACCCGGGTGGACGACCAGGCCGGCGGGCTTGTCGACCACGATGAGGTGCGGGTCCTCGTGGACGACGACGACCTCGACCGATGCGTCGGCCACCACCGCCGGCCCCTCCGCGACGTCGGGCAGCTCGAGGCTGAGGCGCTGGCCCTCCACGAGCCGGTCGGCCCGCCGGGTGCGCACCTGTCCGTCGACCCGGACCTCGCCGGCGTCGACGAGCTCGCCGGCGACGCTGCGGGGCAGGTCGCAGAGCATGGCGACCACCCGGTCGAGCCGCTCGCCGGCCAGCGCCTCGGGCAGCTCGGCCTCGAACGCGGTCACGACCGCTCCGCCGGCGGCTCGTCGTCGAGGGCGTCGGTGAAGAACCCGACGACGAGCAGCAGGCCGATGCCCACGGTGAGCGCGGCGTCGGCCAGGTTGAAGACCGGGAACCACTGGAGGTCGACGAAGTCGATGACCGGCCCGCTGAGGAACCCGTCGTCGCCCTCCCGGAGGAGCCGGTCGAGGAGGTTCCCCACCGTGCCGCCGACGACCAACCCGAACGACGCCAGCACCCACCGCGAGCGCTGGTTGCGCCCGGACACCACCAGGTACGCCACCACGGCCAGGGCGATGATCGTCACCCACGGCCCGCTGTCCGACGTGAGCGAGAAGGCGGTGCCGGTGTTCTCGATGACCCGCAGCCGCAAGGTCCACACCAGGTCGATGGCGCGGGTGGGATCGGTGAGCGCCTCGAGCGCCCACCACTTCGTCAGCTGGTCGAGGACGACGACGAGCGCGGCGACGCCGCCGATGGTGGCGAGGGGTCGCCGGGCGGCGCCGGCGGGCTGACGGGAGTCGGGGCCGGGTGCGGGACGGGGGGACGTCTCAGCGCCGACCGAACCCACCGACCTTGTACTCGACCTTCTCGCGGGCCCACGGGATCGCCTCGAGCCGCTCCTGCGGGATGGGCTCGCCCGACACCTCGCAGATGCCGTAGGTGCCCTCGTCGAACTTGGACAGGGCGTGGTCGATCTCCTCGATCATCTCCATCGCCTTGGCGGCGAGCGCGAGGTCGCGCCCCCGCTCGACCGCGATGGTGTCGCCCTCGCCCGACTCCTCGTCGAACTGGACGTCGCCGGGGTCGAGGTCGGCCACGAGGCTGTCGGCCTCGGCCCGCAGCTGCCGGGCCTGGCGCTCGTAGGTGTCGCGCTCGACGACGAGCAGCTTGCGCATGCGCTCGAGGAACTTGCTGTCGAAGGGGGACTTCTTGGCCTTGCCCTTCGGGGCCTTCGCCGCGGCGGTGGACGACTTCGCCGCCGCCTTCTTCGGGGCGGCCTTGGTGGCGGTGGCGGAGCCGCTGGAGGCGGCCTTCTTGGCGGCCGCCTTCTTCGTCGTCGCCTTCTTCTTGTCGGCCTCCGAGGCCTTGCTGGCACGTGCCACGGGTGCTCCTCCGCCGCTAGGGGAGCCGAGAGCGTACGCCGTGCCCCCCAGGACGGCAAGGCACCTCCGGCGGGGCAGTGGGGCGGTGCCGGCGGGCGGCCCTACGATGGCGGGATGCCTGCGAACGACGGACGCACGGAGCCGGGCCGCTACCCGGACGTCGATGCCCACCCCTCGTTCCCGGAGCTCGAGAAGTCGATCATCCAGCGCTGGGAGGCCGAGAAGACCTTCGAGCGCTCCATCGAGCAGCGCGACGGCGCCGAGGAGTTCGTCTTCTACGACGGCCCGCCCTTCGCCAACGGCCTCCCCCACTACGGCCACCTGCTCACCGGCTTCGTGAAGGACGCCGTCCCCCGCTACCAGACGATGCGGGGCAAGAAGGTCGAGCGGCGCTTCGGCTGGGACTGCCACGGCCTGCCCGCCGAGATGGAGGCCGAGAAGCGCCTCGGCGTCTCGGGCCGCCTCGCCATCGAGGAGCTCGGCGTCGACACCTTCAACGCCGAGTGCCGGATGCTCGTCTCCGGCACCGCCGACTCCTGGCACTCCTACGTCCGCCGCCAGGCCCGCTGGGTCGACATGCAGAACGACTACAAGACCATGGACCTGTCGTTCATGGAGTCGGTCATGTGGGCGTTCAAGACCCTGCACGACAAGGGCCTCGTCTACGAGGGACAGCGGGTGCTCCCCTACTGCTGGGAGTGCGAGACGCCGCTGTCCAACTTCGAGACCCGCATGGACGACGCGTACCGCGAGCGCCAGGACCCGGCGGTCACCGTCTGGTTCGAGCTGACGTCGGGTCCCCACGCGGGCGCCCGCTTGCTGGTGTGGACCACCACGCCGTGGACGCTGCCGTCGAACCTCGCCATCGCGGTCGGCCCCGACATCGACTACGCCGTGTACCAGGAGGCCGACGGCACCCGGTACGTGCTGGGCGAGGCGACCGTCGAGAAGTACGAGCACCAGCTCGAGGGGCTCGAGCGGGTGGCCACCGTCCCCGGCTCCGAGCTCGTGGGCGCCACCTACGCGCCGATCTTCGACTTCTTCGCCGGCACCGAGAACGCCCACCGGGTGCTCGGCGCCGACTGGGTCGACACCGGCGAGGGCACCGGCTCGGTGCACATCGCCCCCGGGTTCGGCGAGGACGACAAGGCGCTCTCCGACGAGCACGGCATCCCCACCATCGCGCCCGTCGACGAGAAGGGCGCCTTCACCGCCGAGGTGCCGCCCTACGCCGGCATGCAGGTGTTCGACGCCAACAAGGACATCGTGCGCGACCTCAAGGCGCGCGGCATCGTCGTGCGCCACGACTCCTACGAGCACAGCTACCCGCACTGCTGGCGCAGCGACACGCCGCTCATCTACAAGGCGGTGTCCTCCTGGTTCGTCGACGTGACGGCCATCAAGGACCGGATGCTCGAGCTGAACCAGCAGATCACCTGGGTGCCCGAGCACGTGCGCGACGGCAGCTTCGGCAAGTGGCTCGAGGGCGCCCGCGACTGGTCGATCTCCCGCAACCGGTTCTGGGGCTCGCCCATCCCGGTGTGGCAGTCCGACGATCCCCGCTACCCGCGCATCGACGTGTACGGGTCGCTCGACGAGCTCGAGCGCGACTTCGGCGTGCGGGTCACCGACCTGCACCGGCCGATGATCGACGAGCTCACCCGGCCGAACCCCGACGACCCCACCGGGCAGTCGACGATGCGGCGGATCCCCGACGTCCTCGACTGCTGGTTCGAGTCGGGGTCGATGCCGTTCGCCCAGGTGCACTACCCGTTCGAGAACCGCGAGTGGTTCGAGAGCCACTTCCCGGGCGACTTCATCGTCGAGTACATCGGCCAGACCCGCGGCTGGTTCTACACGATGCACGTGCTGTCGACGGCCCTGTTCGACTGCCCGTCGTTCAAGACCTGCGTGGTCCACGGCGTGCTGCTCGGCGACGACGGCCAGAAGCTGTCGAAGCGGCTGCAGAACTACCCCGACCCCGTCGACGTGTTCGACCACATCGGCTCCGACGCCATGCGGTGGTCGCTGCTCAGCTCCGCGGCCGTCCGCGGCGGCGACATGGTCGCGGCCAAGGGACCGATGCAGGACGCCGTGCGCCAGGTGCTGCTGCCGATCTGGAACGCCTGGTACTTCCTCGCCCTCTACGCCAACGCCGGCGGGTCGCTGCGGGCCGGGCGCTCGCTCACCGCCGCCGACGTCGCCGACGGCACGGTCGACCACGTGCTCGACCGCTACGTCCTGGCCAAGACGCGCCAGCTGGTCGAGGCGGTCACGGCCGAGCTCGACGCCTACGACCTGTCCGGGGCGTGCGGCGAGATCAGCTCGTTCCTCGACTCGCTGAACAACTGGTACATCCGCCGCTCCCGCGAGCGGTTCTGGGGCGAGGACCAGGTGGCCGTCGACGTGCTCCACACGGTGCTCGACCACCTCTGCCGGGTCGCCGCCCCCCTGCTCCCCCTCCTCACCGAGCAGATCTGGGGCGACCTCACCAGCCACGGCTCCGTGCACCTCACCGACTGGCCCGACGCCACCGCCCTGCCCGACGACCCCGAGCTCGTCGTGCAGATGGACCTGGTGCGCGACATCGCCTCGGCAGCCAAGTCGGTGCGCGAGGCACGCGGCCTGCGCCGGCGCCTGCCGCTCCAGGAGCTGGTGGTGTCGCTGGCGGCCGGTGCCGGCACCGACAACGCCCACCTCGAGGCGTTCCGCGGCCTGCTCGCCGACGAGGTCAACGTGAAGCAGGTGACCCTGGCCCCGGCCGGCGCGCTCGGCATCGAGCGCTTCGAGGTCGACCTCAAGGTCGTCGGCCGCCGCCTCGGCAAGGACACGCCCACCGTGGTGCAGGCCATGAAGGCCGGCGACTACGCCTTCGACGACGCCGCCGACGAGCTGGTGGTCGGGCCGCACCGCTTCGGGCCGGGCGAGTACGTGCGCAAGCTCGATGCCGACGAGCCCGAGGCCACCGCTGCCCTTTCCGGCGGCGCCGGCCTGGTCCGCCTCGACCTCACCGTCACGTCCGAGCTCGAGGCAGAGGGCCTGGTCCGCGACCTGGCCCGCGAGGTCAACGAGGTCCGCCGCAAGGAGGGCCTGGACGTCTCCGACCGGATCCGGCTCGTGGTCGACCCCGGCCACCACGACGAGCTGCGGGCGGCGGTGGAGGCCAACGAGGCGCTGCTCACCGACGCGACGCTCGCCGTGGAGCTCGAGGTGGCACCGGTCGAGCGACCGCTCGCCGACGGGCGCCGGGTCGAGGTCGGCGGCGGGCTGGCCGCCCACGTGGCCGTCAGCCCCATCTGATCACCGGAAGGGAACTGGCAGCGGCTGCGGAACAGGGCCCCGGCGGGCCACGTTCCGCCGCCGCTGCCAGCTCCGTCAGGAGAGGCGGCGCTCGATCTCGGCGAGGACCGTCTTGCGGTTGGCGCCGGTGGACTCGCGCTCGAGCACCTGCTGCAGCTGGGCCTTGCTGAGCGAGGCCAGCTTGGGCCGGATCTGCGACACGGTCAGCCGGTCGTAGTCGTCGATCGGGAAGCGGTGGTTGCCGGACGCGGCCTTCGTCGCGGCCCGCTTGACCGGGCGCTTCGCCGCCTTCTTCGTGGCTCGGGCGGGACGGGCGGCCGGGGCCGGCGCGGGCTCGGGTGCGTCGCCCGCGGTGGCGAGGCGCTTCTCGATGTCGCCGACGACGCCGCGGCGGTTGTCGCGGGCGACCTCGTGGTCGAGCACGGCCCGCAGCTCGGTGGCGGACAGGCCGGCGAGGAGCGGCCGGATCTGGGCGACCGTGAGCCCGTCGTAGCCGGAGATGGCGAGCACCGAGCTGTCGGGGGTCTCGAGGCGGGGCTCGTCGCGGACCTCGGGCGCCGCGGCGGGCGGCACGGGGGCCGGTGCGGCAGGAGCGGGTTCGGCGGCGGGCGTCCTCGGTGCGGTGGCCGTGGGGGCCGGCGTGGCGACGTGGGCCGGATCGGCGTCGACGCCGGCCTCGACGAGGCCGAGCTGGCGGTCGATCTCCACGATGACGCTCTTGCGGGCCTGGCCGGCGGCCTCGCGCGCCTTGACGTCCTCGAGCTCGTCGTCCTCGAGCTGGGCGAGCAGCGGGATGATCTGGTCGCTGGTGAGCTCGTCGTAGTCGGCGATGGGGAAGGGCAGCTCGTCGTCCTCGTCGTCGGACAGCGAGGGGACGGTGGGCGCGGGCACCCGCGGGCGCGGGGCGGGCGCCGGAGCCGGGGCCGGCGCCGGGGCGGGCGCCGGAGCCGGAGCGGGCGCCGCCGCGGGGAGCACCGCGGTGGCGTCGGCGCCGGCGGGCGCCTCGACCTCGGCGTGGGCGTCGGCCTCGGTGCCCGTGGCGGCGAGCTCCTCGAGCCGGGCCAGGATGGTGGCCCGGTTCTTGCCCTGCCGCTCGCGCTCGGCGACCACCTCGAGCTCGTCGGAGTAGAGCTGGGGCAGCAGCGGCATGATCTCGGCCACGCTGAGCTCGTCGTAGTCGGCGATGGGGAACTCGACCTCGAAGTCGCCGGCCTCGGCCCAGTCGTCCTCGGTGGCCCAGTCGTCGTCGGTGGACCAGTCGTCGGCCGCCGCGGCCACCGGTGCCGGCTCGACCTCGGGCGTCGCGGGCGCCTCGGGCTCGGCCTCCACGGGGGCGACGTCGGCCTCCGGGGCGACGGCCGGCTCCTCGCCGTCGGCGAGCTCGGGCAGCAGCGGCGCCGGCGGCTCGGTGGCCCGCTCCCGGGTCGGCCGGGCCCGGCGGAAGGCCAGGAACAGGACGACCGCGGCGGCGAAGCTCGACGCGATGGAGAGGTAGATGAGCGTCAGACCGTCATCGGTCAGGAGCCCGACGACCAAGAGGATGGTCGCCAACAGGACGAGGCCGAAGCTCACCAGGACGAGCACGTGGATGTCACCTTCCGAGAAGCCGAAGTGCGGTCGGCCATGTTAGGCAGACCCCACGACAAGGGAACGAAGCGGGCGCAACGGGCGCCCGCCGGGGCTCAGCGGTCGGATCCGAAGAAGGTCGCGCCGTGCCCGTTGGGCATGCGTTCGTCGTCGAACACCGCAGGTCCTGCCCCCGCGTGGGCATCGACGGTCGGCACCGCCTGCGTGGGCTCGCCGCCGTCGTCGAACAGGCCGGCGTCGAAGCGGCCCTGGACGTCGTCGGAGCTGCGGGCGTCGACCACCTCGTCGTGGTCCTCGAATCCCGGCTCGGGCTCGGCCACCACGACCCCGGTGGCGACCTCGGCCGGGAGCTCGGCGGGCTGCTCGACGTCGGCGTGCAGCTCGGGCTCGGGGAGCTCGCGCAGGGCGTTGGGGTCGTCGACCAGGCGCTGCAGGTCGCGGGCCGCGGTGCGCAGGCGGCTGCGCTGGTCGTCGAGCCAGCCGCGCAGCGAGCGCACGTCCTCGGACAGCAGGTCGCGGTCTTCGCGCAGGGCGAGCACCTCGGCCTCGATGGCCCGCTTCGCCTCCTCGCCGGCCTGGCGGGCCTCGGCCTCGGCCTCGGCGCGGGAGCGGGCGAGCAGGGTCTCGGCCTCGCTGCGCGTGGTGCTCGCGATGGACTCGGCCTCGGCGCGGATGCGCTCGGCCTCGGCCCGGGCGTCGGCGATGGCGGCCTCGGCGGTGCGCTCGGCCGCGATGAGGATGCGCATCGGCTCCTCGACCTGGGCCGGCGTCGGCTCGGCCACGGGCGCCGGGGCGGGTACCGCCACCGGCTCCTCCACCACGGGCGCCGGCGCCGCCACCGGAGCCGCCATGGTGGGCTCGCCGCCGGCTCGCAGCTCGGCCAGGGCGGCCTCGGCGCGCTCGGCGCGCTCGAACTCGGAGCGCAGGCGCGCCAACAGGACGTCGAGTCCCTCGGCGCAGCGCTCGAGGAAGTCGTCGACCTCGTTCATGTCGTAGCCCCGGCGCGCGGGGGCGAACTTGGCCTCGAGGAGCAGATCGGGGGTCAGATCCATGCCCGCGAGGGTAGACACCGCGCCGTCAGGACTGGGTGATCCCGCCGCCGGGTGCGCAGGATCCGCGTCCAGCTCCGGGGCTGGCAGCGGCTAGCAGATGATGCCGGCGAGCAGCTGCAGGCCGATGATGACGACGATCGGCGAGAAGTCGATGCCGCCGAAGCTGGCGCCGATGGCCCGGCGCACGGGCAGCATCACCGGGTCGGTGACCCGGGCGATCGCCATGCGCACCTGGTGGAGCCCGCCGCCCGGCTCGGTGGGGAACCACGACAGCAGCGCGCCGGCGATGATCACCAGCACGTAGATCTGGATGAGCGAGCAGACGAGGCCCACGCCGGGTCCCGATCAGCGACCGCCGCCGAGGCGACGGCGCTCCTCGCCGGACACCTCGACGCCGGCGGGGGTGAGCAGGTAGACGCCCGGGGTCACCCGCTCCATGTTGCCGCCGAGGGCGTAGCACATGCCCGAGGAGAAGTCGATGAGGCGCCGGGCCAGCTCGCGGTCGGCCTCGCTGAGGTCCATCACGACCGGCTGGTCGGCCTTGAACCGGTCGGCCACGTCCTTGGCGGCGTCGAACGAGCCGGGCTGCACGACGGTGGGCTTGGCGGACGTGGGGCGCATGGGTCGCACGGTGGGGGTCTCCTCGCGTAGGGGGGCCCGGGGCGCGGGCGGCTCGACCGGGCCCCGCGAGGGCAGGGGGCGGACGGCACCGGTGGGCCGGGCGCCGGGGCCGCGGCCGTACGCGGCCATCGGGTCCTCGGGTTCGGGCATGGGTGCCGGTTGGTGGCCGCGGGGGCCGCCGACGGGGCCGGGCGCGCCGTAGCCGCCCGGCCGGCCCGGACCCGGGCGCGCCGGCTCGTCGTAGCCGTAGTCGTCGTACTCGTCGTCGGGGGCCAGGCCCAGCCAGACCATGGCCTTGCGGAACGCGGACATCGGTCCCTCCTCGTCTCCTCGGTCAGTCTCGCACGGGCGGGCGCGAACGCCGCGCACCGCTCGGTCCGGGCAGGTGCGCCTGCACCGGGTGGTCGGGGGTGGTGCTCATGCGGTGGCCCCCCGCACGGGGCGGGGGCCGAACAGCGCGGTGCCGACCCGGATCATGGTGGTGCCCGCCCGGACGGCGGCCGCCAGGTCGCCGCTCATGCCCATCGAGCGCTCGGCGAGCTCGAGCCGGTCGGCCAGCTCGGCGGTGGCCCGGAAGGCGGCCTCGGTTGCGGCCTCGTCGCCGAGCACGCCCACCGCCATCAGCCCGGCCACGTCGAGGCCGGCGTCGCGCGCCCGGGCCACGAGGTCGGGCACGTCGCCGGGCGAGGCGCCGCCCTTGCCCTCCTCGCCCGTCGCGTTCACCTGGACGAGGATGCGGGCGCCCGGCGCCCGGGCGGCCAGCTCGTCGACGAGCGACCGGCGGTCGACGCTCTGCCAGCAGCGCACCCGGTCGGCGACGAGGCGGACCTTGTTCGACTGGAGCCGGCCGATGAAGTGCCAGCGGGGCTCGGGCAGCTCGGTGCGGGACGCCACCGCAGCGGCCTTGTCCTGCAGCTCCTGGGCGTAGTTCTCGCCGAGGTCGACGAGGCCGGCCTCGAGCGCCGCCACCGGCGCCTCGACGCCGAAGCCCTTGGTGACGGCCACGACCGTGAGCCGGTGCGGGTCACCGCCGGCGTCGGTGACCTCGTCGAAGACGCGCCCGAGCGCCGACCGGACGGCCTCGGCGGTGATCGTCACGACCGCTCCCCCGGCTCGTCCGCTGGTCCAGGATCGACCGGATCCGGTCGATCTGCGACCCGCGGACCGGTGGGCGGGCCGTCGACGAGGGTGACGGTGGCGGCCATGCGGCCGGTGTCGGCGCGGGCCCGGTGGGAGAAGTACCGGTCGGGCTCGCAGGCGGTGCAGCCGCCGTGGTCGACCACGGTGACCCCGAGCGGCTCGAGGGCGAGGCGCACGGCGGCGCTGACGTCGAGGGCCGGCGTGCCCTGCGCGGTGGTGCCCCGGACGCGGGGGCCGTAGCGGGCGGCGACCGCGTCGAGGTCGGTGGTGCCGAACTCGTAGCAGCGGGCCCGGATGTGGGGCCCGACGTGGGCGGTGACGCCGCTGGCCCCGAGCCGGCCCATGGCCCCGACCGTGGCCTCGAGCACGCCGTCGAGCAGGCCCCGCCAGCCGGCGTGGGCGGCCCCGACCACGAGCTCGCCGTCGCCGACGAGGAGCACGGGGGCGCAGTCGGCGGTGTGGACGGCGAGCACCGCGCCGGGCACGTCGGTGACGGCGGCGTCGGCCTCGGCGCCGGCGTGGGCGCCGGGCGCGTCGACCATCACCACCCGTCCGCCGTGCACCTGGCGCAGCCAGGTCCACGCGCCGGGCGCCAGCGCCTCACGCCGCGGGGCGAGGGCGTCGGGATCGCCGTCGATGCCGAAGTCGCCGTCGCCGCGCCGGGAGAACGAGAGGCGAGCGGACCGGGGCACCGTGACCGAGGTGACGAGGGTGGTGGGCTACTTGAGGAACGACGGGACGTCGAAGTCGTCGTCGCCGTCGTCGCCGAAGAGGTCGTCGTCGTCGCTGCCCAGCACCGCGTCGAGGTCGCGCGAGGAGCGCAGCGGTTCGCGGCGGCCGGGTCCCGAGGGCGAGGACGGCTCGCCGTCGAAGCGGTCGAAGCCGGCGGCGATGACGGTGACCCGCACCTCGTCGCCCATGTCGTCGTCGACGACGGTGCCGAAGATGATGTTGGCCTCGGGGTGGGCGACGCCGTGGATGACCTCGGCGGCCTCGTTGACCTCGAACAGCCCGAGGTCGCTGCCACCCGAGATGGTGAGCAGGATGCCCCGGGCGCCCTCGATGGACGCCTCGAGCAGCGGCGAGGAGATGGCGTTGCGGGCGGCCTGCAGGGCTCGGCCCTCGCCGGAGGCGTAGCCGATGCCCATGAGCGCTGAGCCGGCGTTGGACATGATCATCTTCACGTCG
>DASTYO010000065.1:0-8122 GCA_035764875.1 Acidimicrobiales bacterium | reverse complement strand
GGCGGCCGCCGGCGTCGTGTGCGCCCCGCGAGCCGGGGTCCCGGTGGTCGCGCTCGGGCGCCACGACGCCGGGCACCCCGATCTGCTCCGGTCCCTCGAGCACGTCGCCGAGCTCGGCGATGCCGAGGTGACCGCCTCGGTGCGTCGGGCGCTGCAGGGCGTCCTCGACGACCTCGGCATCGTCGGCGGGCAGGTCGCCCTGCACCGGGACGCCACCGTGGAGCGCATCGTCGCCCAGGTGCCCGGGCCGATCGACGAGCCGACCCGGTCGCGCATCGCCGTGCGCCTGCTCGACGCCGCCACCGCCACCGGCCGCCACGGCTCGCGCCGCGACGTGGTGGTGCAGGACCGCCGCTGACGCGGGCGGTCAGTCCTTGCGCAGCTCGCCTCGCTCGTCGAGGCGGGCGGCCCACACCGCGGCCTCCGTGCGCTGGCTCATGCCCAGCTTGGCGAGCACGTTCGACACGTAGTTCTTCACCGTCTTCTCGGCCAGGAACATCTCGGCGCCGATCTCCCGGTTGGTGCGCCCCTCGGCGAGGAGCTCGACGATGCGGTGCTCCTGGGGGGTCAGCCGCTCGAGGCGCTCGTCCCGCTGCTCACGGTTGCGCACCGCGCGCAGGACCCGCTCGGTCACGGCCGGGTCGAGCAGCGACTGACCGGCGGCCACGCGGCGGACGGCGTCGATGAGGTCCATCCCCTTCACCTGCTTCAGCAGGTAGCCGGCGGCGCCGGCCAGGATGGCGTTGAGCAGCGCGTCCTCGTCGTCGAACGACGTCAGCATCAGGCACTGGATGGTCTGGTCACGCTCGCGCACGGCGCGGGCGATGTCGATGCCGGTGCCGTCGGGCAGGCGGACGTCGAGCACCGCCACGTCGACGTTGCTGCCGGGGATGCGACCGACCGCGTCCTCCACCGTGCCGGCCTCACCTGCGATCTCGATGTCATCCACGGCGTCGAGCAGGTCGATCAGCCCCCGGCGGACCACCTCGTGGTCGTCGACGACGAAGACGCGGATCGGCGTGTCGGTCATGCCCACCATCCTTGCGCATCAGCGTCATCCGGGGGCGCCACGGAGGCGCCGGGGGGAGATCGGGACCAACGACCCTGGCGCCGGCGCAGCGTGGTCGCCAGGATCGTCGCCGTGACCGACGTCTGGACGGGCTTCGAGGCCATGACCGCCGAGCAGTGCCGGCGGCTGCTCGCGTCCACCCACATCGGTCGCATCGCGCTCACCGTCGGTGCCCTGCCGGTGGTCTTGCCGGTGCAGTACGCCCTCGACGGCGACCACCTGCTGGTGCGCACCCCGGGCCACCACGACATCGGCCGGGGCGTCGATGGCCAGGTCGTCGGCTTCGAGGCCGACCAGCTCGACCTCGACCACGGCACCGGCTGGTGCGTGTCGGTCACCGGCACCGTCCACGTCGCCGACCGCCACGACGGCGTCGGCGCCGTCCACCCGTGGTTCTCCGACGGGGTGGTGCTGTCGCTCGACACCGACGTCATCGCGGGCCACCGGATCGTGGTGTAGCCGAGCCGGTCGACTGGCTCGGTCGGCCCGCTCAGTCGGCCGGCTTCGACGGTGCTTCCACGGGGACCCGCCACGTCAGCAGCGTGCCCCCGCCTGGCCCGTCGGTGACCTCGCACGTGCCGCCGAGGCGCTCAGCCCGGGTGCGCATGTTGCGCAGGCCCCGCCCGCCCTCGCGCGTGGCCGCGCCGCCGCGGCCGTCGTCGCGCACGTCGAGCTCGATCTCGTCGGTGGTGGCCAGGACCCGCACGTCGACGGTGCGGGCACCGGCGTGGCGGGCGACGTTGGCCAGCGCTTCACGAAGTGTGGCGAGCAGGTCGCTCTCGACGTGCTCGGGCACCAGCGTGTCGATGGGCCCTTCGAACGCGACGCGGGGACCGAAGCCGAGCGGGCCGGCGCTCTCCTGGCACAGGGCGAGGATGCGGTCGCGCATGCCGGCCTCGCCGCGACGGGACGCGTCGAGCCCGAAGATGACCGACCGGATGTGCTTCACGGTGAGGTCGAGGTCGTCGACCGCGGCTTCGATGCGGCGGGCGGCCTCGGCCGGGTCGGCGTGGCAGATCACCTGGGCGCCCTGGAGGGCCAGACCGGTGGCGAACAGCCGCTGGATCACCGTGTCGTGCAGGTCGCGCCCGATGCGGGCCCGGTCGTCGGCCAGGGCGAGGCGGCCGATGCGGTCGTGCAGGCGGGCGTTCTCGATGGCGACGCCGGCGGCGGCGGCGAGACCCACCACCAGCTCCTCGTCGGCCTCGGTGAACCGCCCCCCGCCGCGCTTCTCGGTGAGGTACAGGTCGCCGAAGGTGCGGTCGCGCATGCGGATGGGGACCCCCAGGAACGACCGCATCGGGGGGTGGTTGGCGGGGAACCCGTAGCGCTCGGGGTGGGCGCGGAGGTCGTCGAGGCGCACCGGCTTGTCGCCGTCGATGATGAGCCCGAGGATGCCGTGGCCCTTCGGCAGCGGTCCGATCCGGGCCCGCCTCTCCTCGCCGATGCCGACGGTGATGAAGTCCTCGAGGAACGTGCCGGTGGGGTCGAGCACGCCCAGCGCCCCGTACTCGGCGTCGGCGAGCGCGGTGGCGGCCTCGACGACGCGACCCAGGATGTCCGGCAGGTCGAGGCCGGCGCCGACGTCGACGACGGCGTCCAGCAGCCTGCGCATCTCCTCGAGGGTGACCGTGCTCTCCGCCACGACATCGACGCTACCCAGCGGCGTCGTCGTCCGCCGTGCCAGGACCGTCCCTTCCGGGACCTTGGTCCCACGCCGTGATGACCCTGGCCCGCTGTGAGCCCGCTCGTGAAGCCGAGAACATGGCGCACCGGGCCAGCACCCCCTGGCCGGCACCCGCCCCCGAACCGCCCCCGAACAGGAGCCATCCCGCTGCCATGACGGCACCCACCTCCCTCCCGGCCCCCGACGACCAGCGTCCCGAGCGTGGGAGGGGCACCGACGTCGGCCTCCTGCTCGTGGTCATCGTCGCCTTCACCGCCCTGGTGTTCAGCTTCGTCGCCTTCACCACCGGCGACGGCGACTCGTCCGGCGCGACGTCCACGGGCGGCGTCTCCGCCGCCGCGGCGAGCACCCCGGTCTCCCTGAGCGAGTTCGCCATCTCCCCCGAGGCGATCACCGCCGGCGGCGCCCTCGAGGTGATCAACGAGGGCACGCAGGTCCACAACCTCGAGGTCGAGGGCGCCGACCTGGTCACCGCCGACCTCGCGGGCGGCGCGTCCGAGACCCTCGACGTCTCCTCCCTGGAGCCCGGCGAGTACACGGTGTTCTGCAACATCTCCGGCCACCGCGAGGCGGGTATGGAGGGCACCCTGACCGTCGGCGGCGAGGCCGCGGAGGGCGAGGCGGCGAGCGCCGGCGGCGATCACGGCGGCAGCCACGGCGCCCAGATGACCGCCGAGGAGGCCGCGGCGCTCGACAAGGCGATGATGGACTCGATGCTGGCGTACCCGGCCGAGACCGAGGGCGTCGGCAACCAGCCGCTCGAGCCGGCGGAGATCACCGCTGACGGCACCAAGGTCTTCGAGCTGTCGGCCGAGATCGTCGAGTGGGAGGTCGAGCCCGGCAAGTTCGTCGAGGCCTGGACCTACAACGGCATGGTCCCCGGGCCGTACATCAAGGTCGACGTGGGCGACAAGCTCCGCTTCGACGTCACGAACAACCTGCCGCTCGGCACCGACGTGCACTTCCACGGCGCCAAGCTGCCGAACAGCATGGACGGCGTCGCTCCCTACACGCAGGAGCTGATCAAGCCGGGCGAGACGTTCTCCTACGAGTTCCCGGCCACCGACAAGGCGGTGGCGATCTACCACGCCCACGCCCACGGCCAGATGATGGTGCCGAACGGCATGCTCGGCATGCTCCAGATCGGCGACGTCGACCTCCCGCGGGGCCGCACCATCAGCGGCGTCCAGATCCCGGCCGACCTCGAGATCTCCCAGGAGTTCCCGATGGTCCTCAACGACGCCGGCACGATCGGCCTGTCGCTGAACGGCAAGAGCTTCCCCGCCACCGCCCCGATCGCCGGCAAGCAGGGCGACTGGATCCTCGTGCACTACGCCAACGAGGGCCTGCAGGTGCACCCGATGCACCAGCACCAGTTCGACCAGCTGGTCGTGGCCAAGGACGGCATCCCGCTGGACAACCCGTACTACGCCGACGTCGTCAACGTGGCGCCCGGCGAGCGCTACACGGTGCTCATGCAGCTCACCGACCCCGGCACCTGGGTCTGGCACTGCCACATCCTCAACCACGTGGAGCGTGAGGAGGGCATGTTCGGCATGGCGACCGCCATCGTCGTGTCGTGACCGACTCGTAGCGACGCCCCCTTCGACGGGATGGGGGAACGGAGGCGCAGGCCGGTGGTCCTGCGCCTCCGTCGCGCCCGGGCGGGGTTGAATGGCGGCCGTGCCCTCCCCCGATGCGCTGGCCACCGCCCTCGCCGGCGCCCACCACGAGCCGGTCGACGGGCTGCCCGACGGCCCGCACCTGGTCGACTACGCCGAGTCGAGCCGGCTCGGCGACTGGAGCCTGCGGTCGGCGCTGGTCCGCTTCGCCCAGCCCGAGCCGACCCGCGCGAGCGCCGTGCTCGAGCTGATCCGGCGCACCGACGGCGCGCTGAAGCCCCACCGCCGGCGACTGGAGCCCACGGCGGTGCCGACGTCGCCGGCGCTCGATGCCGCGGCGTTCCTGGCGGACGGCGATGCGGTCGCGATCGCCGCCGACGGCAGGGTGCTCGACGCCCGGGCCGCCGACCTGGCCCGGGTGGCTGCCCGGGTGCCGGATGGCGTCGCCGTCGTGGCCGCCTACGCCGAGGCCGAGGGCGTGCCCGCCGAGGAGCTGGCCGCCGTGCCGCTGCTCGTCGTGGCCCTCGAGCTCGACGCCCTCGGCGACGCCCTGGCGGCCTGGGCCGATGTGCACGACGGGCCGCCGCCCGTCGACCTCGTCGACCGCGTGGCGGCCGACGTGTTCCGCCAGCTCGGCGAGCTCGGCGTGCCGCGGGAGACCGCACCGCCCCGGGGCGCCCGCAGCCGCGGCTGAGCTGCGCAGGACCCGCGTCCAGCTCCCCGGAGCGGTTCTGGACGCGGACGCTGCGCACGGGATGGGCGGGAATGCCAGGGGTTCTGTCCACGGTTGGACACGGGTACCGACCGCCCACCCCGCAGTCGCCCCACACCCCACGGAGCCACCACGATGTCACTGCTCACCGAGGAACCGCAGACCGAGGACCCGGCCACCGTCGCCCGCCTCGCCGCCAGCAAGGCCCAGTCGCTCCGCGAGCAGGCCCGCCACCTCAACAGCGAGGCGCTGGCCCCGCTCCGCAAGGCCCTGCAGATCCGGGCCGGCGAGCTCGAGCTCACCGCCGCCGTCCTCGGCGACGGCACCATCGACCTCGACCCCCGCTTCGAGGTCGTCGCCTGATCTAGGAGTGTGCTGAGCCCGCCCTGCGCTCGAGGTGGGCCAGGAGCCCGTCGAGCGCCAGCACGTAGCTGTCGGCGCCGAAGCCGGCCACCACACCCACGCACACGGCGGCGAGCACCGACCGGTGACGGAACTCCTCCCGGGCGTGCACGTTCGACAGGTGGGTCTCCACCACCGGCAGCCCGCACCCGCTGATGGCGTCGCGCAGGGCGATGCTGTAGTGGGTGAACGCCCCGGCGTTGAGCACCACCCCGTCGGCCCAGCCCCGAGCCTCGTGCAGGGCGTCGACCAGCTCGCCCTCCACGTTCGACTGGCGGTCGCGGAGCTCGACGTCGAGGCCCTCGGCGTGGGCTCGGAGGTGGGCGAGCACGTCGTCGAGCGTGTCGGACCCGTAGACGTCGGGCTCCCGGGTGCCGAGCAGGTTCAGGTTCGGCCCGTTGAGCACCAGGACGCGTCGGGTCATGCGCCGGAGCCTACGGGGGCGCCCCGGGGCCGCCGGTACCATTCGGCCGCCCCCGCCGAGCCCCCCTGGAGCCCCGTGCCCGCCCGCCACGACGAACCCCGACGGACCACCATCGTCCTCACCGGCTTCATGGGCACCGGGAAGTCCACCGTCGGCCGACGCCTCGCCGAGCGGCTCGGCCACGAGTTCGTCGACACCGACGAGCTGATCGAGGCCCGCCACGGGCCCATCCTCCAGATCTTCGCCGAGCACGGCGAGGCCCGGTTCCGGGAGATCGAGCGCGAGGTGGCCGGCGAGCTGGCGGGCCGTGACGGGCTCGTGGTGTCCACGGGCGGCCGCCTGCTCCTCGACCAGGCGAACGCCGACGCGCTCGGCGCCGGCGCCCTGGTCGTGTGCCTGGTGGCCTCCGTCGACGAGCTGGCGCGGCGCCTGGCGGACGAGGCCGAGGACCGTCCCCTCCTGGCCGGCGGCGACCCGCGGGCCCGCATCGAGGAGCTGCTCGCCGAGCGCCGCGCCGGCTACGCGCGCTTCGCCCAGGTCGACACCGACGGGCGGACGCCCGACGAGGTGGCCGACGCGGTGCTCGCCCTGCTCGACGAGCGGTAGCGCGGGCGGCCCGACCGGTCACTCCACGACCACGGTCCCCCGCATGGTGGGGTGGATCTCGCACAGGTACTCGTACGTCCCCGGCTCCTCGAGGCGCACCACGAGCTCCTCGCCCTCACCGAGGTCACCGGAGTCGAACGGGGTGCCGCCCTCCGGCGACGTGACCGTGTGGACGGCGGGGTCGAGGTTGCGGAACGTGACCTCGGCACCGGCGGGGACCGTGACCGAGCGCGGCTCGTAGCGCGACCGCTCGATCGCCACGACGGTGGGCTCGGACCGCTCGACCTCGCCCGGGGGCAGGTCGGCGGCGCTGGGGTCGTCGTCGGCGCCGCAGGCTCCCAGCACCGCCGTGGCGGCGACGAGGACGAGGGCGGGCAGGTGGTGGGTTCGAATGCGGGACATGACCGGTGTACGCACCCCGACCGATCCCGGATGGCGCGCGATCTGTCCGGTTCTCGTCATCCGGGCCGGCGACGGCGTCGTAGAAGCACCCGAGGCAGCCGAGTCGCCCGAGCGCCCGGAACGCCGGCCTCGGCTGCCTCCTCTCCCCCATCCCACGACGTCCACACCCTTGGAGACCCACGACGTGCGCAAGACCACCACGAAGCTCATCGCCCTCGGCATGGCCGGGGCGCTCACGCTCGCCGCCTGCGGCGGCGACGACGACACCGCGGCCCAGAGCGGCGACCCCGCCCGCGCCGAGGACACCACCGAGACGACCGCCGGCGACACGGGCGACATGGGCTCCGGCGAGCAGGCCGGCACCGAGAGCGCCGCCTCCGCCCTGCGCGCCGGCCTGACCTCGCTCCTCCAGGAGCACGTGTACCTGGCCGGCATCGCCGTCGAGACCGCCCTCGACGCCGGCGGCGACATGCAGGCGCCGGCCGTGCAGGCCGCGGTGGGCGCCCTCGACGAGAACTCCGTCGCCCTCAGCGAGGCGGTCGGCTCGGTCGCCGGCGCCGAGAACGGCGAGGCCTTCCTCGGCCTCTGGCGGGAGCACATCGGCTTCTTCGTCGACTACACGCTCGGCAAGGCCACCGGCGACCAGGCCATGGCCGACCAGGCCCTCACCGACCTCGCCGGCTACCAGGACGCCGCCGGTGCCTTCTTCGAGGAGATCACCGCCGGGGGCCTGCCCGCCGACGCCACGGTGCAGAACCTCGACATGCACATCAGCACCCTCACCGCAGCCATCGACGCGATGGTGGCCGGCGACGGCCAGGCGTTCGCCCTGCTGCAGGACGCCGCCGACCACATGGACAGCACCGCGCTCGCCCTCGCCACCGCCATCACCGGTGCCCTCCCGGACGACTTCCCCGGTGAGGTCGAGGGCGTGCCGGCCGAGACCCGCGCCGCCCTGACGTCGCTCCTCCAGGAGCACGCCTACCTCGCCGGCATCGCCATCGAGCAGGCCGTGGAGGCCGGCGGCGACCTCGCCGCACCGGCCGCCGCGGCGGCGGTCGAGACCCTCGACGGCAACTCGGTCGAGCTGTCCGAGGTCGTCGGCTCCGTGGCCGGCGCCGAGAACGGCGAGGCCTTCCTCGAGCTGTGGCGCCAGCACATCGGCTTCTTCGTCGACTACACGCTCGGCAAGGCCACC
>DASTYO010000064.1:0-7452 GCA_035764875.1 Acidimicrobiales bacterium | reverse complement strand
GGCCGGCGCTCGGCGAGCGCCCGGGTCCCCTCCACGAAGTCGGGCCCGGTGGACATCTCGCGCAGGAGCTCCATGGACCGCCGCACCGAGGCCGCCGGGTCGCCGTGGAGCAGGTCGCCCCAGAGCTGGGCCTTCGTGGCGGCGACCGAGGCGGGCGACACGTGCCGGGCCAACGTGGTGGCGTGGTCGTCGACGTGGGCGGCCAGCTCGTCGGCGGGCAGGACCGCCGAGAAGAGCCCGACCTCGGCCGCCTCCTCGGCCAGGAACACCCGCCCGGACAGGAGCCAGTCGGCGGCCCGGCCGGCGCCGACGAGGCGGGGGAGGAGCCAGGAGAGGCCGTACTCGGCCGGGAAGCCGAGCTTGGGCGCGGCCGTCGTGAGCTTGGCGCCTGCCACCGCGAAGCGGATGTCGGCGAAGCAGGCGATGACGAGCCCCACGCCGGCGGCGGCGCCGTTCACGGCGGCGACGACCGGCGTGCGCATGCCGAGCTGGAACGCGAAGTCGGCGGCGAAGGGCGGGGCGACGTCGGGCATCGGCGGCTCGGCGCCCCGCAGGCCGTCGTCGTAGCCGCCCCGGTCGACGTGGCCCTCGAGCGCCTGGGCGTCGGCGCCCACGCAGAAGGCCGTGCCGCCGCCGTCGGACTCGGCGCCGGTGACCACCACGACGCGCACGTCGGGGTCGGCCTCGGCCTCGGTGAGCGCCCAGCGGTACTCGAGGTGCATGCGCCCGGTCCACGCGTTGCGCCGGTGCGGGCGATCGAGCGTGAGGCGGGCCACGTGGCCGTCGACCTCGTAGCGGGTGGCCTTCAGCTCCATGCCGGGCGCTCCCTCAGCCGGCCAGGGCGGCCAGCGTGCGCTCGGCGAGCTCGGGCCGGCACACGAGCAGGTCGGGCAGGTACGGGTCGGCGTTGTTGTAGACGAGCGGCGAGCCGTCGAGGCGGCTGGTGTGCAGCCCGTGGTGGCGGGCGACGGCCACCGGTGCGGCCGAGTCCCACTCGTACTGGCCGCCGGAGTGCGGGTAGCAGTCGACCTCGCCGCGCAGGATGGCCATGGTCTTCGCGCCGGCCGAGCCCATCTCGACGAGGACGCCCCCGAGGGCGGCCCGAACGGTCTCGGCCTCGGCCGGCGGGCGGGTGCGGCTCACGACGATGCGGGGCACGTCGAGCGGCGGCAGCTCCAGCACCGGGTCGGCGGTGGAGAGCACCGTGCCGAGCGCCGGGAGGGCGACGGCCCCGCACTCGGGGACCCCGTCGACGCACAAGGCGACGTGCACCGCCCAGTCGCTGCGGGGCGGCTCGGAGAACTCGCGAGTGCCGTCGAGCGGGTCGATGATCCAGACCCGTGACGCGCCGAGCCGTCCCTCGTCGTCGATGGTGGCGCGGGACTCCTCCGAGAGGATGGCGTCGCCGTCGGGCATCGCGGCCCGCAGCTCCCGCAGCAGCAGCTCGTTCGAGCGCTGGTCACCCTCGGCCTTCAGCTCCTTGGGGTCGACCCCGGCGGCCACCAGCTCGGCTCGCAGGACGACGAGCAGCTCGCCGGCCTCCTGTGCCAGGCGTCTCGCGAGTTCGTGATCGGCGTCGGACACGGCAGGATGCGTCGGCACGCAGATTGTCTACCAAGCCGCCCCGACCGTACATTTGTGCGCTCACGTCCGCGGGCGCCGCACCGACGAGCAGGACACGATGAGCTACGAGCTGTCCCACCTCCGGGCCCTCGAGGCCGAGGGAATCCACATCATGCGAGAGGTCGCCGCCGAGTTCGAGCGGCCCGTGCTGCTGTTCTCCGGCGGCAAGGACTCGATCGTGATGCTGGAGCTGGCCATCCGGGCCTTCGCCCCGGCCCCCATCCCGTTCCCCGTGATGCACGTCGACACGGGCCACAACTTCCCCGAGGTCATCGAGTTCCGCGACAGCCGCCTCGAGCGGGCCGGCGCCCGGCTCATCGTGGCCTCGGTGCAGGAGTCCATCGACCAGGGCCGGGTCGTCGAGCAGACCGGCCCCCGTGCGAGCCGCAACATGCTCCAGACCGTGACGCTGCTCGACGCCATCGAGGAGCACGGCTTCGACGCCGTCTTCGGTGGCGCCCGGCGCGACGAGGAGAAGGCCCGGGCGAAGGAGCGGGTGTTCTCCTTCCGGGACGACTTCGGCCAGTGGGACCCGAAGGGCCAGCGGCCCGAGCTGTGGAACCTCTACAACGGCCGCCACCGCAAGGGCGAGCACATCCGGGTGTTCCCCATCAGCAACTGGACCGAGCTCGACGTGTGGCAGTACCTCCACGACGAGGAGGTCGAGATCCCGAACATCTACTTCGCCCACGAGCGGCGGGTCTTCGAGCGCGACGGGATGCTCCTGTCGGAGTCGCCCCACATCGAGCTGCTGGAGGGCGAGAGCGTGTTCACCGAGACGGTGCGCTACCGCACCATCGGCGACATGACCTGCACGGGCGCCGTCGAGTCCAAGGCGTCCACGCTGCAGGAGATCATCGACGAGGTCGCCGCCACCCGCATCACCGAGCGGGGCGCCACCCGGGCCGACGATCGCGTGAGCGAGGCCGCCATGGAGGACCGCAAGAAGGAAGGCTACTTCTGATGGAGCTGCTGCGGTTCGC
The DNA here is from genome assembly GCA_035764875.1 of Acidimicrobiales bacterium. Taxonomy (GTDB): domain Bacteria; phylum Actinomycetota; class Acidimicrobiia; order Acidimicrobiales; family Salinilacustritrichaceae; genus Salinilacustrithrix. Next base: position 4,846 of record DASTYO010000064.1, on the reverse strand, counting down.
CACGGCCGGTTCGGTCGACGACGGCAAGTCCACCCTCATCGGGCGCCTGCTGTACGACTCGAAGACGATCTTCCAGGACCAGCTCGAGGCGGTCGAGCGCACGTCGGCCGAGCGCGGCGACGAGTACACGAACCTGGCCCTGCTCACCGACGGCCTGCGGGCCGAGCGCGAGCAGGGCATCACCATCGACGTCGCCTACCGGTACTTCGCCACCCCCCGGCGGAAGTTCATCATCGCCGACACCCCCGGGCACATCCAGTACACGCGCAACATGGTCACCGGCGCGTCCACGGCCAACGTGGCGCTGATCCTGGTCGACGCCCGCAACGGCATCGTCGAGCAGTCGCGCCGCCACGCCTTCCTGGCCACGCTGCTGCGCATCCCGCACCTCGTGGTGTGCGTGAACAAGATGGACCTCGTCGACTGGATCGAGGACCGCTTCGAGGAGATCAAGGCCGAGTTCCGCCAGTTCGCGGCGAAGCTCGACGTGCAGGACCTCACGTTCATCCCGGTGTCGGCCCTCCACGGCGACAACGTGGTCGACAAGTCCGACAACATGAAGTGGTACCAGGGCCTGCCGCTGCTGCGCTTCCTCGAGGAGGTGCACATCGCGTCCGACCGGAACCTCATCGACAACCGGTTCCCGGTCCAGTACGTGATCCGGCCGATGAGCTCCACCGGCCTCGACTACCGGGGCTATGCGGGCGTCGTGTCCGGCGGCGTCTTCAAGCCGGGCGACGAGGTCGTGGTGCTGCCCTCCGGCTTCACCTCCACCATCGCGGCCATCGACGGCCCGAACGGTCCGGTCGACGAGGCCTACCCGCCGATGTCGGTCGCCATCCGGCTCGCCGACGAGATCGACATCAGCCGCGGCGACATGATCTGCCGCCCGAAGAACCGGCCGACCTCCTCCCAGGACGTCGACGCCATGGTGTGCTGGCTGTCCGAGGCCGGGTCGCTGCAGCCGGGCCAGAAGCTGGCCATCAAGCACACCACCCGCTGGGCCCGCGCCATGGTGAACGACGTGCAGTACCGCCTCGACGTGAACACCCTGCACCGCCACGAGGACGCCGACAGCCTCAGCCTGAACGAGATCGGCCGTGTGTCGCTGCGCACCACCGCGCCGCTGTTCTTCGACGAGTACCGCCGCAACCGCTCCACGGGAAGCTTCATCCTCGTCGACGAGGCGACGAACAACACCGTGGCGGCCGGCATGATCCTCGGCGAGAGCTAGGGGTGCCCGGGCAGACGCCGAACACGGTCTGGCATCCCTCGGCGCTCGATCGGGCGGCCCGGCCGTGGCGGGGCGCGACGGTGTGGTTCACCGGGCTGTCGGGGTCGGGGAAGTCGACCGTCGCCGTCGAGGTCGAGCGCCTGCTGGTCGAGGCCGGCCGGCCTGCGTACCTGCTGGACGGCGACAACCTGCGGCACGGGCTCAACGGCGACCTGGGGTTCACCGCCGAGGACCGCGCCGAGAACGTGCGTCGGGTGGGGGAGGTGGCCCGCCTGTTCGCCGACGCCGGCGTGGTGGCGCTCGTCCCCGTCATCTCCCCGTACGTCGCCGATCGCGACCGCGTGCGGGCCATCCACCGCATGGCCGAGCTCCCGTTCCTGGAGGTGTTCGTCGACACGCCGCTCGAGGTGTGCGAGGCGCGAGACCCCAAGGGTCTGTACGCCAAGGCCCGGGCCGGCGAGATCACCGGGTTCACCGGCATCGACGATCCCTACGAAGCGCCACCGGCCCCCGAGCTGCGGCTGACGCCCGCGGACGGCGACCCGTCGGCCCAGGCGGAGCGGGTCCTCGGACTGCTGCGAGAGGCGACCTGAGCCGGCGCCGTTAGCGTCCGGGGGATGAGCTCGACGTCGCAGCGCATCGGGCGGGGCCTGGCGGCGGCGGTCGCCGGACTCGCCGCCTACGACCTCACCCAGCGCCAGCACGCCATCATGCGGAACTTCCCGCTGGTCGGCCGGCTGCGGTACGTGCTGGAGAGCGTGGGCCCGGAGGTGCGCCAGTACCTCGTGAGCAGCAACGACGAGGAGCGTCCCTTCACCCGCGACCAGCGCCGGTGGGTGTACGCCACGTCGAAGTCGGAGAACACCAAGTTCGGCTTCGGCACCGACAACGACCCGGACGCACCCGGCTACCTGCTGCTGCGCCAGTCGGCCTTCCCGGTCGACCTCTACGGCGACCAGGTGGCGATGCGCAAGGAGCTCGGCGCCTGGCGCCATCGGCCCGGCGCGTTCACGCCGGAGTCCTTCGTCAACCTCTCGGCGATGAGCTTCGGGTCGCTCAGCGGACCGGCGGTCGAGGCGCTCAACAAGGGCGCGGCGGCGGCCGGGTGCCTGCAGAACACCGGCGAGGGCGGCATCAGCTCGCACCACCTGCACGGTGGCGAGCTCATCTGGCAGCTCGGCACCGCGTACTTCGGTGCGCGGGACGCGGCCGGGCAGTTCGATCTCGCCAAGGTGGTCGCCAACGTCGAGCGCCATCCGGTGCGGGCCATCGAGATCAAGCTGAGCCAGGGAGCGAAGCCCGGACTGGGCGGCGTGCTGCCGGCGGTGAAGGTCTCCGACGAGATCGCAGCCATCCGGGGCGTCGAGGCCGGCGTGGCGGTGAACAGCCCCGGTCGCCATCCCGAGTTCGACGACGTCCCCGGCCTCGTCGACTTCGTCGAGCGCATCGCTGGCGCCACCGGCCTGCCCGTCGGCATCAAGTCCGCGGTGGGTGAGGCCGGGTTCTGGCGCGAGCTCGCCGCGCACATGGGGGCCACCGGACGCGGTCCCGACTTCATCACCGTCGACGGCGGTGAGGGCGGCACCGGCGCGGCGCCGCTGGCGTTCTCCGACCACGTCGCGCTGCCCTTCAACCAGGCGTTCCCCGCCGTGTACAAGGCATTCGCCCGTGAAGGGCTGCACCACGCCGTGGCGTTCCTCGGCGCCGGCAAGCTCGGGTTCCCGGTGAGTGCCCTGTTCGCCCTGGCGATGGGCTGCGACGGCGTCAACGTCGGCCGGGAGGCGATGCTCTCCATCGGCTGCATCCAGGCCCAGCGGTGCCACACCGACCACTGCCCCACCGGGGTGGCCACGCAGAACAAGTGGTTGGTGCGCGGACTGGACCCCACGCTCAAGTCGGTGCGGGCCGCCACGTACGTGAAGGGGCTGCGGGCCGAGACCGCGGCGCTGGCCGGCGCGGCCGGCGCCGACCACCCGTCGCTCGTGCCCCTGGACGCGTTCGACATCGTGATCGACCGCTTCACCACCCGCTCCGCCGCCGAGGTGCTCGGCTACGAGCCCGGCTGGGGGCTCCCACCCGACGCCTGAGGCCGTCGACGGCCGAGCAGCACGGAGAACCCGTCGGCCACGGTGACCTCCGTCGAGAGGAGATCGGGGTGGTCCAGCCAGTGCTGCCGACGCCGGTCCTCGGTGCCGTCGTAGGCCCTCGGTGGCCAGGTCGTCATCGGCCACAGGTCGTCCTTGAACAGCAAGCCGTTCGGGCGGAGCTGTTGCGTCGGCTCGAACATCTCCCAGTGGAGCGGGCCTGGTTCGCATCTCGAGTCGACCACGAGCAGGTCGAACGGACCGTGGGCGGCGAGCTCGTTCGCCTCACCGTGCAGGATCGTGACGTTCGGGTGCGACGCGAACAGGTCGCGGGCTGCCGCCGCCCGCGCCTCGTCCAGCTCGATGCTCACGATGTGCGTCGCCGGCGAGGTGGTGGAGAGCATCCACGCGACGCCCGCCCCGGTTCCGGTGCCCATCTCGCCGATGACGCCACCCTCGACGCCGCCGGCCACGGCGGCGAGCAGCCGACCCGTGGCCGGGTGCACGCACAGCGGGAAGTCCAGCTGTCGGGCTCGGTCCACCGCCTCCAGCACGAGCGCCGGCACCGTCGCCGGGTCGAGCTCGTCGTAGCGTCGGGTTCCGCCGCTGGTCATGCCGGCGCACGATAGGGCCGCTCGGGTCCGGGAGGCGGTGACCTCTGACCCTGCCACCCATGGCGCGACCGGCGCGATGCTGGGCCGATGAACGGACGGCGGCCGGGCAACGGACGACATGCCCATCCGGAGCGGGAGCAGCGGTGGCTGCTGGGGGCGGTGCCGGAGGGCGCCCGCCCGTGGTGCGAGATCGCCGATCGCTACCTCGCCGGCACGACGCTGCGCATCCGCCGGGTCGAGGGCGCCGATGGGGTGGTCCACAAGCTCACCCAGAAGATCCGCCCGGTGCCGGACGACCCCGGGCTCGTGATGCTCACCACGATGTACCTGCCGGAGGACGAGGTGAGCGCGCTGGCCGGGCTCCCCGGGTCCGAGCTGCGCAAGACCCGCTGGCGGGTGGAGCTCGACGGCCGCCAGGTGGCCGTGGACCAGTTCCACGGTCGGCTCGACGGGCTGGTCCTCGCCGAGACGGAGCTGGCGGTGCACGAGGACCGGCTCCCGCTGCCGGCGTTCGCGATCCGTGACGTGACCGACGACGACCGCTACAGCGGCGGCTCGCTCGCGGCAGCCGATGACGCAGAGGTCCGTGCGCTCCTCGCCGAGGCGGGCGCGAACCCGGGCTGACGCGGCACGCGCCGGTGACCCGACCGGGGACGGGTCGGGTCAGCGGGCGTGCGGGGGCGGTCGGGTCGATGGACGGTCGGGGCGGGCGGGCCGGAGGACGCCGGACCGCGACGGTGCGGGTTGCTCGAGCACAGCGGGCCCGGCGTCGGGTCAGGGTGGGTCGCCGCGGGTGTCGGGGAGCGGGGTTGGTCGTCCGGTCCAGTGGGTGCCGTGGGGGTCGGTGGCGGTCCAGTGGCCGTCGTGGATGGTCAGGCGCCAGCCGTAGTGGTGGAGCAATCGGTGGTGGAAGC
>DASTYO010000063.1:0-3715 GCA_035764875.1 Acidimicrobiales bacterium | reverse complement strand
CTTCCGGCTCGACGCCGTGCACGCGCTGGTCGACGACTCGGCCACCCACCTCCTCGAGGAGCTCGCCGAGGAGGTCGCCGCCACCGCTGCGCACCTGCGCCGGCCGTGCTGGCTCATCGCCGAGAGCGACCGCAACGACCCCCGCTACGTGCGCCCACCGGTCGCCGGCGGGTACGGCCTCGACGCCTCGTGGGCCGACGAGTGGCACCACGCCCTGCACGCCGTGCTCACCGGCGAGACCGACGGCTACTACGAGGACTTCGGCACCCTCGACCAGCTGGCGCGCGGCCTCCTGCAGGCGTGGGTGTACGCCGGCGACTGGTCCGAGCACCGCCGGCGCCGGCACGGCCGGTCACCGGCCGGGCTGCCCGGCCACGCGTTCGTGGTGTCGGTGCAGAACCACGACCAGATCGGCAACCGGGCCACCGGCGACCGCATCGGCCACGGCATCTCCGACGGCCGGCTCCGCATCGCCGCCGCCCTCCTGCTCACGAGCCCGTTCACCCCGATGCTGTTCCAGGGCGAGGAGTGGTCGGCCTCGACGCCGTTCCGGTACTTCACCGACCACCAGGACGCCGAGCTCGGTCGGGCCGTCACCGAAGGACGCACCCACGAGTTCGCCCACTTCGGCTGGGACCCCGCCGACGTGCCCGACCCGCAGGACCCCGACACGTTCCGCTCGTCGGTCCTGCGCTGGGACGAGCTCGACCAGCCGGGCCACGCCGAGCTGCTCGCCTGGCACCGCGACTGCCTCGCTCTCCGGCGCCGGCACCCCGACCTCACCGACGGCCGCTGGGAGGACCAGCGCATCGACCACGACGCCGACGCCGGCTGGCTCCGCGTCCGCCGCGGGCGGGTGGTCGTCGTGGGGCACCTCGGCAGCGCCCCGGTGTCGGTGCCGGTCCCGGCCGGCTTCGCCATCGCCGAGGTCGACGGCCGACCCCTCGCCCACGGCGCCCGTCGCGACGCCGACGTCGTCGCCCTCGACCCCGACGGCATCGCCATCTTGGAACTGGCAGCGGAGGCGGAACGCCGCTGAGGAGACGGGCCTGGCGGCAGGACGCGTGGGCGTTCCGCAGCCGCTGCCAGTTCCCTCGGGGGCTTCCGCAGCCGCTGCCGGTTCAGTCGCCGGCGGCCGGGTCCTGGAGGTCGACGTAGAGGCGGCCGTCCTCGACCTCGGTGGGGTACTGGCGCAGGCCCTCACCGGAGCGGGGGTACGTCGCCGACCGGTCGCACGACTCGGGCTGGCCTTCACCGATGACGTAGGCGTCGGCCTCCGGGTCGAACCCGAGCGTGCACTCGGGCTGGGACGGCACGAAGGCGCTGAGCGCCACCCACCCCTGCTCGGGGTCGTCGCCCACGTGGTCGACGTGGATCGACCGGGAGAAGTTGGCCGGGTCGGGGAACAGGATCGGCTGCTCGTCGGCCTCGATGATGCGGGCCAGGTTCTCCGTACGCCCGGCATCGAAGCGGTCGTCGCCGAGGCGCACCTGCACGTCGCCCCGGCTGGCGAGCGTCGCCACCAGGAACGCGGTGCCGAGCGCGACCACGACCCCCACCACGGCGACGGCCACCGCGCGACCCGTGTGCCCACGGCCCTGTCGCCGGGCGACCGGGCTCATCGGGATTGGGAGGGGTCGGTGGGCATCCTCCTAGTATCCGGCCGGAAGCAGCCTCGACCCAAGGCACGACTCCGAAAAGGGACACGCATGGATCTCCTCGAGTACCAGGGCAAGCAGTTCTTCGCCCGCTACGGCATCCCGGTGAGCGACGGCGAGGCCGTCACCACCGTCGAGGACGCCGTCGCCGCCGCCGACCGCCTCGGCTACCCGGTGGTGGTGAAGGCCCAGGTCCACACGGGTGGGCGCGGCAAGGCCGGCGGCGTGAAGCTCGCCTCGAACACCGACGAGGCCCGCGAGCACGCCACCAACATCCTCGGCCTCGACATCAAGGGCCACATCGTCCGCACCGTGTGGATCGAGAAGGCGTCCGACATCGCCGAGGAGTACTACGCCTCCTTCACGCTCGACCGCTCCGCGAAGAAGCACCTCGGCATGCTCTCCGCCGAGGGCGGCGTCGAGATCGAGGCCGTGGCCGAGGAGAACCCCGACGCCATCGCCAAGATCTGGATCGACCCGGTCGACGGCCTCACCGAGGAGGCGGCCCGCGACTGGGTCGAGCGGGCGAAGCTGAACCCGCAGGCCAACGACGGTGCCGTCGACATCCTGCGCAAGCTCTACACCGCCTACACCGAGGGCGACGCCGACCTCTGCGAGATCAACCCGCTGATCCTCAAGCCCACAGGCGAGGTCCACGCGCTCGACGCCAAGGTCACCCTCGACGCCAACGCCACGTTCCGCCACGAGGACTACGCCGAGTACGAGAAGACCCAGGTCCGCGACGAGCGTGAGGAGGAGGCCCACGCCAAGGGCCTCCAGTACGTCGGGCTCGAGGGCTACGTCGGCGTCATCGCCAACGGCGCCGGCCTCGCCATGTCCACGGTCGACATCGTCAACCAGGTGGGCGGCAAGCCGGCGAACTTCCTCGACATCGGCGGCGGCGCGAACGCCGAGGTCATGGCCGGCGCCCTCGAGGTCATCAACAACGACCCGAACGTCAAGGCCATCTTCATCAACATCTTCGGCGGCATCACCAAGGGCGACGAGGTCGCGAACGGCATCGTCACCGCCCTCGAGCGGGTCGCCATCGATGCCCCCATCGTCATCCGCATCGACGGCACCAACGCCGACGAGGGCCGGGCGATCCTGGCCGAGCACGAGTCCGAGAAGCTGATCAGCAAGCCCACCATGGTGGAGGCCGCCGAGGCGGTCGTCGCCCTGGCCAAGGAGAGGGGTGGCCAGTAATGGCGATCTTCGTCGACGAGAACACCAAGGTCGTCTACCAGGGCCTCACCGGCTCCCAGGGCTCCTTCTACGGCAAGCGCAACCGTGACTACGGCACCCAGGTCGTGGCCGGCACCCACCCGAAGAAGGCCGGCACCGACGTGGACGGCGTGCCGATCTTCGCCTCCGTCGCCGAGGCGGTGGAGGAGACCGGCGCCACGGCCAGCTGCATCTTCATCCCCGCCCCGGGCGTGAAGGACGCCGTCATGGAGGCCGCCGAGGGCGGCATCGAGTTCATCGTCGTCATCACCGAGGGCGTCCCCGCCCACGACGAGGCCTGGTTCTACAACAAGCTGAAGCGCGACTTCCCGAACGTGCAGCTGCTCGGCCCGAACTGCCCCGGCATCATCAGCCCGGGCAAGGCGAACATCGGCATCACCGCCGGCGAGATCGCCCAGGAGCCCTCGGCCGAGGGCCCGAACGTGGGCATCGTCTCGCGCTCCGGCACGCTCACCTACCAGGCGCTGTACGAGCTCAAGCTCAACGGCATCGGCGTGTCCACGTGCGTCGGCATCGGCGGCGACCCGGTCCCGGGCACGAGCTTCATCGACTGCCTCGAGCGCTTCGAGGCCGACCCCGAGACGCACGCCATGATGATGTTCGGCGAGATCGGCGGCTCGGCCGAGGAGGAGGCCGCCGAGTTCATCAAGGCCAACGTCTCCAAGCCCGTCGTGTCGTACATCGCCGGCGTCACCGCGCCGGCCGGCAAGAAGATGGGCCACGCCGGCGCCATCGTCTCCGGCGGCAAGGGCACCGCCGCCGCCAAGCGCGAGGCCCTCGAGGCGGCCGGCGTCAAGGTGGGCTCCAACCCC
>DASTYO010000062.1:0-4718 GCA_035764875.1 Acidimicrobiales bacterium | reverse complement strand
GAACCGGGTGGGGCGCCCGACGACGCGCCGGTGCCGCCGTCCGCGAGCCGCTGATCGAGGGCCTTTGCTACGTTGCCCCGGGCCGCGGGGAGGACACGATTTGCCGTCTCGCGACCTGGCTTCGTAGATTGCGAAACGATTCACAAGCGGCCGCCCAAGGACCTCGCCGAACCGTGCCTCCGCAGAGCGACAAGCGACTGGTGAACGAGCTGATCGCCGACGAGACCACTCGCGGCATCGAGCTCGCCGTCACGCCCGTCGTGTTCGGCGGCTTCGGCTGGCTCCTCGACCGCTGGCTCGGCACCGGCCCGTGGCTGGCCGTGGCGTTCGCCGCCTTCGCCCTCGTCGGCACCGTCGCCAAGATGTGGTTCGGCTACGACGCCGAGATGCGCGAGCACGAGTCCCGCAGCCGCTGGGCCCGCCGCAGCGAGGCGCCCGCCGCCGCCCCGGTCGACGACGTCGACCTGTGGGCCGATCGCAAGGCGTCGTCGGCATGATGCCAGTGGCTGCCGGGTCCGCCGAGGCGCCCGAGTACGAGCTCGTGGGCGACCTGCTCCGTCGAGCCCTTCCGGTCGCCCCGGTCGTCGTGGCCGTGGCCGGCATCCTGGCCGGTGTCGACGGCGCGCTCTCGGCCGCCGTGGCTGTGGTGCTCGTGGCCGCCAACCTGCTGCTCGCCGCCGCCAGCCTCGTGTGGGCCGGCCGCATCAGCCTGGGTCTGCTCATGGGCGTCGCCCTCGGCGGCTACGCGGTGCGCATCGGCCTGCTGTTCCTGGTCGTGCTGCTGCTGAAGGACCTCGCGTGGGTCCACCTGGCCAGCCTCGGCCTCACCCTCGTCGTCACGCATCTGGGCCTGCTCTTCTGGGAGCTCCGGTACGTGTCGGCCAGCCTCGCCCACCCGGGCCTCAAGCCCGCGACCGCCCCCGCAACCTCTCCATCGAAGGAGCGACGCCGATGATCCTCGGTCTCGAGTTCCCGCCGCTGAGCCACATCGTGGACTGGCCCGTCTTCCTGTTCGAGGACACGGCGTTCGGGATCAACAAGGTCGTCCTCATCTACTTCGCGGCCGCGATCTTGACGATGCTCATCTTCGTCCTCGGCAACCAGCGCAAGCTCGTCCCCACCGGCGCGCAGAACCTGGCCGAGTCCTCGGTGAACTTCATCGAGGAGGGCATCGTGATGCAGTCGATGGGGCCCCGGGGCCTGAAGTGGGCGCCGATGCTGACGGCGCTGTTCTTCTTCATCTTCTTCTGCAACATCTTCGAGATCATCCCCGCCGTGCAGATGCCGGCGACGGCCCGCATCGCCCTGCCGATGTTCCTCGCGATCTTCGTGTGGTTCGTCTTCAACATCGCCGGCATGATCGAGCACGGCCCCATCGGCTACCTGAAGCACAGCCTCATCCCGCCGGGCGTTCCCGCCGGCCTGCTGCCCATCATCGTGCCGATCGAGTTCGTGTCGAACTTCCTGGTGCGGCCCTTCTCGCTGATGGTGCGACTCTTCGCCAACCTGCTGGCCGGCCACATCCTGCTCGTCACCTTCGCGGTGCTCACCGCCGCCCTGTGGACCACCAAGTGGTACGCGGTGTTCCTGCCGCTGCCCCTGTTCGCCGTGATCTTCTTCACCGCCTTCGAGATCCTCGTCTCGTTCCTGCAGGCCTACGTGTTCACGCTGCTCGCCGCCGTCTACATCGACTCGGCCACCAGCCACGAGCACTGATCCCCCAGCGGATCACCCGACATCTCCCATCCAGTCCCAACAACCACAAGGAGAGAGGACCTCTCATGATCCTCGCCGAAATCACCGACACCGGCCTCGCGGCCCTCACCTACGGCATCGGCGCCCTGGGCCCCGGCATCGGCATCGGCTACCTGGTCGGCCAGGCCGTCCAGGCCATGGCCCGCCAGCCCGAGGCCGCCGGCATGGTCCGGACCACGATGTTCCTCGGCATCGCCTTCGTGGAGGCCCTGGCCCTCATCGGCTTCGTGGTCTTCTTCCTCGGCCAGGCCTGAGCGGAAGGGACGACATGCGACGGATCACGAGACTGCTGCTGATCGCAGCGCTCGGCGTCGCGGCCCTTCTGGTCGCCCCCGCACCGGCTGGTGCGTCGGGTGAATCCGTCGAGGGCTGCGTCATCGAGGAGGTGGAGCACTACCTCGAGGAGAAGGAAGGCCTCGAGGAGGGCACGCCCGAGTACGAGGAGGCCGCCCACCACGTGGAGGAGACGGTCGCCGACTGCATCGAGGCACCGAACGTGCTGCTGCCGGAGACCAACGAGATCATCTGGGGCGCCATCGGCTTCCTGGTCGTGCTGCTCTTCATGCTCAAGTTCGGCTTCCCGGCCGCCAAGAAGTACATGACGGAGCGCACCGCCAAGATCCAGGCCGACCTCGACGCCGCCGAGCAGGCCAAGGCCGACGCCGAGGCCGTCAAGGCCGACTACGAGTCCAAGGTGTCCGACGCCAAGGCCGAGGCCGGTCGGATCATCGAGGAGGCCCGCCAGGACGCGGACCGCCTCCGCGCCGACCAGCAGGCCCGCCTGAACGAGGAGCTCGCCGCTGCTCGTGCCCAGGCCCAGGCCGACATCGACGCCGCCAAGGGCCAGGCCATGTCCGAGCTGCGGGGCGAGGTCGCCACCATCGCGATCGGCGCCGCCGAGAGCGTCGTGGGCGCCAACCTCGACCGCGACGCCCAGACCCGCCTCATCGAGGACTACATCAACCGGGTCTCGACGAACGGGCAGGGATGACCATGGCGTCCGAGCGTGACAAGGCATACGCCACGGCGATCGCCGCCGTGGCCCGGGCCGAAGGTGAGCTCGGGACCGTGCAGGACGAGCTGTTCAACCTCGCCCGCGCGCTCGGAGGCTCCGAGGAGCTGCTGTCGACGCTGACCGACATCCAGGTGCCGGTCGAGCGCCGCCAGCAGATCGTCGAGGACCTCCTGTCCGGCAAGGTCTCCAAGACCACCCGCGCCGTCGTGTCGATGGTCGTGGCCGCCGGGCGTGCCCGCGACCTCAGCGGCATCGCCGACGAGCTGGTCGCGCTGGGCGCGGCCGCGGGTGGCAAGGAGGTCGCCGTGGTCCGCTCGGCCATCGACCTCACCGACGACCAGAAGACGCGCCTGGCCGCTGCGCTGCAGACGGCCGTCGGCAAGCCGGTCGAGGTCCGGGTCGTCATCGACCCGTCCGTCCTCGGCGGGTTGGTCGCCCAGGTGGGCGACACCGTCATCGACGGCTCCGTCCGTCGGCGTCTCGACCTGCTGAAGCAAGCCATCTAGGGGCTCTCCAATGACTGATCTGAACATCAACGCCGGCGACATCGCCGCCGCCATCAAGAAGAACCTCGAGGGCTTCGAGGTCTCGATCGGCAAGGCCACCGTCGGCCGCGTCGCCGAGGTCGGCGACGGCATCGCCCGCGTGACCGGTCTGCCCGGGTGCGCGGTGAACGAGCTGCTCGAGTTCGAGGACGGCACCAAGGGCCTGGCCCTGAACCTCGACGAGGAGTCGATCGGCGCCGTGGTCCTCGGCGACGTGGACCACATCACCGAAGGTCAGTCGGTCCGGGCGACGGGCGACATCCTGTCGGTGCCCTGCGGCGACGGCCTCCTCGGCCGCGTCGTCGACGCCCTCGGCAACCCCGTGGACGGCAAGGGCCCGCTGACCAACGTCGGCACCCGCCGCATGGAGATCCAGGCCCCCGGCATCATGGGCCGCCAGCCCGTGCACGAGCCGCTGCAGACCGGCATCAAGGCCATCGACTCGATGACCCCGATCGGTCGTGGCCAGCGCGAGCTGATCATCGGCGACCGCAAGACCGGCAAGACCGTCATCGCGATCGACACCATCCTGAACCAGAAGGGCCTCGGGGTGAAGTGCGTGTACGTCGCGATCGGTCAGAAGGAGTCCACGGTCGCCCAGACCGTGAACACCCTCACCGAGCACGGCGCCATGGACTACACGGTCGTCGTGGTGGCCGGCGGCTCCGACCCGGCCCCGTTCAAGTACCTCGCCCCCTACGCCGGCTGCGCCATGGGCCAGCACTGGATGGAGAACGGTGAGCACGCCCTCGCGGTGTACGACGACCTGTCCAAGCAGGCCGAGGCGTACCGCCAGGTGTCGCTGCTGCTGCGCCGGCCGCCGGGGCGCGAGGCCTACCCGGGCGACGTGTTCTACCTGCACAGCCGCCTGCTCGAGCGGGCCGCCAAGCTGTCCGACGAGAACGGCGCCGGCTCGCTCACCGCGCTGCCGATCATCGAGACCAAGGCCGGCGACATCTCGGCCTACATCCCCACCAACGTGATCTCGATCACCGACGGCCAGATCTACCTGCAGGACGACCTGTTCAAGTCGGGCGTCCGGCCGGCCTTCGACACCGGCCAGTCGGTGTCCCGGGTGGGCGGCGACGCCCAGATCAAGGCCATGAAGAAGGCCGTGGGCACGCTGAAGGGCGACCTCTCCCAGTTCCGCGAGCTCGAGGCCTTCGCCGCCTTCGGCTCCGAGCTCGACAAGGTCTCCCAGGCCGCCCTCGACCGCGGCTACCGCCTCGTCGAGCTGCTGAAGCAGCCGCTGAACAGCCCGATGCCCGTCGAAGAGCAGGTGGTGGCGATCTTCGCCGGCACCCGCGGCTACATCGACGACGTCCCGGTCGCCGACGTGCGGCGCTTCGAGACCGAGCTGCTCGAGTTCATGCGCAGCCGTCACGGCGGCCTGCTCGACAGCC
>DASTYO010000061.1:0-18648 GCA_035764875.1 Acidimicrobiales bacterium | reverse complement strand
GCCTCGGCATCGACAGGGACAGGTCGAGCATCAGCACGGTGGCCGCGCGCACCACGGTCTCGGTGCGCTCGATCTCGAAGTCGTCGGGCGTCAGCCGCACCGGGGTGCCGGCGCCACCCCGGCTCACGGCGTTGCGCACCGTGCGGCCGATGTGCAGGTTGAACGGGTCGCCCCACTCGTAGGGCTTGGTCTCGTAGGTGCGCTCGTGGCCGATGCCGGTGGACGACATGTCGTGCCGGCCGAGCTTGTCCTTGGCCAGCTTGGAGAACAGGTCGTCCAGGGCGTTGTCGCCGATGCGACGCAGGCCCTTGGGCGTGAGCTCGAGGCGCCCCTCCTTGGTCTGGATGAGCCCTGCCTCCTCGAGCTGCTTGGCCAGCTTGGAGAGCTGCTCGAGCGAGCGGGCGGCGTCGTCACCGAGCAGGTCGCGGGCCCGGTCGAGGTCGGCCTCGGCCAGGGCGCCCGGCTGGGTGGCCGACTGCAGCAGGTTCTCCAGCTGGTCGAGGTCGCCGAGCTCGGCCATCATCTGCGCGGCCTCGGCGAAGCCCATCGGGTTGTCGCCGGAGAAGTCATAGGACCGGTTCCAGTCGAGCTGCGGGAACATCTGCTGCAGGTTCTGGCCGAGCTGGCTGGCCTGGAACGCGAGGTCCATGTCCTCGAGCAGCTGCTCGGCGAGGCCCTGGAGCTGGGCCCGCTGCTCGGGCGTCATCGAGTTGAGCATCGCCTGCATCCGGGCCATGCGCTCGGCCATCGCCCGCAGCAGCTCCTCGACGTCCTGGGGGTCCTCCGGGAAGAAGTCCCCGTACTCGTCCATGAACCGCTGGAAGTCCTCGTCGGTGTCCTCGCCCCGCTGGTGCTTCTCGAGCAGCTCGTTCAGCGCGGCCATCATGTCCTTGGTGCGCTGCATGGCCGCCGGGTCGGGGTTGGACATGGCCCCGGCCAGCTGGTCGAAGTACTGCTGGGCGAGCTGCTGGCGGAGCTGGTCCATCAGCTCGTCGAAGCGCTGCTGGGCCTCGGCCGACTCGAAGTCGTACTGCGACAGGCTCTGCACCTGCCCGGCGAGGTCGGACGGGAGCATGTCGAGGTGCATGTGCTTCTCGGCCGTGGTGGCCTCGGCCAGCTCCTGCTGGCGGTCGTCGCCGGACTGGCGGGCCTCGTCGAGGCGCTGGTCGAGCGCCCGCCGCTCCTGGTCGACCACGTCGCGCAGGGCGTCGGCGATCTCGTCGTACACGCCCCCGAGGTTGCTGTTCTCGAGCCGCTCGCGGCGGGCGTCGCGCAGGCGCTGCATCAGCTCGCGCAGGCCCTGCACGTCGCCGCCGTCGGGGTCGCGGAAGCCCTGCTGCATGAGCCGGCGCAGGGCGGCGTTCAGGTCGCCGTGGTACAGCAGGTCGTCGGTGATCTCGTCGAAGATCGTGTCGGCGTCGAGGTCGAAGCCGACCTGGGTGCCATCCCAGCGGGAGTACCGGAACGTGGGACGAGCCATGTCCGCACGGTAGCGGCGGCCCCGGGCACCGCGTCCCGCAGGTTCGCCCGGACGCGGACGAGGCAGCGCCCGGTGGGCGCTGCCTCGTCAGGAGCGGAGTGTGCGATGGCTCGTCCCGGCTGGGACGCCCGCCCGCAGGTGCCGTTGATCAGAGGTGCTCGTGGGTGTGCCGCTCGTCGACGATGCGTCGCTCGGTGCGGGGGGCGGTCGCCCGGTCGATCCAGATGAGGGACACGATGACGCCGATGATGCCGGCGATCATGAGGATGACGCCGACCGCTGCGAGGTCGAGGCCCTGCACGCTCACGTCGACGGCGAAGGTGAGGATCGCGCCGAGAGCGATGAGGAAGATGGAAGTGCCGGTGGCCATGGGGAATCACTCCTTTTCCGGGCCTGCTCCGGCCCGCTCGTGGTGGCAGATCGGTACCCGAGGCCCGGTCGCGGTAGAACCCGGCGGGAGGCGTGCCACTACCACCGGTCGAGCCTGCGGCGGACACCGGATGGCCGAGGTGGGTTCTGACCGAGGGCGTGCCGGGAGAGAGACGGCGGGTTCACCCAGCGCGCCCGCAGCGCGGTCGCGCGAATCGAGGAGAGGAACTGCCAGGACCATGGCCGTCAACGACGACCGACCGCTCGATGCCGACCGGCTCGCACCCGCCGCCCACGGTGCGGGGAGCGCCCCCGCCGACGAGCCCGAGGGGGCGGTCGACCGCACCGTGACCACGGTGCTCGAGGGCGTCGACCGCGTCGCCGAGAAGATCAAGGCGCTTCTGGGGTCCAACCGGTGACCCGCCACGACCCCGACGCACGCCGAGTACCGTGCGCCCCAGGCGGTGGCGTCGGTCCGGTGGCCTGTCGCGCCTCCGAGCACCCCGTCCCCGCCCACCCCACACGCAACGTCTCGTGGAGCGATCGATGACCGAACCCACCCCCAGCCCGCAGGATCGCCTGCAGATCACCGTGGACGAGACGGACCCCGTCACGTTCGTCCTCGCCGGCGACCTCGACCCCCACACCTCGCCCTACCTGCAGGAGCGCATCGACGAGACGCTCGCCGAGGACGCCACCACCGCGGTGCTCGACGTCGGCGAGGTGAGCTTCGTCGACTCGGCGGGCCTGCGCGTCATCGCCGACACGCACCGTCGCCTGATGGGCGCGGGCGGTGGCCTGGTGCTGCGCAACCCGTCCAAGGGCCTCGAGAAGCTGCTGTCGGTCACCGGCCTCTCCGACCACGTGACCATCGAGCACTGATGGACCACGGGGGCCCGGCGGTGCGGGCGGTCGGGGCGCCGGCCCTAGTCGCCCGACAGGGCGGTGGTGCAGCGGATGACCAGCAGGTCGTCCTCGACGTCGACGTGCACGTCGTCGACGAACGCCGACACCAGCAGCAGCCCGCGGCCCCCCGTGCGCAGCGGGTCCTCCAGGTCCCAGTCCGCGTCGGGGATGGTGATCTCCTCGACGTGGTTCGCCACCTCGAGCACGAGGCGGTCGTCGTCCACCCACGCCGAGATGGTGGCCGGCTCCCGACCGTCGGGCGTGCCCCGCACGGCGTTGGCGCCGAGCTCGCTGATCACCACCGACAGGTCCTCGACCTTCTCCTCCGACGTCGTGATGCCGGCCAGCCACTCCACGAACGACTCACGCACCGATGCGAGCGCGGCGAGCGAGGGCACTGGTCGTGCGGAGAACCGGCGTGTAGAGGGCTGCAAGGACATCTCGGATCGAAGGGCCACGTACCCGACCCCGTAGCACTGTAGAACGGAACGACCATGCCTGACCTGCCCACCCGAGCGACGACCAAGCTGACGGTCCCCGCCACCACCGCGTACCTGCGTCACGTGCGCATCCTGGCGGCCACGATCGCCGACGACTGCGCCTTCGACGTCGAGGCCATCGAGTCGCTGCGCATCGCCGTCGACGAGCTGTGCGCCATCGCCATGGGCGATGCCACCCCGGACGCCGAGCTCACCATCGCCATCACCTCCACCGACGGCTCCATCGAGCTCGAGGGCGTCTGCGGACCCGTCACCGACGAGCCCGTCCTCGACCCCATCGCCGAGCAGCTCCTGCGCGCCGGCTCCAGCCACCACGAGCTCCGCCTCGACGGCGACGCCGTGCACCTGCAGCTGCGGGCCGACCGCCCGACCGCCGGCGTGAACGGTGGCAGCTGAGACCGAGGGCCGCTTCGTCGAGTACCGGACGACGCGGTCCCGCCGCCTCCGCAACCGGCTGGTCGAGGACAACCTCGAGCTGGTCGAGTACTACGTGACCCGCTACGGCAAGGGGCACATGGAGGCCGACGACGTGCGCCAGCAGGCGCTCATGGCCCTCATCAAGGCCGTCGAGCGCTTCGACCCCGACGTGGGCGTCACGTTCAAGACCTTCGCCAACCGCACCATCGAGGGCGAGCTGAAGCGGCTGCTGCGCGACAAGGGCTGGTCGGTCCGGCCGCCCCGCAGCCTCCAGGAGCTCGCCGTCCAGGCCCGCCGCCTCGAGCCCGAGCTCACCCAGGAGCTGGGCCGGGCCCCCCGGGTGCAGGAGCTCGCCGACCGGCTCGAGGAGTCCACCGACCGCGTGCTCGAGGCGCTGTCCGCCGGCGCCTCCTACCGGGCCGACAGCCTCGATGCCCCCATCGGCGACGGCACCACCACCAAGGGGGCGATGATCACCGGCAACGACGGCGACATGGCCGAGGTCGAGACCCGCATCGACGTCGAGCAGCTGCTCCAGGGCCTCGACGAGCGCGACCGCGCCATCATCGAGATGCGCTTCGTGCAGCGACGCAGCCAGCAGGAGATCGCCGACGAGCTCGGCGTGTCGCAGTCGTACCTGTCCCGCCTGCTCCGCAAGACCCTGGCCACGCTGCGCGAGCAGGCCGAGGCCCAGATGGAGGAGCACTAGCGCCCGTTCCGGGCCGCGGCGGACGCCTCGATCGGCGTCGGACGCGGCCCGGTCCGCGCCGGTGGCCTACGAGCGGGCCCGGTACGAGGCCCGGGCGCCGACGTGGTCCTTGTTCAGGCGCTTGCCGAGGTGCAGGCCCTCGAGCAGGAACTCGACGGCGGCGGCCACCGCCGCCGCGGACTCGTCGCCGCCGGTGAGGCCGAGCACCTGGGCCTTGAGCCCGGGGAGGCCGTCGACCAGCGAGGCGAGGTCGGCCGAGGACACGTCGTCGCCGGTGTCGACGATCCGACCCCCCTCGAACGCGTCGATGACGTCGCGGAGCATGGCTGGATCGGTGCGCTCGCGGAACACGGTGAGCACCGCCGAGCGCACGAGGTGCTCGGCGATGGCCTCGTCGCGCCCGTCGTCGAGCGACTCGATCTCGATCTTGCCCATCGTGGACGCGGCCAGCGCGTCGAGGTCGGACACGCGGGGCACCACGACGTCCTCGCCGTGGCGCAAGGCGCGGCGGGCGGCGTTGGCGATGAGGACCTCGTGGTTCGACACGGTGAGGCGGACCGACACGCCGGAGCGCTGGTTGACGTGCGGTGACTGGCGGGCGAGGTGCGAGAGGGTGGCCACGACCTGGCTCATGTAGTCGGGCATGGCCGCCCGCACGCCCTCGGCCTGCAGCGGGCTGGCCTCCTGGGTGGCGATGACCATCTCGGTCTCGACGTCGAGCGGGTAGTGGGTGCGGATCTGGCTGCCGAAGCGGTCCTTGAGCGGCGTGATGATGCGGCCGCGGTTGGTGTAGTCCTCCGGGTTGGCGGACGCGACGAGCATCACGTCGAGGGGCAGGCGGACCTTGTAGCCCCGGATCTGCACGTCGCGCTCCTCGAGCACGTTGAGCAGGCCGACCTGGATGCGCTCGGACAGGTCGGGCAGCTCGTTGATGGCGAAGATGCCGCGGTTGGTGCGGGGCACCAGGCCGTAGTGGAGGGTGAGCTCGTCGGAGAGGTAGCGGCCCTCGGCGACCTTGATGGGGTCGACCTCGCCGATGAGGTCGGCGATGGAGGTGTCGGGGGTGGCCAGCTTCTCGCCGAAGCGCTCGTCGCGGTGGACCCAGTCGATCTCGGTGTCGTCGCCCATCTCGTCGACCAGGTCGCGGGCGTAGCGCGAGACGGGGTGGTACGGGTCGTCGTTGATCTCGGACCCCTTGATGATGGGCATCCACTCGTCGAGCAGGCCGGTGAGCGAGCGGATCATGCGGGTCTTGGCCTGGCCCCGCTCGCCGAGGAACACGACGTCGTGGCCGGCGAGCAGCGCGTTCTCGAGCTGGGGCATGACGGTCTGCTCGTAGCCGAGCACGCCGGCGAACAGCGGCTCGCCGGCTCGGATCTTCGCGACGGCGTTGCGACGCACCTCCTCCTTCACCGGCAGGGACGCCCAGCCCGACTCCCGGAGCGCTCCGAGGGTGGACGGGAGGGAGGACGGAGTGGCCATGCGCGCGACCCTATCGGTCGCTCCGGCAGCGTCGACCCGCGACCTGGGGGCCCGGGCCGGCCCCCGCCGGTAGGTTGCCGCGCCCATGGGACCCTCCGACCGCTGGCTGGCCACCCCGGCCGACGACGACCTGCGCCGGACCTTCGCCGACCCCGACCTGGACGAGTCCGCGTGGGAGCCCATCACCGTGCCCGGCCACTGGCGCTCGACCCCCGCCTTCGCCGACCACGACGGGCCGCTGCTGCACCGGACCCGCTTCGAGCACGCCGCCGGTCCGGGCGACCGTCGCTGGTGGCTGCGCTTCGACGGTGTGTTCTACGAGGGCGACGTGTGGCTCGACGGCACCTACCTCGGCGCCACGGAGGGGTACTTCTTCGCCCACGAGTTCGAGGTCACCGAGCAGCTCCGCAGCCGCAGCGAGCACCTGCTCGCCGTGGAGGTGGCGTGCTCGCCCCAGCGCGACCGGGCCCGCAAGCGGAACATCACCGGCATCTTCCAGCACTGGGACTGCCTCGACCCCGACTGGAACCCCGGCGGCATCTGGCGTCCCGTGCAGCTCGAGGAGTCCGGCCCGGTGCGCATCCGCCACCTGGTGACCCGGTGCGTCGAGGCGAGCGCCGAGCGGGCGGTGCTCGCCCTCACCGCCGACCTCGACGCCACCGCCGCCGGCGACGTGCACGTGCGCACCACGGTGGGCGCCGTCGACCACGGCACCGACCGCACGCTGGCCGCCGGCGCCAACACGGTCGAGTGGACCGTCACCGTCGACCGTCCCCGGCTGTGGTGGCCGCACGCGCTCGGCGAGCCCCACCTCGTGCCGGTCACCGTCGAGATCCGGCTGCCGGACGCCGCAGGGAGCCGGGTGTCCGACCGCCGCCGGTTCCGCACCGGTCTGCGGCAGGTCTCCATGCGCCGGTGGGTGCTGTCGGTGAACGGCGAGCGGCTGTTCTGCAAGGGGGCGAACCTGGGTCCCACCCGCATGGCGCTCGGTGAGGCCACCCCGGACGAGCTCGCGGCCGACGTCCAGCTGGCCAAGGACACCGGCCTCGACCTGCTGCGGGTCCACGCCCACGTCGGCCGGCCCGAGACCTACGACGCGGCCGACGCCGCCGGGGTGCTGCTGTGGCAGGACTTCCCCCTCCAGTGGGGGTACGCCCGCTCCATCCGCAAGCAGGCCCAGCGCCAGGCCGGCGAGATGGTGGCGATGCTGGCCCACCACCCGTCCGTGGCCGTGTGGTGCGGGCACAACGAGCCGATGGGGCTCGACATGGACCCGTCGCTGCTCGACCGGCCGTGGGCCACCCGGAAGCTCGGCGCCAAGGTGCTGGCGTCGCAGCAGCTGCCGACGTGGAACAAGACCGTCCTCGACCGGACGGTGAAGCGCGCCGTCGAGAAGGCCGACGGCACCCGCCCGGTGGTGAAGCACTCGGGCGTCCTGCCGCGGCTGCCTGGGCTCGAGGGCACGGACAGCCACCTCTACTTCGGCTGGTACTGGGGCCACGAGCGCGACCTGCCCGGCTTCGCCCGGGTGCTGCCCAGCCAGGTGCGCTTCCCCACCGAGTTCGGCGCCCAGGCCGTCCCGGAGGCCGACGGCTTCGTGGGGGCCGAGGCGTGGCCCGACCTCGACTGGGACCGGCTCGCCCACACCCACAACCTCCAGCCGGGCATCCTCGAGCGCTACGTGCCGCGGGGGGGCCACACCTACGACAGCTGGAAGGCGGCCACGCAGGCGTACCAGGCCGAGCTGCTGCGCCACCACGTCGAGACCCTGCGGCGGCTCAAGTACCGCCCCACCGGCGGGTTCTGCCAGTTCCTCCTCGCCGACGGCCACCCGGGCATCACCTGGTCGGTGCTCGACCACGAGCGCCGACCCAAGGCCGGCCACGCCGCCCTGGCCGCGGCGTGTCGGCCGGTGATCGTCGTCGCCGACCGGCTCCCCGAGTCGGTGCAGCCGGGCGACGCGCTCGCCCTCGACGTGCACGTCGTGTCCGACCGGCGCCTCGACCTCACCGGCACCGTCGACGTCGAGCTGCGCTGGTGCGGCGGCGCCCACCAGTGGTCCTTCGCCGGCGACGTGCCGGCCGACTCCTGCGTGCTGGTGGGCACCGTGCAGCTCGAGGTGCCCGACGCCGAGGGCGAGCTCGTGCTGTCGCTGCGGGGACGGGTCGGAGACGACGCGGTGGCGAACGAGTACCGCACCACGATCCGCCGCTGAGCTGCCCCCGTCGGGGTCAGGTGCGGAAGGACGCGGCGAGGGCGAGCGCCTCCTGGCGCACCACCCGGCTGAGGTCGAAGGCGGTGCGCGGGTCGACGTCGGCCACCCGCAGGGCGGGCTCCAGGCGGAGCAGCACCTCGGTGGCCTCGTGCCGCTCGAAGTCCTCGAACCGGGACAGCTGGGCCAGCGCGTGCCCACCTGCCAGGCACCGCTGGAGCTTCGTGGCGCCGGGCGTGAGCGGATCGTGGTGGGCGGCGATCGTGTCGACGAGCTCGTCGGGGAACCGCCACGAGCCGAGGACGGTGGCGGCCACCGCCATGTGGTCCATCCCGAACGCCTTCCGCTCCAGCAGCACCGCCTGGCGGCTGTCGCGCTCGGCGACCTCGTTCTCGATCGCGTGGAAGCCCGCCGGGTCGATGCGGCACAGCACCGCGGTGCCGATGTCGTGCAGGAGGCCGAGGCTGAACGCCTCCGGCCGAACCACGCCCAGGCGGGCGGAGACCTGCGCGGCTCCCGCCGCCGAGGCCGCGGCGTGCTGCCAGAAGTCGCAGGGGATCACGGCGTCGTCGCCGATCGCCCCGGCGGCCGACGCCGCGGCGAGCGACCGCACGGTGGCGAAGCCGAGGAGGGTGACCGCGAAGTCGGCCGAGCGGACCCGGCCGGACAGCCCGTAGTACGCGGAGTTGGCCAGGCGCATCACCTGGGCGGTGAGCACCGGGTCGGCGCCCACCGCGGCGGCGAGGTCGCTCGCCGACGACCGGGGGTCGTCGGCGACGTAGAGCACCCGGACGGCGGCGGCCTGCTGGGCGGGCATGCGCTCGAGCTCGTCGAGGACCCGCTGCGCGTTGAGCCGGCTGGGAGCGATGGTCATGCGAGGTCCTTCCGCCCACCGGCCGGCCGGCCGGCGCGGTGCTGCAGGTCTGGGGTGTCGGGCAGGTGGCGGGCCTCGCCCGGCCGGGCGAGGAGGTAGCCCTGGATGAGGTCGCAACCCAGGGCGGACACGGCCTCCAGCTGCGCCGCCGTCTCGACGCCCTCCGCCACCACCGACCCGCCGAGGGTGCGGGTGACCGACACGACCGCCTCGATGATGGCGGCGACGAACCGGTCGTGGACGTCGGCGACGAAGCTGCGCTCCATCTTCACGAACGAGACCGGGAACCGTCGCAGGTAGGCCAGCGAGGAGTAGCCGGTGCCGAAGTCGTCGATGGCCAGCCGGACGCCGGTGGCGGCCAGGCGGCCGAGCACCTCCTCGGCGCGGTGCACGTCGGTCATCAGCTGGCTCTCGGTGAGCTCGAGGCACAGGTGGTGGGGCCGCAGACCGTGCTCGGCGAGGGCCGACGCCACGACGGACTCGAAGTCCGGGTCCGCGAGCTGGGAGGCCGCCAGGTTCACGCTGACGTACCGGGGGCGCCAGCCCACCGTCCGGCCCCGCCAGGCGGCGAGGTCCGCGCACGCCCGGTGCAGGACGTAGGCGCCGAGCTCGTCGATGCATCCGCTCGCCTCGGCGACCTCGATGACCTGGCCGGCCGGGAGCGCGCCGAGCACGGGGTGCGAGTAGCGCAGCAGGGCCTCGGCGCCGACGACGGCCAGGTCGGGGTGGCGCACGATCGGCTGGTAGGCGACCTGCACCTGGTCCTCGGCGAGCGCCCGGCGCAGCTCGGAGACCACGTCGAGGCGGTGCTCGAGGTGGCGGCGCGCACCGGCGTCGAAGATCGCCGCCCGCGCCTTGCCGCCCGTCTTGGCCTGGTACATCGCCACGTCGGCGTCCCGGATGAGCGCCTCGGTGTCCCGGTGCCCCGGCGTGGAGACGAGGACGCCGGCGCTCGCCGTCACCCGCACCTGGCGGGGTCCGAGCTGGACGGGCTCGCGCAGCACGCCGAGCAGCCGGTCGGCGATCAGCTTCGCCTCGTGCTCGGTGGACGTGCCCGGGCAGAACACGACGAACTCGTCCCCGCCGAACCGGGCGACGACGTCGCCGTCCCGCACCGCGTCGGCGAGGCGGCGGGCGACCACGGTCAGCAGGACGTCGCCGGCCTGGTGGCCGAGGGAGTCGTTGACCAGCTTGAAGTCGTCGAGGTCGAAGAACAGGAGGGACACGGGTCGGTCGGACCTGCCCACGTGCCGGTGGATGCGGTCCCACAGCTCGGTGCGGTTGGGCAGGCCGGTGAGCGCGTCGTGACGGGCCTGCCAGGCGAGCTCGGCTTCCCGGGCCCGGGCGTCGGTGACGTCCTCGACGGACCCGACGAAGCTGCACTGCCGATCGACCCCCTCGACCGGGACGAACCGCGCGTCGAGGGTGCGCACGTCGCCGTCGGGGCGGATCACCCGGAACGTGACGCTCACGTCCCGACCGGCGAGCACCGCCCCGACGGCGGCGAGCACCTCGTCCTGGTCGGTGGCGATCACGGGGTCCAGCCACCGGTCGCCCTCGAGGTCCTCGGCGCTCCGGCCCCAGACCTGCGCGAACCGGGGGTTGACGTAGGCGAGCCGCACGCCCACGTCGGACAGGAACACGCCGATCGGGGCGTGGTCGGCGAGGGCCCGGAAGCGGGCCTCGCTCGTGCGCAGCGCCTCGTCGACGCGGATGTGGTCGGCGATCTCGCGCAGCCGGAGGACCCAGGCGCCGTCCGGCTGGGCTTGGAGGCGGTCGACCGACGCCGACACCGCGACCGTGGAGCCGTCGACGCGGCGCAGCAGGAGCCGCCGGGAGCGGGCGCCCTCGGCGTCGAAGGACACCGGCGGCCCCCACGACCCCGAGTCGTCCAGCTCGCAGAGCTCGATCGCCGACGACCCGCGACCGACGAGGTCGCCGGGCGCCTCGGCGCAGATGGCGTGCAGCGCCGGGTTCGCCCAGCGGATGCGGCCGGCCGAGACCAGCGCCACCCCCTCCGCGCCCACCCACGCCGCCCGTTCGAGCAGGGCGGCCGGGCCCGATCGGTCGTGGAGCCGGGGCGGCGCGTCGAACCGGTCGGGCGCGCCTGCGCTCCCGGTTCCGCGCCCCGGCTGCTGCCGCGAGAGGTCCTCGCGCGATCGAACCACGTCCTTGTCTCCCTCCGCGGGCCGTCCGTGGCCCGGCGTGACCATCCATCGGTCGCGCGCCGGACGAGTTGAGGTGGTCCGGGTGCGCCATGCGTCACTCGCTGATTGCCCACGGAAACGGGCTCAGAGGTACCGTGCGACGCCATGCAGACCATGGAGAAGTCAGCCTCACGGGGGGGTGCGGGCGCTGGCGTTCAGCCCGTGAACCCGCCACGACGCCCGGCGCCCTGGCCCGTCGCCTTCTACCGGTCGGCCGTCGGCAAGAAGTGGGTGATGGCGGTCACCGGCATCATGCTGATGGGCTACGTCTTCTTCCACATGATCGGGAACCTGAAGATGTACCAGGGCGCCCACGCCCTGAACGTCTACGGCGAGTTCCTGCGTGAGCTGCTGTACCCGATCTTCCCCCGCACGGTCACGCTCTGGCTGCTGCGCCTCGGGCTCATCACCGCCTTCGTCCTCCACATCCACGCCGCCGCCAGCCTCACGCTGATGAACAAGCGGGCCAACGCCGGCGGCTACGCCTCCAAGCGCGACTTCCAGGCCGCCAACGCGGCCAGCCGCTCGATGCGCATCACCGGCATCGTGATCCTGCTCTTCCTGATCTGGCACCTGGCCGACTTCACCTGGGGCTTCGTGAACCCCGACTTCGTGCGGGGCGACGTCTACCGCAACGTGCAGGCCAGCCTCACCAACGCCATCCCGGCGGCCATCTACATCGTCGCCAACATCGCCCTCGGCGTGCACCTGTACCACGGCTCCTGGAGCATGTTCCAGAGCCTCGGGCTCAACAACCCCCGCTGGAACAGCTGGCGGCGCGGCTTCGCCATCGGCTTCGCCGCCATCGTCGCCCTCGGCAACCTCAGCTTCCCGATCGCCGTGGTCTCCGGCGCCGCCGAGGACGAGGTGTGCTTCGAGGACGGCGACCGCATCGTGACCTGCGAGGCGGTCTTCGCCGACGCCCTCCGCGACGGCGCCATCAGCGTCGAGCAGTACGACGGCTTCTCCGAGAAGCAGCGCAACGAGTACATCGAGGCCTACGAGGCCAACGAGGAGCTCCGCGTCGAGGAGGGCGCATCGTGATCGGCAACCTGGATTCCGCCGTCCCCGCAGGCGACATCGCCGACAAGTGGACGCAGCACAAGTTCGACATGAAGCTCGTGGCGCCGAACAACCGGCGCAAGTTCGAGGTCATCGTCGTCGGCTCGGGCCTCGCCGGCGCCGCGGCCGCCGCCACGCTCGGCGAGCAGGGCTACAAGGTCAAGGTCATCACCCTGCACGACTCGCCCCGGCGAGCCCACTCCATCGCCGCGCAGGGCGGCATCAACGCCGCCAAGAACTACAAGAACGACGGCGACTCGGTGTACCGCCTCTTCTACGACACGGTGAAGGGCGGCGACTACCGCTCCCGTGAGGCGAACGTGTACCGCCTGGCCGAGGTGTCGGTCGACATCATCGACCAGTGCGTCGCCCAGGGCGTGCCCTTCGCCCGCGAGTACGGCGGCCTGCTCGACAACCGCTCCTTCGGCGGCGCCCAGGTGTCCCGCACGTTCTACGCCCGGGGCCAGACCGGCCAGCAGCTCCTGCTCGGCGCCTACCAGGCGCTCATGAAGGAGGTGCACAACGGCACGGTCGAGCTCATCACCAAGACCGAGGTGCTCGACCTGGTGGTGAAGGACGGGGTGGCCTGCGGCGTCATCGCCCGCGACATGAAGACCGGTGCGGTCACCCGCCACTCGGCCCACGCCGTCCTGCTCGCCACCGGCGGCTACGGCAACGTCTTCTACCTGTCCACCAACGCCAAGCAGTCCAACGCGACGGCGACGTGGCGGGCCCACAAGCGGGGGGCGGCCTTCGGCAACCCGTGCTTCACCCAGATCCACCCGACGTGCATCCCGCCGTCGGAGGAGTACCAGTCGAAGCTCACGCTGATGTCCGAGTCGCTGCGCAACGACGGCCGGGTCTGGGTCCCGAAGAACCCGGACGAGACCCGCCCCGCCTCGCAGATCCCCGACGAGGACCGCGACTACTTCCTCGAGCGCAAGTACCCGAGCTTCGGCAACCTCGTCCCCCGCGACGTCGCCTCCCGCAACGCGAAGACCGCCGTCGACGAGGGTCGGGGCGTCGGTCCCCGCAAGAACGGCGTGTACCTCGACTTCGCCGACTCCATCAACCGCCTCGGCAAGGACGCCATCGAGGAGCGGTACGGGAACCTGTTCGAGATGTACGAGCGCATCACGGACGAGAACCCCTACGAGCAGCCGATGCGCATCTACCCCGCCGTCCACTACACGATGGGCGGCCTGTGGGTGGACTACCACCTCATGTCGAACGTGCCCGGCCTGTTCGTGCTCGGCGAGGCGAACTTCTCCGACCACGGCGCCAACCGCCTGGGTGCGTCGGCGCTGATGCAGGGCCTGGCCGACGGCTACTTCGTCATCTCCTACACGCTGGCCAACTACCTGGCCGGCCTGCTCGGCCAGCCGGCCGTGCCGGTGGACGACCCCTCGTTCACCCAGAGCGAGACGGAGACCATGGACACGGTCAACCGCCTCCTCGCCGTCAACGGCACCCGCTCCCCCGACTGGTTCCACAAGGAGCTGGGCCGGATCATGTGGGACCAGTGCGGCATGGCCCGCAACGAGGCCGGCCTGCAGAAGGCCCTCTCCGAGATCCCGGCGCTGCGCGAGGAGTTCTGGAAGGACGTCCGGGTGCTCGGCTCGGGCGACAACCTCAACCAGAGCCTCGAGAAGGCCAACCGCATCGCCGACTTCCTCGAGCTCGGCGAGCTGATGTGCAAGGACGCCCTCGACCGGGCCGAGTCCTGCGGCGGCCACTTCCGCGAGGAGTCCCAGACCGAGGAGGGCGAGGCCCTCCGCGACGACGAGAACTTCTCGTTCGTGTCGGCGTGGGAGTGGACCGGTGACCCGGCCACCTCCGTCCGCCACGAGGAGCCGCTCGAGTTCGAGAACGTGGCGCTCACCCAGCGCAGCTACAAGTAGGCGAGGAAGCACCTGTGAAGCTCACACTGAACATCTGGCGCCAGCACGACGCTCGGGCCAAGGGCGAGATGCGCACGTACACCCTCGACGGCGTGTCCGAGGACATCTCCTTCCTCGAGATGCTCGACATGCTCAACGAGCAGCTGATCGAGCAGGGCGAGGAGCCCGTCGAGTTCGAGCACGACTGCCGCGAGGGCATCTGCGGCTCGTGCGGCCTGATGATCAACGGCCAGGCCCACGGCCCCCAGCGCGGCACCGCCACGTGCCAGCTGCACATGCGCAAGTTCCGCGACGGCGAGACCATCAACATCGAGCCGTGGCGGGCGGCCGCCTTCCCCGTGGTGAAGGACCT
Organism: Acidimicrobiales bacterium; assembly: GCA_035764875.1. GTDB lineage: Bacteria > Actinomycetota > Acidimicrobiia > Acidimicrobiales > Salinilacustritrichaceae > Salinilacustrithrix. The sequence continues at coordinate 4,177 of DASTYO010000061.1, read as the reverse complement.
CGTGGTCGACCGCTCGGCGTTCGACCGCATCGTCGAGGCCGGCGGCTACATCACCGCCCCCACCGGCTCGGCCCCCGACGCCAACCTGATCCCCGTGCCGAAGGAGGCCGCCGACGCGGCCTTCGACGCCGCCGCCTGCATCGGCTGCGGCGCCTGCGTGGCGGCGTGCCCCAACTCGGCGGCCCAGCTGTTCACCTCGGCCAAGATCGAGCACCTGAACCTGCTCCCCCAGGGCCAGGCCGAGCGCGACACCCGGGTGCTGAACATGGTGGACGAGATGGAGACCTACTTCGGCTCCTGCACCAACCACGGCGAGTGCACCGTGGCGTGCCCGAAGGACATCCCGCTCGACTACATCGCCTACATGAACCGCGACTACGTCCGGGCCCAGCTGCGCAACCGCAAGCTCGCCGGCCAGCGCTAGCACCCACCCGAGTTCCGTTCTGGCCCACCGATCCCCGCGCATGCGTGGGGATCGGTGGGCCAGTTCGCGTCCGGCGGCTGGGGGATCGCTCCAGTTCCGCCCTACCCTGGCCGATGGGTCCGCTGGGGATCTCCGCCGACCCGTCCCCCCACCTCATGCCCGCCTCCACCGCCCGTCGCATCCTGAAGCACGCCCTCACCATCGGTGCCGCGGGCACGGGCGCGGCCGGCGGCGTCGGCCTGCTGGCGCTGCTGCAGGCCCGCCTGTCGGTGAGCGACGCCGACGACCGGGCCGTGCACTGGGTCGACGGCGACGTGGGCCCGGCGGAGGCCGACGCGCACCGGGTCGTGTGGCTCGGCGACTCCCTGGCCGCCGGCCTCGGCGCCATCGCCCCCGAGCTCACGCTCCCCCGCCTGGTGGCCGCGCACGGGGCCCGGCGCACCCGCCTGCACGTCTTCGCCACGCCCGGCGCCACCAGCGCCGACGTGGTCGAGCGCCAGCTGCCCGCCCTCGAGCAGCTCCAGCACGGCCTGGCCCAGATCGGTCAGCACGTCGACGCCGTGGGCGTCACCGTGGGCGCCAACGACATCGCCGCCTTCACGGGTCGGCGCCGCTTCGCCCGCAACGTCGACGCCATCGTCGACGCCGCCGGCGGCGCCCCGCTCATCGTGGTCTCGATCCCCGAGCTCGCCGACGCGATCCGCCTCCCCCACCCCCTGCGCGGCCTCGCCGCCGCCCGGGCCCGGTGGCTCGATGTCGTCCTCCGCCGGGCCGCCGGCCGGCACGCCACGGTGCACTACGCCTGCGTGCGGCGCCGCCCGTCGTGGATCAAGCGCCAGCACCGGCAGCACTTCCTCTCCGCCGACCGGTTCCACCCCTCCGGCGCCGGCTACGCCGTCTGGGCCGATCGGGTGGCCGAGGCGTTCGAGCTCGCCTTCCGCCCCACCCCCGCCTGACCCGCACCGCCCTTCTGGTCCCATCTCCGCTGGTCGCCGACCGGCGATCGTGCTGCCGGAACGGGTCAGTCAGCGCTTCTGGCCCCAGCCTTCCCGGTCATCGACCGACGATCGTGCTGCCGGAACGAGGGTGCGAGGTCAGGGGTGCCAGTGGAGGAGGTCGCCGTCGCCGGCCGGGCTGAAGCCGGCGCGGCGGAAGAACGAGCTCACGCGGGCGCCATCCGGCGGGACCACCGCCACGCCGGCCGGCCGGCGCAGCTGGGCGAGCGCCACGAGGCGCATGCCGATGCCCTGCCCGCGCAGGGGCGGGTCGACCGAGAGCTCGACGATGCGATCACCCCGCAGGGCGACCACCCCTCGGACCTGGTCGAAGCCGACGACCCAGGTCTCGGCCCCGCCCACCACCTCTGCGGCCCGGGTCGGCGCGGCGTCGGCACCGCCGCGGGCGAGCAGCGCCGCGATCGCGTCGACATCGGCGGCGCCGGCCCGCCGGACGGGCTCATCGGCTGGTGATGGGGCCACGGGGCCGACACTGCCTGCTGCTCGGCGAAGCGGTCAACCCGGCGCCGCAGCAACCGCCCGCCGCCCGTCGCCTCGGACCTCCAGCCACCCGACGCCGATCCACCCGTCGCCGCTGCGGAGCCGGCACAGGGCGCGGGGCCGGCGGGCCCGGCGCCCGCCCTGGTCGACCTGCACCGGCGTGACCGCCAGCACCTCCACCCGCAGGACGTGACCGTCGGCGAGCGCCCGGGCCGCCGTGGGGAGGCCGTGGTCGTCGACGTGGAGCTCGCCCTGGGCGTCGACCGTCCGCACCCGGCCGGTGCGCTCGACGATCTGCGCCGTGGTGGTGCCGGCTCGGTGGTCGACCGACCAGTGCCGGTCGCCTTCGACCACACCCGTGAGGTGCCAGCCCGCACCGCTCCACCAGTCGATGGGACCCCAGGCGTGCTGCCGGAAGCCGACGCCCTCGAGGTCGATGGTCGACGGCCCCACCAGCACCTCGCCGTGGACGCGGCACGGCACCTCGTAGGCGTGCACGCCCGCATCGCCGGCGGCGTCGAGCACCGGGCCGTCGGTCTCCCACTCGAGGTCGAAGCCGAGCGCCACCCGGTCGCCCATCTGGCGGCCGTGCAGCTCGAGCGGGTCGTCGACGCCGAGTGCGAACGCCTCGAGGCCGACCGTCCAGTGGTCGAAGGGCGTCTCGCAGATGTGGTCGGCCCACAGGCCGGTGGTGCGCAGCTCGAGCGGTCCGCGGCGGAGCGGCACGTCGTGGTCGAGCACGGCGAGCAGCTGGCGGCGGGGCCCGGCGAGCGCCGCCTCGTACCAGAGCCGGTCGACGAAGCGGGTCACCCGCACCCAGCCGCCGACCGCACCGTCGGCCGCGGCGAAGTCGAACGACCACGTCTCGCTCCACCCGTCGCCCGCCGCACCCGGCCGGGGCTCGTGGGGCTGCTCGTCGTCGGGGCGGGGGGCCACCCGGCCATCGTCGCGTGCCACCCTGTGCGACGTGGAGTTCCTCTCGGACGACTGGCTCGCCGCCATGGACGCCGCCGCCCGCCGGCGGCCCGTGCCAGCCGACGACCCCTGGGCCGACGTGTCGCTGGTGGTCGAGCAGGTCGTCACCGGCGGCCCTCGCTGGCGGCTGGTGATCGACCGGGGCCAGTGCTCGGTGCAGCCCTTGACCGCCGACGCCGACCCCGGCACCGAGCCCGACGTGCGCCTCACCAGCGACCGGGCCACAGCCGCGGCGATCGCCAGCGGTCAGCGCCCCGCCCTCGAGGCGTTCATCGCCGGCGACCTCGTCCTCGGGGGCGACGTCCGCTCGCTGCTCGAGCACCGCGTCGCCGTCGAGGTGCTCGGCGACCTGTTCGCCGAGGTCAAGGCCGGGACGGAGTTCTGAGGTGCCCGAGCTTCCCGAGGTCCAGGCCCACGCCGAGCGGCTGGAGGCCGAGTTCGGCGGAGCGGTGCTCACCCGGTTCACCCCGCTGGCGTTCACGGCGCTCAAGACGTTCTCGCCCGACCCGGCGGTGACCCACGGGGAGCCGCTCGAGTCGGTGGGCCGGCGGGGCAAGCTCCTCCTGCTGCGGTTCCCCTCGGCCACCCACGTCGTGCACCTCATGCAGGGCGGGCGCCTGCGCCCCGACGCCAAGCAGGCCGCCAAGCCCAAGGGCGGGCAGGCCCGCTGGCGCTTCGACGACGGGCGCGCCCTGCTGCTCTCCGAGGCCGGCACCGAGCGCAAGGCCGGCGTCTGGGTGGTGGACGGCGACCCCGACGAGCACGAGCCCCTCGACCACCTCGGTCCCGACGCCACCGACGTCGACGCCGACCGGCTCCTCGAGCTGCTGCACGCCGAGAACACCCGGCTGCACGGCTTCCTCCGCGACCAGCGGCGCATCGCCGGCCTCGGCCGCCGGCTCGCCAACGAGGTGTGCCACCGGGCGAAGCTGTCGCCGTTCGCCATGACCGGCAAGCTCGACGCCGACGACGCCGCCGCGCTGGTGGCCGCCATCGCCGACGCCGTCGAGGAGGGCCTGGCCTACGAGCGGAGCCGGGACGACATGTCGTCGTCGAAGGACCGGCCCGGCAACGTGCACCACCGCACCGGCGAGCCGTGCCCGGTGTGCGGCGACGCCATCCGGGAGGTGGCGTACACCCGCTACACGGTGCACTACTGCCCGACGTGCCAGACCGGCGGCAAGGTCCTGGCCGACAACACGACCTCGAAGTTCCTCAAGTGAGGCGGAATTTCGTGCGCGGGTGACAGCAGGTGTCACCCACGCACGAGATTCGCGGGTGG